>NZ_BSBI01000015.1:0-251457 GCF_034961445.1 Streptomyces yaizuensis
GTTCGGGGACTGGTCCCCGACGAGGGCCCGCACACTGCGGGGTGTTTCGCCTGTGCGGCGGGGCAGGGTCCTGGTCCGTCCTCAAGCGCCGGACCGGCTGGATGTGCTCGGGTCGTCGTCGGCGAGGCTGAGTTTTCCGGGTTGCCGCAGGGGCGGACAGGTTCCCGGGCACATGGCATGTGCGGCCCCTCGTCGGGGGCCAGCCCCCGAACCTCCGCGCCTCAAACGCCGGCGGGGCTAGATTTTGTGCGGGTCGACCCGGCCCCGGGTGGTGGTGCGGGTTGGCGGGGCCTCCGGGCTCACCTCCTCGGGGTCGGCGAGCGTACTCACGAGGTTGTGTGCGGGGCGGGCTCCGCCGATCCCCTGCGGGGGCGACCCTGCACCCCCGCCCACGGACCACGCGAGGCCGGACCATACCCCCGGCGGGGGGGAAGAAGGGTGCGGGACCCCGTACCGACGCGGGCGGGCCACCGGGACCCCGGACGAGCGCAAGGAATCCGTACCGACGCGGGTCGGGCAGCGCGAGGCCACCCTCGCGCAGGTGCGGGCCACGCGGCCCCGGACCCCGGACGATCGCACCCCGCCCGCATCGACGCGGGCCCCGCAGCGCGAGGCCGCCCCCGCCCGGGCGAGGGCTCCGCGCGCGGGAGGTGCAGGGGGCGCACCCGGATCGGGGCCCCATAACGCGCCCGGAGGTGAGAGACTATGCAGAGGGGCGCAAAGGTAGCCGTAAGTCGCCGGTTTCGAGGGCGCGAGCACGGGGCATGAGCCGAAGGCGCCGCGGGCAATGAAGCCCGCTCTGCGAAGATCCTGTGGATCCCATTCTGTTCGACGGCCGCCACGCACTGTCACCCAAGGTGTCCGCATACTGGAATGACTAATCCGCTTCCCGAGATTGTCCCCATCATGTAATCTGCACGAAATTTCCGCGGAGGGCCAACGTCGTCCCTCGGCAATCACCATGCCACGACGACGACGGGAGAGCCGATGCGTGCCGACGCCTGGTCGCCCATGGACGGTCGCCCCGCCCCCCAGGGGATGTACGACCCCCGCAACGAACACGATGCCTGCGGCGTCGGGTTCGTGGCCACCCTGACCGGTGTTGCCAGCCATGAGCTGGTGGAACAGGCGCTGACCGTGCTGCGCAACCTGGAGCACCGGGGTGCCACCGGCTCCGAGCCCGACTCGGGTGACGGGGCGGGAATCCTGCTCCAGGTCCCGGACGCGTTCCTGCGCGCGGTCAGCGGTCTGGAGCTGCCCGGGGCGGGCGCCTACGCGGTCGGTATCGCGTTCCTCCCGGAGGAGGGCACGGACGACGCCGTCTCACGGATCGAGACGATCGCGGAGGGCGAGGGCCTGCGGGTCATCGGCTGGCGCGAGGTCCCGGTCACGCCCGATCTGCTCGGCAACGGCGCCCGCGCCACCATGCCGGTTTTCCGCCAGCTCTTCGTGGCCGACGCAAGCACGGACGGGAGCACGGACGGAGGCGCGGACGGAAGCGCCGACGGCCGCACGGACGGGACGCCCGCCACCGGTATCGACCTCGACCGCAAGGCCTTCGTCCTGCGCAAGCGCGCCGAGCGCGAGGCCGGCGTCTACTTCCCGTCGCTCTCCGCCCGTACCGTCGTGTACAAGGGCATGCTGACCACCGGCCAGCTGGAGCCCTTCTTCCCGGACCTCTCCGACCGCCGGTTCGCCACCGCCGTCGCCCTGGTCCACTCGCGGTTCTCGACGAACACGTTCCCGAGCTGGCCGCTGGCCCACCCGTACCGCTTCGTCGCCCACAACGGTGAGATCAACACCGTCAAGGGCAACCGCAACTGGATGCGGGCCCGGGAGTCGCAGCTGCTCACCGACGCCTTCGGAGCCGGCGAGCTGGACCGGATCTTCCCCGTCTGCACCCCCGACGCCTCCGACTCCGCCTCCTTCGACGAGGTCCTGGAGCTGCTGCACCTCGGTGGCCGTTCGCTGCCGCACTCGGTGCTGATGATGGTCCCCGAGGCGTGGGAGAACCACGACTCGATGGACCCGGCCCGGCGGGCCTTCTACCAGTACCACTCCACGATGATGGAGCCCTGGGACGGCCCCGCCTGCGTCACCTTCACCGACGGTGTCCAGGTCGGCGCGGTCCTGGACCGCAACGGTCTGCGTCCGGGTCGCTACTGGGTCACCGACGACGGCCTGGTCGTCCTCTCGTCCGAGGTCGGCGTGCTCGACATCGACCCCGCCAAGGTGGTCCGCAAGGGCCGGCTCCAGCCGGGCCGGATGTTCCTCGTCGACACCGCCGAGCACCGGATCATCGAGGACGACGAGATCAAGGCCGGGCTGGCCGCCGAGCACCCCTACCAGGAGTGGCTGGAAGCCGGGACGATCCAGCTGGAGGACCTGCCCGAGCGGGAGCACATCGTGCACACCCACGCCTCGGTCACCCGCCGCCAGCAGACCTTCGGTTACACGGAGGAGGAGCTGCGTGTCATCCTCGCGCCGATGGCGAGGACCGGCGGCGAGCCCCTCGGCTCCATGGGAACCGACTCCCCGATCGCGGCGATCTCCGAGCGCCCCCGGCTGCTCTTCGACTACTTCACCCAGCTGTTCGCGCAGGTCACCAACCCTCCGCTGGACGCGATCCGGGAGGAGCTCGTCACCTCCCTGCGCTCGTCGCTGGGCCCGCAGGGCAACCTCCTGGAGCCCACCGCGGCCTCCTGCCGCAGTGTGACCCTCCCCTTCCCGGTGATCGACAACGATGAGCTGGCCAAGCTCATCCACATCAACGCCGACGGCGACATGCCCGGGATGAAGGCGGTCACGCTCTCCGGCCTCTACCGGGTCAGCGGCGGCGGCGACGCCCTCGCCGACCGGATCGACGCCATCTGCGCCGAGGCCGACGCGGCCATCGAGGACGGCGCCCGGCTGATCGTGCTCTCCGACCGCCACTCGGACGCCGAGCACGCCCCGATCCCCTCCCTGCTCCTCACCTCGGCCGTCCACCACCACCTCATCCGCACCAAGCAGCGCACCCAGGTGGGGCTGCTGGTCGAGGCGGGCGACGTCCGCGAGGTCCACCATGTCGCGCTGCTGATCGGCTACGGCGCGGCCGCCGTCAACCCGTACCTGGCGATGGAGTCCGTCGAGGACCTGGTCCGCGCCGGAACGTTCATCCAGGACATCGAGTCCGAGCAGGCCCTGCGGAACCTGATCTACGCCCTCGGCAAGGGCGTCCTGAAGGTCATGTCCAAGATGGGCATCTCCACCGTCGCCTCCTACCGCGGCGCGCAGGTCTTCGAGGCCATCGGCCTGGCCGAGGGCTTCGTGGAGAAGTACTTCAACGGCACCACCAGCAAGATCGGCGGCGCGGACCTCGCGATCGTCGCCGGCGAGGTCGCGGCCCGCCACGCCAAGGCGTACCCGGTCTCCGGGATCGCCCCGGCGCACCGCGCGCTGGACATCGGCGGCGAGTACCAGTGGCGCCGCGAGGGCGAGCCCCACCTCTTTGACCCGGAGACGGTCTTCCGCCTCCAGCACTCCACCCGCAGCCGCCGCTACGACGTCTTCAAGCAGTACACGGACCGGGTGAACGAGCAGTCCGAGCGGCTGATGACGCTCCGTGGCCTCTTCGGCTTCCGCTCCGAGCGGGACGCGATCCCGCTGGACGAGGTCGAGCCCGCCTCCGAGATCGTCAAGCGGTTCTCCACCGGCGCCATGTCGTACGGCTCGATCTCCCGCGAGGCCCACGAGACGCTGGCCATCGCCATGAACCGGCTGGGCGGCAAGTCCAACACCGGCGAGGGCGGCGAGGACCCGGAGCGCCTGTACGACCCGGAGCGCCGCTCCAGCATCAAGCAGGTCGCGTCCGGCCGCTTCGGTGTCACCAGCGAGTACCTGGTCAACGCCGACGACATCCAGATCAAGATGGCGCAGGGCGCCAAGCCCGGCGAGGGCGGCCAGCTGCCCGGCCACAAGGTCTACCCCTGGGTGGCGAAGACCCGGCACTCCACCCCCGGCGTGGGCCTGATCTCCCCGCCGCCGCACCACGACATCTACTCCATCGAGGATCTCGCCCAGCTGATCCACGATCTGAAGAACGCCAACCCGAAGGCCCGGATCCACGTCAAGCTGGTCTCCGAGGTCGGCGTCGGCACGGTCGCCGCGGGCGTCTCCAAGGCCCACGCCGACGTGGTCCTGATCTCCGGCCACGACGGCGGCACCGGCGCCTCCCCGCTCACCTCGCTGAAGCACGCGGGCGGCCCCTGGGAGCTGGGCCTCGCCGAGACCCAGCAGACCCTGCTCCTCAACGGGCTGCGGGACCGGATCGTCGTCCAGACCGACGGCCAGCTCAAGACCGGCCGCGATGTCGTGATCGCCGCCCTGCTGGGCGCCGAGGAGTTCGGCTTCGCCACCGCGCCGCTCGTCGTCTCCGGCTGCGTCATGATGCGCGTCTGCCACCTCGACACCTGCCCGGTCGGCATCGCCACCCAGAACCCGGTGCTGCGCGACCGCTTCTCCGGCAAGGCCGAGTACGTCGTCAACTTCTTCGAGTTCATCGCCGAGGAGGTCCGCGAACTCCTCGCCGAGCTGGGCTTCCGCACGCTGGAGGAGGCCGTCGGCCACGCGGAGCTGCTCGACACCGAGCGGGCCGAGCGCCACTACAAGGCCCAGGGCCTGGACCTCGCCCCCCTCTTCCATGTGCCCGAGCTGCCCCGGGGCGCGGTCCGCCACGCCCTGATCGAGCAGGACCACGGCCTGGCCAAGGCGCTCGACAACGAGCTGATCGAGCTGGCCGCCGACGCGCTCGCCGCCGAGTCGGCCGAGAGCGCCCGGCCGGTCCGCGCCCAGGTCCCGATCCGCAACATCAACCGCACGGTCGGCACCATGCTCGGCTACGAGGTGACCCGGAAGTTCGGCGGCGCCGGACTGCCCGACGACACCGTCGACATCACCTTCACCGGCTCGGCCGGCCAGTCCTTCGGCGCCTTCGTGCCGCGCGGAGTCACCCTCCGGCTGGAGGGCGACGCCAACGACTACGTCGGCAAGGGCCTCTCCGGCGGCCGGGTGATCGTCCGCCCGGACCGCGCGGCCGACCACCTCGCCGAGTACTCCACCATCGCGGGCAACACCATCGCGTACGGCGCCACCGGCGGCGAGATCTTCCTGCGCGGCCGCACCGGCGAGCGGTTCTGCGTCCGCAACTCCGGCGCCACCGTGGTCTCGGAAGGCGTGGGCGACCACGGCTGCGAGTACATGACCGGCGGCCACGCCGTCGTCCTCGGCGAGACCGGACGGAACTTCGCGGCCGGCATGTCCGGCGGTGTCGCCTACGTCGTCGACCTCGACCGGGACAACGTCAACTCCGGCAACCTGGCCGCCGTCGAGTCCCTGACCGACACCGACCGGCAGTGGCTGCACGACGTCGTGCGCCGCCACCACGAGGAGACGGGCTCCACCGTCGCGGAGAAGCTGCTCGCCGACTGGCCCGCCGCCGCCGAGCGCTTCAGCAAGATCATCCCGACCACCTACAAGGCAGTGCTCGCCGCCAAGGACGCCGCTGAGCTGGCCGGTCTCTCCGAGCAGGAGACCACCGAGAAGATGATGGAGGCGGCGATCAATGGCTGACCCCAAGGGCTTCCTGACCACCGGGCGCGAGGTCGCCAAGACCCGCCCGTGCGGCGAGCGCGTCAAGGACTGGAACGAGGTCTACGTCCCCGGCTCCCTGCTGCCGATCATCAGCAAGCAGGCCGGCCGCTGCATGGACTGCGGCATCCCGTTCTGCCACAACGGCTGTCCGCTGGGGAACCTCATCCCCGAGTGGAACGACTACGCCTACCGCGAGGACTGGTCCGCCGCCTCCGAGCGGCTGCACGCCACCAACAACTTCCCGGAGTTCACCGGGCGGCTCTGCCCCGCGCCCTGCGAGTCGGCGTGCGTGCTCGGCATCAACCAGCCCGCCGTCACCATCAAGAACGTCGAGGTCTCCATCATCGACCAGGCGTGGGAGGCCGGGGACGTCACCCCGCAGCCCCCGGACCGCCTGTCCGGCAAGACCGTCGCCGTCATCGGCTCGGGCCCGGCCGGGCTCGCCGCCGCCCAGCAGCTCACCCGCGCCGGCCACACGGTCGCCGTCTACGAGCGCGCCGACCGCATCGGCGGACTGCTGCGCTACGGCATCCCCGAGTTCAAGATGGAGAAGGTGCACATCAACCGCCGCATCGAGCAGATGCGCGCGGAGGGCACCAAGTTCCGTACGGAGGTGGAGATCGGCCGGGACATCGACGCGGCCCAGCTGCGCCGCCGGTACGACGCGGTCGTCATCGCCGCCGGTGCCACCGTCTCCCGCGATCTGCCGGTCCCGGGCCGGGAGCTGAACGGCATCCACTTCGCCATGGAGTACCTGCCGCTCGCCAACAAGGTCCAGGAGGGCGACTTCATCGCCCCGCCGCTCACCGCCGAGGGCAAGCACGTCGTCGTCATCGGCGGCGGCGACACCGGAGCCGACTGCGTGGGCACGGCCCACCGGCAGGGCGCCGTCTCCGTCACCCAGCTGGAGATCATGCCCCGGCCGGGCGAGGAGCGGAACGCGAACCAGCCCTGGCCCACCTTCCCCATGCTCTACAAGGTGACCTCCGCGCACGAGGAGGGCGGCGAGCGGGTCTACTCCGTCTCCACCACCCGCTTCGAGGGCGACGAGGACGGCAACGTCCAGGCCCTGCACCTGGTCGAGGTCGAGTTCAAGGACGGCAAGCTGGAGCAGAAGCCGGGCACCGAGCGCCGGATCCCGGCCCAGCTGGTCACCCTCGCCATGGGCTTCACCGGCACGGACCGCTCCAACGGCCTGGTCGAGCAGTTCGGCCTGGAGCTGGACGCGCGCGGGAACGTCGCCCGCGACGACGACTACGCCACCAACGTCGACGGCGTGTACGTCGCCGGTGACGCCGGCCGGGGCCAGTCCCTGATCGTCTGGGCCATCGCCGAGGGCCGCTCGGCCGCCCGCGCGGTGGACCGCTTCCTCACCGGAGCCAGCGATCTGCCGGCCCCGATCCGCCCGACCGACCGTGCACTGACAGTCTGACAGTCTGACTGTCTGACCGACAGCGTACTGACCGCTTGACCGCTTGACCGCGTCGCGCGGCCGGCCGGACCCCCGGCCCGCCGCGCGCGCCCAGACGTCCCGTACAACGGCGTACGGAACTGGGTACGGCGCCTGCTGCGTCCCCGACCGGACCCGGGCAGGCGCCGTACCGCTGTCCCGTGCTGTTCCTGTCGATACGGGTACGGGGTCACACGCCGGCCCGCCGGGCCGGCGCCTTCGGGGTGCCGCCCGTGCCGCCCGTGCCGTCCACCGGGGCCACTCCCGCCGCGGGGCCCGGCCGCAGCAGCCGGTGGCGGCCTCGCCCCGCCGCTCCCTCCAGCACAGCACGTACTCACGGGGAGGGGAACCGGGCCGGCCGCCACCACCCGGCGGGACCGCAACGTATGAAGGCCCGTGCGGAAGGCCGCCGGAAATTCCGACAGAAGGTGGCTGCTTTTCGCGGTGGGATGGACCCATGAGCACGAACCCCGCCCCCGCCTCCGTATCCGTGACCACCGGGACCCCCGCCCGCTCCTGGGCCGCCTTCGCGCGCGCCGAGCCCGCGCTCGCGACCGCCGTCCGTGACCGGTTCGCCCGCCACCGCCACCATGTGCTCGCCACCCTCCGCAAGGACGGCTCGCCGAGGGTGAGCGGTCTGGAAGTGGACTTCCGCGACGGAGAGCTGTGGCTCGGGATGATGCCCGGCTCCCTCAAGGCCCGTGACCTGCTCCGGGATCCCCGTCTCGCCGTCCACGCCAACCCCGGGGACGACGAGTCCCTGGCGGACGGCCTCCCGGAGAGCGGCGATGTCAAGATCTCCGGCCGGGCGGTGGAGGTGACCGATCCGGCGGTGCTGGAGGCGTACGCGGCCGCCGTCGCCCACCCGCTGCCCTTCCACCTCTTCCGGGTGGAGCTGACCGACGTGGTCCGCACCCGGGTCGAGGGCGACCGGCTGATCGTCGGCCGGTGGCAGCCGGGGGAGCCGGTGGTGACCCGGAGCCGCGCCTGAGGCCCTGGCCGGCCGCGCCCGGGACACCGGCCGGCCCGGGTCGTACGGGGGCCGGCCGGTCACCCCGCCGAGCCGGGCGCTTCGGCCCGGTCGGCCGCGTACGCGTCGAGCACCACCCCCCGGCACACCGACGGCGTCCCCCACGCGTCCCGCAACGGCCGCGCCTTGCGCAGCCACAGCGCGAGATCCAGCTCCTCCGTGTACCCGATCGCGCCGTGCGCCTGGAGGGCCGCCCGCGCGGCGGCGTACGCGGCCTCGCCCGCCGCCGTCTTCGCCGCCGCGATGTCGCCCCGCGCCCCCGTGACGGCCGCCCCGAACACCAGCGGACGGGCGAACTCCAGCCCGATCAGGACATCCGCGAGCCGGTGCCGTACCGCCTGGAACGAGCCGACGGGCCGGCCGAACTGGCGGCGCTGACGCACATACGCCACCGTCCGCTCCAGCAGCGCGAGACCCACCCCGAGCGACTGCGCGGCGGTCAGCAGCCGGGCCAGCTCCCCGGCGCGGGCCGCCGCCCGCACCACCCCCGGCCCCGAGGCGAGGAGCGCGCCCCCGGCGGCAGGCCGCGCCCGCCGCCGTACCGGATCGGCGGAGATCCGCAGCGGACCGTGCCCGGGGGCCGCCCGCAGCACCCCGGAGCCCGGGCCCGCCTCCTCCACCACCAGTACCGTTTCGGACACGTCCGGATCCAGCGCGTACCCGCTCCCGCCCGGCAGCACCAGCGTGACCGGCGCACCGGACGACACCCCCGCCACCAGCCGCCCGACCGCCTCCCCGACGGCCGTACCGGTGCCGGTGGCGGCGCCGGTGAGCAGGGTGCCCGCCGCCGCCGTCTCCACCACCGGCCCCGGCACCGCGTACCGCCCCAGCTCCACGAACGCCGTCACCAGCTCCACCGGCAGCACACCCGCCCCGCCGTGCTCCTCCGGTACCGCGAGCGCGAAGAGCCCCGTGGCCGCCAGCCGTTCCAGCAGCGCACGGCCCGGCGCCGGGTCCCCGGCCGCCCAGGCGCGCGCCACGGCCGGTACCCGCGCCGCCGTCAGCAGCTCCGCCAGCGTCCGCCCGAACGCCGTCTGTTCCTCCGTCGGCAGAAAACGCATCAGCGGCGGTCCCTCTCCAGGCCGAGCAGCCGCTCGGCGACGATGTCCCGCTGGATCTCGTTGGTCCCGGCGTAGATCGGACCCGCCAGCGCGAAGACGTACCCCTCCGCCCACGCCGTGTCGGCGAACTCGGCCCCCTCGCCCAGCAGATCGAGCGCCGTCTCGTGGAGGGCGATGTCGTACTCCGACCAGAAGACCTTGTTCAGACTGGACCGGCCGGCCGGAGCCCCGCCCTCCGCCACCCGGGCCGCCTCCGCCCACGCGAACAGCTCGTACGCCCGCGCCCCGGCGACCGCGTCCGCGACCCGGTCCCGTACCCCGGCGGGCGAGCCGGCCGCCCGCCACGCCGCCACCAGCCGCCGCGCCGCCGCCCGGTACCGCCCCGGGGCGCGGAGCATCAGCCCCCGCTCGTGCCCCGTGGTGGACATCGCGATCCGCCACCCCCGGCCCGGCTCCCCGATCACGTCCGCGTCCGGTACGAAGACCCGGTCCAGGGAGAGTTCGGCGAACGCGGGCCGCCCGTCGAGCCGCCCGATCGGCCGGACCGTCACCCCCGGCGCGGCCAGGTCGAACATCAGATACGTCAGCCCCTGGTGCGGCTTCGGCGCCGCCGGGTCCGTACGGAAGATCCCGAACGCGCGGTCGGCGAAGGCGGCCCGCGACGACCAGGTCTTCACCCCGCTGAGCAGCCAGCCGCCCGGCGCGCGCACCGCCCGCGAGCGCAGCGCGGCGAGGTCCGAACCGGCCTCCGGCTCCGACCACGCCTGCGCCCAGACGACCTCGCCGCGCGCCATCGGCGGCAGCACCCGGGCCCGTTGCTCCGCCGTCCCGTGCTCGAAGAGGGTGGGCGCGAGCAGGGTGATCCCGTTCTGCGAAACCCGGCCGGGGGCGCGCGCCGCCCAGTACTCCTCCTCGAAGAGCAGCCGGCGGACGAGCCCGGCGCCCCGTCCCCCGTACTCCCCGGGCCAGGACACGGCCGACCAGCGGTCCGCCGCCAGCTCCGCCTCCCAGGCCCGGTGGGCCGCGAACCCCTCCCGGGTCTCCAGTGACGGCAGCGGCTCGGAGGGCACATGCCGGGCCAGCCACTCCCGGGCCGCGTCCCGGAAGGCCAGGTCGCCGGGGGAGAGGTCCAGATCCATGGGTACGCCCATCCTTCCCTAACAAGTGTTTGGTAGGTTAGCGTGGGGCCGTGACGGACGACAGGGCCACGACGGGCGGGGACGGGGCCGGGGGCGTGAGCGGCGCAGGCACGGGAAGCGGCGCGGATCCGTACGACCGCACGGCGGCCCGGCCCGTACCGGGACACGGACTGCTCATCGGACGGACCGCCGCGATCACCGCCGCCGCCGGATCGGGCATCGGCGGCGCGACCGCCCGCAGATTCCTCCAGGAGGGCGCCCGGGTCCTCGTCGGCGACGTCCACGAGCGCCGCCTGAGCGCCACCGGCCGGGCGCTGGCCGCCGAGTTCGGCGCCGACCGGGTCCGCTCCCAGCCCTGCGACGTCACCGACGAGGAGCAGGTACGGGCCTTCTTCGCCCGGGCGGCGGCCGAACACGGCGGGCTCGACATCGTCGTCAACAACGCCGGCCTCGGCGGCACCGCGACGCTGGTCGAGATGGCGGACGAGCAGTGGCACCGGATCCTCGACACCACCCTCACCGGCACCTTCCGCTGCGTCCGCGCCGCCCTGCGCGCCTTCAGGGAGAGCGGCCGGGGCGGGGTGGTCGTCAACAACTCCTCCGTCGCCGGCTGGCGCGCCCAGGCCGGCCAGGCCCACTACGCCGCCGCCAAGGCCGGGGTCATGGCCCTGACCCGGTGCGCGGCCGTCGAGGCGGCCGCGTACGGGGTACGGGTCAACGCGGTCGCGCCCAGCCTCGCCATGCACCCCCACCTGGTGAAGGTGACCTCAGCCGAACTCCTCGCCGACCTGACCGCCCGCGAGGCGTACGGCCGGTACGCGGAGCCGTGGGAAGTGGCCAACACCATCGTCTTCCTGGCGAGCGACTACTCCTCGTACCTCACGGGCGAAGTGGTCTCCGTCAGCAGCCGGCACCCGTAGAACAGGCCGACATGTCCGGCGGTCATCCGCACCCCCGCGACAGGCGGAGAATGGTGCCGTGCCACAACGAAAGACCCAGCCCCAGCGGGCGTCCGCCCCCGGGCGCCGCCGTGAACTGCTCTCCCTCGCCGCCGAGGTGTTCGCCGCCCACGGCTACGACGCGACCACCGTCCGCCGGATCGCCGACGAGGCGGGCATGCTCGCCGGCAGCCTCTACTACCACTTCGACTCCAAGGAGTCGATGCTGGACGAGATCCTCTCCACCTTCCTCGACGAGCTGTGGGAGGGGTACGACACCGTGCTCGCCGCCGGGCTCGGCCCCCGGGAGACCATCGAGGCGCTGGTCACGGAGTCCTTCCGGGAGATCGACCGGCACCGTGCCGCCGTCGCCATCTACCAGAAGGAATCCCGGCAGCTCGCCGCCCAGCCCCGGTTCCGCTATCTCACCGTCTCCCAGGAGCGGTTCGAGCGCGCCTGGCTCGGCACGCTGGAACGCGGGGTGGCCGACGGGTGTTTCCGGGCCGACCTCGACGTCCGGCTCGCCTACCGGTTCGTCCGCGACACCGTGTGGGTGGCCGCCTCCTGGTACCGGCCCGGCGGCGGCCACACCCCGGAGGAGATCGCCCGCCAGTACCTGTCGATGGTGCTGGACGGGATCGCCGTACGGGCCTGAGGGCGCCCGCCCGGGTCCGGCACTCCCCTTCCCCGGAACGGGTGACGGACCCGGTCCGGCCGACCCGAGGAGGCCTCATGGGTGAGGCGTACATCGTCGAAGCGGTCCGCACCCCGGTGGGCAGACGGCGGGGCGGGCTCGCCGCCGTCCACCCCGCCGACCTGGGCGCGCATGTGCTCACCGCGCTCCTGGAACGCTCCGGCGCCGACCCGGCCGCCGTGGACGACGTGATCATGGGCTGTGTGGACGCCGTGGGGCCGCAGTCCGGGAACATCGCGCGGACGGCGTGGCTGGCCGCCGGGCTGCCCGAGGAGGTGCCCGGCGTCACCGTCGACCGGCAGTGCGGATCGTCCCAGCAGGCCGTCCACTTCGCCGCGCAGGCGGTGCTCTCCGGCACCCAGGACCTGGTGGTCGCGGGCGGGGTGCAGAACATGTCCCAGATCCCCATCGCCTTCGCCGCCCTGGGCGCCACCGAACCCCTGGGGCTGACCGACGGCCCCTTCGCGGGCAGTACGGGCTGGCGCGCCCGCTACGGCGACGCGCCGGTGGACCAGTTCCACGGCGCCGAGCGGATCGCGGCCGAGTGGGGCATCACCCGGCGCGACCAGGAGGAATTCGCGCTGACCTCGCACCGGCGGGCCGTCCGCGCCCTGGACGGCGGGCGCTTCGCGCGGGAGACGGTCCCATACGGGGAGGTCACCGCCGACGAAGGGCCGCGCCGGGACACCGACCTGGAACGGATGGCGGCGCTCCCCCCGGTGCTGCCGGGCGGGACCATCACGGCGGCCTGCTCCTCGCAGATATCCGACGGCGCGGCCGCGCTGCTGATCGCGGGCGAACGGGCGGTCCGGGACCACGGGCTCACCCCGCGGGCCCGGATCCACCATCTGTCGGTCCGGGGGGAGGACCCGCTGCGGATGCTCTCCGCCCCGATCCCGGCCACCGCCCACGCCCTGCGGAGGACCGGACTGAAACCGGCCGACCTCGATCTGGTCGAGATCAACGAGGCGTTCGCGCCGGTGGTCCTGGCCTGGCTGAAGGAGACCGGCACGGATCCGGAACGGGTGAACGTCAACGGCGGCGCCATCGCCCTCGGCCATCCGCTGGGGGCGACGGGCGCCCGGCTGATGACGACGCTGGTGCACGAACTGGAGCGGGTGGGCGGCCGGTTCGGGCTCCAGACGATGTGCGAGGGCGGCGGCCAGGCCAATGTCACCATCGTCGAACGCCTCTGACGCCTCTGACGCCTCTGACGCCTCTGACGCCTCTGGGTCTCTGACGCCGGGTGCCGGGCCCGGTCGGCGGGATCAGACGCCGGAGCGCTCCGGCAGCCCGATCGGGTTGGGGAAGCGGAGGGTCCGTGCCACCGTCCGCGCCAGCGGCTCCAGCGCCCGGTGCAGCCGCCCGGTGTCCACCCCCGCCCAGGGCCGGGCCGCCGCCCGGTCCGTCCCCTCCTCGATCTCCGTGAGCAGCGCGCGGCCCGCGTCCGTCGCCTTCCCCTCCGGGGTGAGCAGCCCCCGCTCGGCCAGCCGCTCCACCGAGGCGTCCCACTCCTCGTCGCTCCACCCCCGGTAGGGCTGGAGTTCACTGCGCGGCAGGTCGATGCCGACCCGCAGGGCCAGGATCTCGCAGCCGTCGAGATCGGCCGCCACCTGCGCCGCGACATGGCCGTCCCCCCGGTGCTCGCGCAGCACCGTGGCCGTGTGCCAGAGCAGGTCCAGCGGGTCCTTCGGGACTTCCAGGGCCGCGTTGGCGGCGGCCAGCGGGCGGCCGGTGAGGTCGGCCGCCTCCGCCGCCTCCGCGAGCAGCCCGGCGGCCTCCGCCACCCGCTCCTCCTGGTCCCCGAGGAGCCGGGCCAGCGCCGCGCGGGCCCCCGCCCTGCGCACCTCCAGGGTCTGCCCGGGGGTGACGACGTCCCAGACCGCGGGCAGGGACTGGGCCACCATCGACGGCGCGAACGAGCAGAAGGCCGCGGCGACCGGCCGGGGCCCCGTCACGCCCAGCGGAGCGGACCGCCCGGCGAAGTAGCCGCGCCAGAAGCCGCGCAGACCGGCGTCCTCGAAGGCCGTCACGGCCTCGGGCGAGAAGTAGGTGACGGCGTGGACCGGCTCGAACAGCGTCCACAGCTCACGAGGGGTGACTGCCGTGGTGTCAGCGGTAGTTGTCATGACTGGCATTGTGCCGAAATCAGTGATCAGGGAAACACCTTCGGTCACAGCGGCGGGAATACGGTGGCAATACGAAGGAGAAGGCCGCCTTCATGGACAAAAGGGGGACCGACAAGGACAGAAGGTTGCCGGGAACGCGCGCTGGGGCGATCCCACGGTCGCCTGGCTGCGGACGTCGTACGCACCGGGCCCGGCGATCGCCGCCCCTCCGGCTGTGCCCTCCCGCCGGGGTCATTCCGCGCCGGCTCCACCTGCTCCCGCGTCATCCGCTCCGTCCGCCCGGCGGCCCGGCAGTCCCGCCGTCACCCGCTCCGCCTCCGCCATGATCGACGCGATCAGCTCGGCACAGCTCGGCAGATCCTCGATCACGCCCGCCACCTGCCCGGAGGCCATCACCCCGAGGTCGGCGCGCCCCTCCACCATCGCGGCCCGCAGCAGCATCGGCGTATTGGCCGCCAGCAGCACCTGACCCCAGCTCAGCTCCCCGCCCCGGCGCAGCGCCCGCCCCTCGCGCAGCAGCGCGGGCCACGAACGGCCCGACAGCCGGCGGAAGGCGGCCGCGTGCCGCAGCGACCGGAGCAGGGTGCGGGCGGGGCCCTGTCCCTCCAGCGAGCGGACCAGCGGGGTACGGAGCATCCGGTGCGGCACTCCGTCCACGGCCGTCGTGACCGTCACATCCCGGACACCGGCGGCCAGATATCGCGCCTTCACGGCGTCGGGGACCGTCGAGTCCGACGTGAGCAGGAAGCGGGTGCCCATGGCGACGCCGGCGGCGCCCAGCGCGAGGGCCGCGACCAGTCCCCGGCCGTCCCGGAAGCCCCCGGCGGCGATCACGGGGAGCGGTACGGCGTCCACCACCTGGGGCAGCAGGACGGTCGTCGCGACCTCGCCGGTGTGACCGCCGCCCTCGGCGCCCTGCACGATGACGGCGTCGGCGCCCCATGCGGCGACCTTCTCCGCGTGCCGCCGGGCCCCGACGGTCGGGATCACCACCACGCCCGCGTCCTTCAGTTCGGCGATCAGCTCCCGGGACGGCGCCCGCGCGAACGACGCGACCCGTACGCGCTCCTCGGTCAGGACCCGCACCCGGTCGCGGGCGTCGTCGGCGTCCGCGCGGAGATTGACCCCGAAGGGGGCGTCGGTACGGGAGCGGACCTCGCGCACCGCCCGCCGCAGCTCGTCCACGGACATCGTCGCCGAGGCGAGGATGCCCAGCCCGCCCGCGCGGGCGGTGGCGCCGACCAGCCGGGGGCCGGCCACCCAGCCCATCCCGGTCTGGACGACGGGGTGCCGCACGCCGGTGAGCCGGGTCAGGGCCGTCTCCATCCCGCCCCCTGCCTCCCTGGTCACGGCCGGGCCCCGAGGGCGCGGTCCCGGAGCCCCTGCGGATCGATGACCCCTCTGATCAGCTCCAGCTCCCCGGCGGTGGGCTCGCGGGTGCACGGCACGTCGTCCGGGACGTCGAGGGGGAAACCGGTGGCCTCCCGGACCTGCGCCGCCGTCACCCCCGGGTGGAGCGAGAGAGTCCGCATCGCGTGGCCGGGGGTGTCGAAGTCGAAGACCCCGAGGTCGGACACGACCCGGTGGATCCGGTGGAAACGGGTGGCGCTGGGGCCCGCCGCCCGCGCGCTGTCGTAGCCCACACCGCACACCAGGTCGACGCGGGGGACGAAGACCCGCGCCGAGTGCCGGGGGATCCAGTAGCTCACCGGGTGGTTGAGGGTGTTGACGGGCGCCCCCCGCACCCCGAGCAGCTGACGGGTCGGCCGCTCCCAGTCGCCGACGCAGGAGATGTTCTGGTTGCCGTGGCGGTCGAGCTGGCTCGCGCCCATCATCACGTGCCGCCGCCCGCCGGTGACCAGCGTCAGATGACGACGGTACGGAAGCCAGCCCTCCGTCCCTCCGCCGGCGTCGAGCAGCCTGGCCTCGCCGTCCGTGAGCAGCAACTCGGGGGCGAAGGTGGCACGGGCGAGCCGCGCCCCCATGGCGGGGATCGCACCGATCGGACTCGCCAGCACCTCACCCGCGCCGCGCCAGACCTCGGCGCAGGCGACCACGCAGTACTCGGCGCGGGACACCTGCCCCGCCGGGGCGATCGTGCGCGCCGCGGCGCCGCCGGGTTCCCCGCTCATGGCCGCCCCTCCTGCCGCCAGGCCCTGACGGCCGTCCGGTAGTCGTCCTCGTCCCCCTGGAGGAAGCGCCCCGCGAACTCCTCCCAGGGTGTGGCCGCGTACATCCGCAGAAACCTCTCGTCGGTGTCGTGGTCCGGTACGCAGGAGGTGAAGTGGGCGCCGCCGGGAATCTCCGCCACGCCGGTGACGGAGTGCCGGCTGACCAGCAGCGTCTGCGGTACCGCGGCGGCGAAGTCCTCCACCAGCCGCTCGCAGGAGACGTAGGCGTCGTCCGCCGCCTCGCAGAACAGGTCGTCGAAGTACGGATCGGGGCCCAGGTACTGGGCGTTGCCCCGGCGGTCGGCGCGGTTGAGGTGCACCAGCGCCGCGTCCATCCGCAGCGCGGGCGCGGCGACGAAGACCTCGCCGTCCTCGTAGGGCGAGGTCACCGTGCGCAGCTCCGGGTTGATCCGCATGACGTCGGAGCCGATGCCGGTCCGTACCGGCAGGAAGGGCAGCCGGTTGGCGGCGGCGGTGAGCCCCCACAGGAACATCGCCTCGTCGATCTCGGTGAGCGCGAGGGTGCCGCCCTCGCGGGCCGCCCGGTAGTGCGGTTCCAGCAGTACGGAGTCCAGGGTGACGAAGGGGGTGACCAGCCGGCGGATCCGGCCGGCGGCGGCGAGGAGGCCGACGTCGGGGCCGCCGCAGGAGATCACGGTGAGATCGGTGACGGGCGACCGCAGCAGCGCCCGGACCAGCGCCATGGGTTTGCGCCGGGCACCCCAGCCGCCGATCCCGACCGTCATGCCACTGCGCAGCCGCCCGGCGACCTCGTCGGCGGTCATGGTCTTGTCCCTCACGGAGCACTCCCTTCGCCGCGGGTGTGCCTGACGGCGGGGGAGCGGCCCGCCGGGTATCCCGTCTGCTGTCCGCCGGTACGGGGGTGCTTTGCCTGGGGCGCATCGGTGCGGGGCTCGTCCGCGCGGGGGCGGTCCGTCCGGATCCCGTCGGCCCGGGGCGGGTCGTTCCCGGGCCCGTCCCGGTTGTCGCCCGCCCGGCGCTCGTTGGTGCGAGCCCGGTCCCCCGGGGGCCTGTGCCCGGGATCGTCCGAAGGGGTCCCGTTGGTAGGGGAGTGGCCTGCCCGGGTTCCGTCCGCCGGGGCCCCGTCCTGGGAGCCGTCCGCCAGGGTGCTGCTGGTGCGGGAGTCTTCCGCCTGCGGTCTCTCCGAGGTCCCGGTTGCCCGGGGCTCGGCGGTCAGGGCCCCGTCCGTCTGCTGCCCATCGGTACCGGGGTGGTCCGGCGGGGGCCGCTTGCTCCCGGGCCCGGCGCGGGAGTCGTCCACCGGGGTTTCGTCGGCCCGGGGTCGCCTCGCCTGTGAACCGTCCGTCGAAGTCCCGTCCGTCGGGGGCTCGTTGATACGGGGGCCTTCCGCCCGGGGCGTCTCCTGGTGTCCGTCGGTCCGGGGACGGTCGGTTCCGGACCCGTCCCGGTTGTCGCCCGCCCGGCGCTCGTCGGTACGAGCCCCGCCCCCCGGGGGACCGTCGCCCCGGGGCCGGTCCGTCCGGGGCCCGTCGGCCGGTGTCCCGTCCGCCGGGGGTCTGCCCTGGGAGCCGTCCGCCAGGGTGCTGCCGGCGCGGGAGTCTTCCGCCTGGGGCCCCTCCCGGGTCCCGGTTGCCCGGGGCTCGGCGGTCAGGGCCCCGTCCGTCTGCTGCCCGCCGGTAGCGGGGTGGCCCGGCGAAGGCCGTTCGCTCCTGGGCCCGGCGCGGGAGTCGTCCACCTGGGTCTCGTCGCCCCGGGGCCGGCCTGCCCGGAATCCGTCCGCCGAAGTCCCCTCTGCCGGGGGCCCGTCGGTACGCGAGCCTTCCGCCCGGGGCGTCTTTCGGGCTCCGGCTGCCCCGGGCCCGCCCACCGGGTGCCTGTGCCCGGGAGTGTCCACAGGGGTCCCGCCGGTACGGGAGTGGCCCGCCCCGGTTTCGGCCGCCGGGGGCCCGCCACGGGAGGCGTCCGCCAGGGTGCTGCCGGTGCGGGAGTCGTCCACCCGGGTCTCGCCGGCCCCGGGCCGGGCCGCCCGTGAACCGCCCGCCGGGAGCCCGCCCCCGGAACCGTCCGCCGGAGCCCCGTCGGTACGGGAACCCGCCGCCCCGGGCGGCCCCGCGCCCCCGCCGAACGTGCCCCGCACCCGCCCCGCCACCCCGCTGAGCGCCGCCTCGAAGGTGAACCCCTGCTCGAAGCGGTAGTCCCGGCGCACGTCGACGGGGTCGATGCCGTTGATCGCCGCCTTCGCCAGCCGGATCAGGGTGCCGTCCTTGCGGGCCATCTCGGACGCCAGCTCCAGCGCGGCCGCGGCCAGCGCGGCGCGCGGGACCACCCGCCAGGCCGAGCCGTACCGGTGCAGCTCCCCGGCGGTGACGGTCCGGGAGGTGTAGTAGAGCGTCCGCATCAGCTGTGGCGGGACCAGCCGGGCCAGATGGGTGGCCGCGCCCAGTGCGCCCCGGTCCAGCTCCGGCAGGCCGAAGACCGCGTCGTCGGCGGCGACGATCGCGTCCGCGCAGCCCGCCAGGCCGATCCCGCCGCCCAGGCAGAAGCCCTGGACCGCCGCGACCACGGGCACCTCGCACTCGTACACGGCGGCGAACGCCTCCGCGCAGCCCCGGTTGGCGCTCAGCAGCGCCCCGTGCCCCGGGTCCCGCTGGATCTCCTTGAGGTCCACCCCCGCGTTGAAGCCGCGCCCGGCCGCCGCCAGTACCACGCACCGGGCCGACGGGTCGCGGCCCGCCGCCCGGACCGCGTCGGCGAGCGCGTGCCAGCCGTGCGCGGGAAGGGCGTTGACGGGCGGATAGTCGGCGGTGACGAGTCGGACGCCGTCGGCCGGTGCCGTGGTGGAGACACCCATGGGCGCATCAGCTACCTTTCCACCAAACGTTTGTTAGGTGGAAGGTAGCAGCGGATGGAGCTGGACGGGAGGGTCGTCGTCGTCACCGGAGGCACCCGGGGTGTCGGCGCGGGCATCGCCGGTGCCTTCCGCCGCGCGGGCGCCCGGGTCGTGGTCTGCGCACGCCGCCCCCCGGACCCCGATCCGGACGCCCCGTGGCCCGGCGGCGGGGGCCACCGGGACTTCCACGCCGTCGACCTGCGCGACCCCGCCGCCGTCGAGGAGTTCTTCGCCACCGTCGCCCGGCGGTACGGCCGGCTGGACACCCTCGTCAACAACGCGGGCGGCACCCCTTTCCGCCCCCTCGCCGAGGGCGGCCCGGCCCGGCACGCCCGGGTGATCGGGCTGAATCTCATCGCTCCGCTCACCGCGTCGATCGCCGCGTACCGGCTATTGCGAGCCACCGGTGGCTCGATCGTGATGGTCGGCAGCGTCAGCGGCGGACGGCCGTCACCGGGGACGGCCGCCTATGGCGCGGCCAAGGCCGGGCTGGAGGGCCTGGCCCGCTCCATGGCCGTGGAGTGGGCTCCCGAGGTACGGGTGAACACCCTGGTCCTCGGCATGGTCCGGACCGAGGCCGCGGCCCCGCACTACGGCGACGAGGCCGGGGCCGCCGCCGTCGGCCGCACCGTCCCCCTCGGGCGGCTCGCCGAACCGGACGAGGTCGGCGAGGCCGCCGTCTTCCTCGCCTCCGGCCGCGCCGCGTACATCAGCGGAGCGGCGCTCCATCTGCACGGTGGCGGGGAACGCCCCGCCTTCCTCGACGCCGCGACGGCCAACGGAGCGTCCGGGACACCCGGTACGGCCGGGACGCCCGGTACGGCGGCCGCCCGGACCGTCGACCGGACCGCCGACAAGGAGGCATGAGATGGCCGGAATCTGTAGGGAACGGGTGGTCGTGGTGACGGGCGCGGGGCGGGGACTCGGCCGCGCCCACGCCCTCGCCTTCGCCGCCGAGGGCGCCCGGCTCGTCGTCAACGACCTGGGTACGGGCCTGGACGGCGCGGGCGCGTCGGTGGGCCCCGCCCACGCCGTGGCCGACGAGATCCGCGCGGCCGGCGGCGAGGCCGTGCCGCACACCGGCGACATCGCCACCGGCGCCGGGGCCGCCTCGCTCGTCGCGACCGCCCTGGACGCCTACGGCCGGCTGGACACCCTCGTCAACAACGCCGGCTTCCTGCGCGACCGGATGCTCGTCAACCTCGCCGAGGACGACTGGGACGCCGTCCTCCGGGTGCACGCCAAGGGCCACTTCCTCCCCCTGCGGCACGCCGCCGCCCACTGGCGCGCGGAGGCGAAGGCGGGCCGTCCGGTCGCCGCCCGGGTCGTCAACACCACCTCCGGCGCCGGCCTCCTCGGCAGCGTCGGCCAGGGCAACTACGCCGCCGCGAAGGCCGCCGTCGTCGCGCTCACCCTCGTCGCCGCGGCCGAGCTGACCCCGTACGGCGTCCAGGTCAATGCCATCGCCCCGGCCGCCCGCACCCGGATGACCGAGGAGGCGTTCGCCGGGCTCACGGCCCGGCCCGAGGACGTCTCCCCGCTGGTCGTGTGGCTGGGCTCCGCCGACTGCGCCGGCGTCACCGGGAGGGTCTTCGAGGCGGAGGCGGACCGGATCACCGTCATGACGGGCTGGCGGCCGGGACCCACCGCCAGGGCCCCCAGGCCAGACGGACCCACCGCCAGGACTCCCCGCGCTCACGGCCCGGCCACCGGTCCCGGCCCCGGCCCTGGCCCTGGTCCGCACTGGACCCCCGCCGGCGCCGGCGCCGCCGCCCGCGCCCTGCTCGCCCGCGCGGAGCCGCCCCTTCCGGTCTACGGGACCCGACCCCCGTCCCCATGAGGACCCCCATGAGGACCCCCATGAGGACCGCCATGAGGAGCCCCATGCCCCCGGCCCCGGCCCCGTACTCGACTCACCGCTCGGGCCGCTCAGGTGTCGCACTCCAGGAGCGACCGGCAGAGCCCGCACCGCGCCCGCACCCGCCCCCGTACCGGAACCCGGATCCGCTGCCGGCACGTGGGGCACGGAAAGGAGACGCACGGCCCGCCGTCCCCCCGCTCGAAGGCGTAGCCCAGGTCGTCCCGCCCGGCCGCACGCCCCCTGTCCCGGGCGTAGCGGCGCCGGTCCGCCCAGCCCGCCCCGGCCAGCGGCGGCCGGCGCAGATCCGCCAGGGCGAGGCTCCGCCCCCTGGTGTACGCGGTGTACGCCTGCGGGCTCGTGAACCACGGCGAGGGGTCCTCGTCGAACACCAGCGCCCGCTTGGCGAGCACGTAGCCGAACTCCTCCGGCGTCAGATAGCCCAGCTTCTGGCTGCTCACCCGGGACTCGCGGAAGGCGTCCAGCAGCAGCCAGCCCGCCCCCAGATAGGTGGTCGCGGTGTCGGTGAGGATCTCGTTGTCCCGGGTGCCCGGGAACGACAGGCCGAGCCGGTGCAGCAGCACATGCGTGATCTCGTGGGCCAGCGCCGCGCCGATGTCCCGCCGATGCGTACGGAAGCGGTCGTTCAGCTCGATGAAGTACTCCGGTCCGGCCGTCAGTTCCACGCTCGCCGCGTGCCGCATCTCCCGGAAGCTCACGATCATCCGCGCCTCGGGCAGCCGCAGATGCCGCGCCAGCGCACCGGCCACCCGCTGCGCCCCCAGGTGCAGGTCCTCCCCGTCGTCGAAGGCGGCGTCCACCGGCGGCACGCTGAGGCCGTACGCGAGCACCCCGTCGGGGCTCAGCCGCCGGTACAGCGCGGTGAGGGCCGCGCGCACGGTGTCCAGATGCGGATAGCCGTGCACGACATCGCCGTCACCCCCGCGCGCCACCATCTTCCGCACCCCCTGAACGACGGCCGGGCCCGTTCCACTGTACGGCGAAGGGGCGCCGGAACCCCGAAATCACCCGGGCGGACGCGGTGTTGACGGGTGGTCCGGCCGGGTCCGCCGGGGGCCGTCCGGGGCGCTGTCGCGGCGCCCTCTCCCGTACCCCCGCATCCCCCTGGCCGAAAAACGCTCCTTGTGGCCCGGGTCACCCGCTCCCCATAATCCCGATCATCAGATTGTCGGGCTCATGTCAGATGGCGGGTCCGCCGACCCTGTCATGTCTCCGTCGGCCCGATGCTTCCACCCCCCACGAAGGGCGATCCGTTGAAGCTTCTCCGTACGCTCAAGAGGTGCGCCGCCGCCGGTGCGGTCGTGCTCGCCGCCATCAGCCTCCAGCCCTCCTCCGCCTCGGCCGCCGCCTCGTCCTCCCCGACCCCGCCGGTCGTCGGCGGCACCCGCGCCGCCCAGGGCGAGTTCCCCTTCATGGTCCGGCTCTCCATGGGCTGCGGTGGCTCCCTGCTCACCCAGCAGATCGTGCTGACCGCCGCGCACTGCGTACCCGCCACCGGACCCAACACGGGCATCACCGCCACCGCCGGAGTCGTGGACCTCAACAGCTCCGCGGCCATCCGTGTCCGGTCGACCTATGTGCACCGGGCCCCCGGGTACAACGGCACCGGCAAGGACTGGGCCCTGATCAAGCTGGCGCAGCCGATCAACCTGCCCACCCTCAACATCGCCGAGACCAGCGCCTACGACAACGGCACCTTCACCGTCGCCGGCTGGGGCTCCGCCCGCGAGGGCGGCCCGCAGCAGCGCTACCTGCTGAAGGCCACCGTCCCGTTCGTGTCGGACGCCTCCTGCTCCTCCTCCTACCCGGAGCTGGTCGACAGCGAGGAGATCTGCGCGGGCCTCCCCCAGGGCGGGGTCGACACCTGCCAGGGTGACTCCGGCGGCCCGATGTTCCGCCGCGACAACGCCGGGGCCTGGATCCAGGTCGGCATCGTGAGCTGGGGCCAGGGCTGCGCCCGGCCGAACTACCCCGGTGTGTACGCCGAGGTCTCCCACTTCGCCGCCGAGATCAAGGCCACGGCCGCCGCCCTGCGCTGACCCGGCCCCGGACCCGGACGCTGATCCGGCTCCGGACCCGGACCCGGACGCGCAGGTGAACGTGAACGTGAACGGCTGACGGCCGGGCGGCCCGCTGACGCGACCGCCCGGCCCCCAGGCCCACCACTCACCGCCCACCGGCAGGGGCAGGTGCCGGACCTCCCAGGAGCCCCCCCCGAACTCCTCGGAAGTCCAACACCTGCCCCTGCTTTGTCCATGGGCCCCACCCGCCTCCACCCGCAGATTGTTCCTACGAGGACCTGCCCGGAGGAGAAGACGCGTGGACGCGAACGATGCCCGCCCGAGCCGCAGAACCGTGGTGGCGGCCACCGCCCTGGCCGGAGCGGGCACCGCGCTCGGCACCGCCGGGCAGGCCCTCGCCGCCCCCGCCAGGACCGCCCGGCTGCGCTCCGCCACCCTCGACGTCCTGGTCGACAGCGGCTTCCCGCGCGTCGTCTCGTACACCGACCGCGCCACCGGGGCGGTCCTGTACGGGCAGGAGCGGCCCATCACGTCCGTACTGATCGACTCCGTCGCCCGCACCCCCGGCGGTGTCGCCGCCCGCATCCGCGCCGACCGCGCCGCGTACACCCTCTCCTTCGGCCCCACCGAGATCGACGTCGAGATCCGGGTCACCGACAGCGTCGTCCACTGGCGCGTCACACGGATCGCCGACACCGACGCCCTGCGGGTCGGCACGCTCCGGATCCCCGATCTCGCCCTGCTCTCCGTCCGCGCCGACCAGCCCGGGGCCACCCTCCACGCCGCCCGTATCCACCTCGACAAGGCGGCCGACGGCGACACCCTGGTCGCACTGACCCCCGACACCCCCGCCGAGGCCCGGCCGACCGGCTGCGCCTACGCCGTCGTCGCCCACGACCGGCTCGGCGGCGCGATCGAGACCAACACCGTCTGGGACAAACCCTCCGGCGCCGACGGCACCACCTGGGAGAACGGGCGGCTCTGGCGCCAGGTCACGACGGGCGAGGGCGGGGTCCGGGCCCAGCTCGTCCCCGGCCAGTGGACCCACCGGGCCGCCACCGCCCCCGCCGGCGCGACCGAGCCGCTCCCGTACGCGACCGTCGTCATCACCGGCGACCGCAACGACGACGGCGTGGTCGACTGGCAGGACGCCGCCATCGCCTTCCGGGACATCATGGTCGACCCCCTCGGCTGGGACGAACAGCATCTGCGGGTCGTTCCGCACATTCCGTTCAACTTCGCGTCGCAGGCGACCAACCCCTTTCTGGCCACTCTCGACCAGGTGAAGCGGATCCATCTCGCCACCGACGGGCTGCGGCAGTACACCCTCCTCAAGGGCTACCAGTCGGAGGGGCACGACTCGGCCCACCCCGACTACGCGGGCAACCACAACAAGCGCGCGGGCGGCCTCGCCGACCTCAACACCCTGCTGCGCGAGGGCAGCCGCTGGAACAGCGACTTCGGCGTCCACGTCAACTGCACCGAGTCCTACCCCGTCGCCCACGCCTTCTCCGAGACCCTGGTCGACAAGGACAACGAGCAGTGGGACTGGCTCGACCAGTCGTACCGCATCGACCAGCGCCGCGACCTCGTCAGCGGCGACGTCGTCCGGCGCTTCGCCGATCTGCGGGCCGAGACCCACCCCGCCCTCAACACGCTCTACATCGACGTCTTCCGGGAGTCGGGCTGGACCTCCGACCGGCTCCAGCGGGAGCTGCGCGCCCAGGGCTGGCAGATCACCACCGAGTGGGGCCACGGCCTGGAGCGGTCGGCGCTCTGGGCGCACTGGGCCACCGAGACCGACTACGGGCCCGACACCTCCCGGGGCATCAACTCGAAGCTCATCCGGTTCATCCGCAACCACCAGAAGGACGTCTTCGCCGACAAGTGGCCCACCCTGCTCGGCATCCCCCGCACCGGGAACTTCGAGGGCTGGGTCGGCAAGACCGACTGGACCGTCTTCTACCGGCTGATCTGGACCGAGTCCCTGCCCGCGAAATACCTCCAGGCCCACCCCGTCAAGAGCTGGGGCGAGCACGAGATCACCTTCTTCGGCCCCACCTCCGTCCACGACCACGGCGGCACGCGGACCATCGTCACCGACGGCCGCACGGTCTACGAGGGCGGCACCTACCTCCTCCCGTGGGAGCCCAGGCGCGCCGGCGACCCCTCCCGGCTCTACCACTACAACCCGGAGGGCGGCACCACCACCTGGCGGCTGCCGCGCGGCTGGGAGCGCCGCTCGTCCGTCGCGCTCTTCCGCCTCACCGACCAGGGCAGGGTCTTTGAACGGACTCTCCCGGTCCGTTCAGGGCGGATCACCGTCGAGGCCGAGCCGGACCAGCCGTACGTCGTCCACCGCACCCGGTCGGTGCCCCGGCCCGAGCCCCGGTGGGGGCAGGGCACCCCGCTGCACGACCCCGGCTTCTCCTCCGGCACGCTCGACGGCTGGCAGGTCAGCGGCCCGGCGTCGGTGGTCCGCAGCCCCCTCGGCGACCACGAACTGGTCATCGGCGCGGGCGCCGCCTGCGCGGTCGGCCAGCGGCTGCGCCGGCTCAAGCCCGGCACGTACGCGGCCTCCGTCCAGGTCGAGGTGGGGGAGCGGGCGGGCGAGCTGCGCCGGGCCGCCCTGGAGGTCCGTACCGCCGACGGCGTCGAAGCCGTCAACTGGACCGACATCTCCACCGCCGTCAACCACGTCGCCGCCGACCGCAAGCACGGCACCCGCTTCCAGCGGATGTTCACCTGGTTCACCGTCCCCGAGGGCGGCGGCCCGGTCCATCTCACCCTGCGGGCGGCGGCGGGCGACGCCCGGGTCCGCTTCGACAACGTCCGGGTCGTCCCCGGCCGCCCCTGCGTGCGGCCCGGCACCGTCGTGTACGAGGACTTCGAGAACGTCCCGCAGGGCTGGGGCGTCTTCGTCAAGGGCGACGCGGGCGGCGCCACCGACCCGCGTACCCACATCGCGCAGCGGAACGCCCCGTACACCCAGCGCGGATGGAACGGGAAGGCGATCGACGACGTGATCGACGGGACCGAGTCCCTGAAGTCGCGCGGCGAGAACCAGGGGCTCGTCTACCGGACGGTGCGGCACCTGGTCCGCTTCGCACCGGGCCGCCGCTACCGGGTCGCCTTCCGCTACCAGAACGAGCGCCCGGACCAGTACGCCTGGGTCACCGGAGTCGACGACCGCGAGCTGGACCGGGTGCCGGTCCCGGTGGCGACCGCGCCGACGCGCTGGGAGTACGAGTTCACCGCGCCCGGCGCGGGCGAGGCGTGGGTGGGGCTGCGGAAGACCGGGGACGCGTGGGGCGCCGAGTTCGTCCTCGACTCCTTCGAGGTCCGCGAGGTCTGACCGCCGCCGAGCCCCCGAGCCCCCGCCGATCCCCCCGAGCCCCGCCGATCCCCCCGAACCGCCCTGTCCGTCCGCCACTTCCCCCCGGGGCGGACGGACAGGGCCCTTCCGGTTCCTTTGACGTCCACGGGTCCCGGTTCCGCGCTGTCACGCGCAGGGGGCCGTGCCGGGGGCG
Organism: Streptomyces yaizuensis; assembly: GCF_034961445.1. NCBI lineage: Bacteria > Bacillati > Actinomycetota > Actinomycetes > Kitasatosporales > Streptomycetaceae > Streptomyces > Streptomyces yaizuensis. The sequence goes on from NZ_BSBI01000015.1 coordinate 26,546, forward strand.
GCGAGGCAGATCTCGCCGCCGGCCTCCTCCAGCTCCAGCACCCAGACCTCGTTCGCCCCCTCCCGCAGGACCGGACCCGGGACGAAGAGCGACTCCTGCGCGCCCACCCACCAGTACCGGCCCAGACAGTGGCCGTTGACCCAGGCGAAGCCCCGGCCCCAGCCCGGCAGGCTCAGCCGGGCGTCACCCGGCGCGGGCACGGTCAGCGAGCCCCGGTAGAGCCCGGCCGGCCGGTCCCGGGGCGCCTCGCCGAACGCGAGCCCCGCCACCGCGACCGGCACGAAGGACGACAGCCGCAGCCCCCGGGCGCGCACCCCGTGCAGATACTGCCGCTCGTGCAGCAGCCCCCCGGTCAGGCCCTTGGACTCGGCGAGCCGGGGGCCGTAGTTGACCCGGCCCAGCGACTCCACCCACAGCTCCACCCCGGCCGGGCCCGCGACGGGCTCCGGCAGCGTGTCGTGGTCCTCGCTGAGCACACCCGCCCGCACCCCGTCGACGTACACGACGGCCCGGTCCCGCAGCCCCGGGGCCCGCAGCGGATATGGCCGGCGGGGCCCCGGGATCCGTACCCGGTAGCGGACCAGGCCCCGGTCCACGTCCAGTTCCTCGAAGGACGGCGGGACGCGGCCCTCCCGCTCCGGGCCGCCGAGCGCGTCGCAGACCGTCCCCAGCGGGACCCAGCCGGCCGGCTCGGTCCGGGCCGGCGCCCCCAGCACGGGCGGCGCCCCGGGCAGCGGCGCCCCGGCCGCCTGCTCCGCGTACTCGGCCTGCCCGGCGCCGGCGGCGTACTCGGCGAGCACCGCGCGGAAGGCGTGGAACTTCGCCGTCGGCCGGCCCTCCTCGTCGATCGGCGCGTCGTAGTCGTACGAGGTGACCGTCGGCTCCAGCGCCCCGTCCTGGACGCTCCCGGAGCGGTTCGCCCCGGCCCAGCCCCCGGCACTCGTGCCGCCGTGCGCCAGATAGATGTTGACGGAGGCACCCGCCTCCAGGATCTCCCGCAGCGCCTTCGCGGCCTCCCCGGGGTCGCGCGCCGTGTGCTCCTCGCCCCAGTGGTCGAACCAGCCGCACCAGAACTCCATGCACATCAGCGGCCCGGACGGCCGGTGCTGCCGCAGCGTCTCGAACGCCCCCCGCGCACCCGAGCCGAAGTTCACCGTCGCCAGTTCCCCCGGCACCGAACCCGCCGTCAGCATGTGGTCCTCGGGCCCGTCCGATGTGAACAGCGGCACCCGTACCCCGAGCGACCGCAGCAGCGCGGCGATCCGGCGCAGATAGACCGCGTCACTGCCCCAGCTGCCGTACTCGTTCTCGATCTGCACCATCAGCACCGGGCCGCCCCGGTCGATCTGCCGCTCCACCACCTGTGGCAGCAGCCGGGCGAACCAGCGCTCCACCGGGCCGAGGAAGTCCTCGTCCGCCGTGCGCACCCGGCGCCCCAGCGGACCGGTCAGCCAGTGCGGCAGGCCGCCGTTCTCCCACTCCGCGCAGATGTACGGGCCCGGCCGGACGATCGCCCACAGGCCCGCCGCCCGCGCCGCGTCCAGGAAGCGGCCCAGCGCCCCGGGATCCGCGTACGTCCCCGGCGACGGCTCGTGGAGATTCCAGGGGACGTACGTCTCGACGCAGTTCAGCCCCATCGCGCGCAGCATCGCCAGCCGGTGGCCCCACTGCTCCTCGTGGACCCGGAAGTAGTGCAGCGCACCGGACAGGAGCCGCACCGGCCGCCCGTCCAGCAGAAAGTCCTTCTCACCCACGCTGAATTCCGCCATTGCCCCACCTTCGGCTCTGGCGGCGGACCGGTCCATGGACAAAGATCGGCGCTGTTTGGACGCAAACGCGCGCCGGGGCGCGGGCCGGGGCGCACCGGACCGGCCGCCGCGCCGATGACAGGACGCGGCACGACGGGCGGCATGACGCGGCACGGCGTGACGCGCGGCGACGTCACTGACGGCCGTGCCGAGGGCGGGAACAGGGGCAGAGGCGGATGTACCACACCTGGATGCGTTACTTCACTCCCGGCCCGGTCCACCACCGGCTCGGCCTGGTCTGCCTCGGCGTCGGGCTCCAGCACGGCGCGCTGCCCACCGTCGGCCCCCGGACCCTCGACCACCATGTCGCCGTGGTGATCAGCGCCGGGGGCGGCTGGCTGGTCGCTCCCGACGGCCGCCGCACCCGGATCGCGGCCCCCGCCCTGATCTGGCTGCGGCCGGGGGAGCGCCACCACTACGGACCCGACCCCGGCGGCTGGGACGAGAGCTTCGTCGACTTCGCCGGGCCCGCCGTCGCCACCTACACCGAGCTGGGCTACATCGACACCGACCGGACCGTGGTCCCGCTCTCCGACCCCGCCGGGCCGCGCGCCGTCATCGGCCGCATCGCCCGCGCCGCCCGCCGGGGCAACCCTCTCCTTGAGGTCGAGACCTCGGCCGCCGTCCATGAACTCCTCGTCGCGCTGCGCCGTGCCCGCGCCGACACCAACCCCGCCGGGGACCCCGTCCTCTCCGCCCTCGCCCGGGACGCCTTCCTGCCGCTGTCCGTCGCCGAGCACGCGGCCCGCCACGGCATGACCCCCGCCGAGCTGCGCGCGGCGGTCCGCCGGGGCGCCGGCTGCTCCCCCAAGGACTATCTGCTCTCCATCCGCCTCGGCCGCGCGAAGGAGCTGCTCGCCGCCACCGAACTGCCCGTCGCGGCCGTCGCCCGCCGGGTCGGCTACGAGGACCCCGCCTACTTCTCCCGGCTCTTCACCCGCCGGGTCGGCGTCCCGCCCGTCCGCTTCCGGGAGCAGCAGGGGCGTACGGTCCCGGGCGGCTGGAGCGACCGCGTCCCGGACCCCGAGCACCCGCCGACGATCGCGACCCGGGCCACGTAAGCTCGACGACCATGACCACCAGGGACATCGACGAGAACGTGCGGGCCGAGCTGGACCGGCTGCGGGGAAGTATCGACAACATCGACGCGGCCGTCGTCCATATGCTCGCCGAACGCTTCAAGTGCACCCAGCAGGTCGGCATGCTCAAGGCCCGCCACCACCTGCCCCCGGCCGACCCGGCGCGCGAGGCCCGCCAGATCGAGCGGCTGCGGGAACTCGCCGAGAGCGCCCGGCTGGACCCGGCATTCGCGGAGAAACTGCTCAATTTTATTATTGCGGAAGTGATCAGGCACCACGAGACACTCGCCGCCCACGCGGACCCGGAGCCCGGCCCCGGCGCGTGAACCGGGGGACCGGGACCGGTGGGTGAACCCGGAGTCGCCACTATCACCGGCCCGGTGTCTGGTGCGGGCCGAGGTCCCGGCGGAAGGATGGGAGGGGACGGGCTCCGATCGTGTCCGACCCACCGCGAGGATCACCCATGAAGCTGATCAAGCGCGCCCAGTGGGGCGCTCCCCCCACTTCCGCCGCCGCCCCCATAGCCCGGACGCGGGGGGTGAAGGTGCACTACCTGGGCACCGCGTACGCCTCCCGGTCGCACGACCGCTGCGACGACAAGGTCCGCGACATCCGCCGCGCCCACCTCGACCACCCCACCGAGGACTACAGCGACATTGCGTACAACCTGCTCGTGTGCGAGCACGGCCATGTCTACGAGGGCCGGGGCGCCAAGCGCCGCACCGGGGCCAACGGCACCGCCGCGCTGAACTCCGCGCACTACGCGGTCTGCGCGCTCCTCGGCAACAGCGGACTGGTCAAGCCCACCCCGGCGATGCTGGACGGGATCCGGGACGCCATCGAGTACCTGCGCGAGCACGGGGACGCCGGGACGGAGATCAAGGGCCACCGCGACGGGCACGCCACCTCCTGTCCGGGGGACGAGCTGTACGCGTGGGTGAAGCGCGGCGCACCCCGCCCGGACGCCCCGGGCAAGCCCGAGCAGCCCACGAAGCCGCCGACCAAGCCCACCAAGCCGGTCAAGCCGGTCAAGCCGAAGCCGGTCGCGTACGAGCCCTTTCCCGGCGCGTCCTTCTTCGCCCCCGGCCGCCGCAGCTCCGTCATCACGGCGATGGGCCGGCGCCTGGTCGCCGAGGGCTGCGGACGGTACGAGGTCGGCCCCGGGCCCCAGTGGGGCGAGGCCGACCGCCGCTCGTACGCCGCCTGGCAGCGCAAGCTCGGCCACACCGGCAAGGCAGCCGACGGCATCCCCGGCAAGGCGTCGTGGGACCGGCTCAAGGTCCCGAACACCTGAGCCGACATCCGACCCGACCTGACACCCGACCCGACCCGACACCTGACCTGACACCCGACCCGACCCGACACCTGACCCAGGCCCCTCATCCGACACCTGGATCCACCGGCCCCGGGTGCCCCGCCCGCCCCCCGGACACCCGTCCTCGCCGGGGGCCCGGCGGCCCCGCCACGTGGCCGCGCTCACAGCCCGCCCCATTCCCCGTGTGCTCGACCGCCCCCATCAGGCAGCATGGCCTCCATGTCCGTACTCACGCGCGATGAGGCGCAGACCCGTGCCCAGCTTCTCGACGTCCACCGGTACACGATCGCCCTCGATCTGTCCGGTGGAGCAGGCACCCCTCCCGATCCGGCCGCAGGCGGCGAGACCTTCGGCTCCCGGTCCGTCATACACTTCACCGCCCGTGCGGACGGGGACACCTTCGTCGAGCTGAAACCGGCCGCACTGCACTCCATCACCCTGGACGGACACCCCCTCGACCCCGCGCTCCTGGACGGGAACCGCTTCCCCCTCACCGGCCTGGGCGCCGGGGAGCACGAGCTGACCGTCGTCGCGGACATGCGCTACTCCACCACCGGCGAGGGCATGCACCGCTTCACCGACCCCAGCGACGGGGAGGTGTACGTCTACACCCAGCTCTTCATGGAGGACGTCCAGCGGGTCTTCGCCGCCTTCGACCAGCCCGACCTCAAGGCCGTCTTCGAGGTGACCGTCACCGCCCCGGAGAACTGGACCGTCCTCGGCAACAGCGTCGCCACCCACCAGGGCGACGGCGTCTGGACCTGCGCCCCCACCCCGCCGCTCGCCACCTACTTCGTCGCCGTCGCCGCCGGCCCCTGGCACTCCGTCCGCACCGAGCACGCCGGACTCCCCTTCGGGCTGCACTGCCGGCGCTCGCTCGCCGAATATCTGGACGCGGACACCGACGAACTCTTCGAGGTCACCCGGCAGTGCTTCGACCGCTTCCACGAGAAGTTCGACGAGCCGTACCCCTTTGACTCCTACGACCAGGCGTTTGTCCCCGAGTTCAACGCGGGCGCGATGGAGAACCCCGGCCTGGTGACCTTCCGCGACGAATTCGTCTTCCGCTCCGCCGTCACCGACACCGAGCGGCAGACCCGCGCCATGGTCGTCGCCCACGAGATGGCCCACATGTGGTTCGGCGACCTCGTCACCATGGTCTGGTGGGACGACCTGTGGCTGAACGAGTCCTTCGCCGAGTACATGGGCTACCAGATCCTCACCGAGACCACCCGCTTCACCGACACCTGGGTCGACTTCGCCGTCAACCGCAAGGGCTGGGGGTACGACGCCGACCAGCGGCCCTCCACCCACGCCGTCGCCCCCGACCCGCTGGCGGTTCCCGACACCGCGTCCGCACTGCTCAACTTCGACGGCATCTCCTACGCCAAGGGCGCGTCCGCGCTGCGGCAGCTCGTGACCTGGATGGGCGAGAAGGACTTCCTCGCCGGGATCAACGACCACTTCGCCCGGCACAAGTTCGGCAACGCCACCCTCGCCGACTTCATTGACTCCCTCGCCCGCGCCACCGACCGCGATGTGCACGCCTGGGCCGAGTCCTGGCTCCGCACCACCGGCGTGGACACCCTGCGCCCGGCCGTCACCGAGACCGGCGGCACCTGGTCGCTCGACATCGGCCGGGAGGGCGCCCGCCCGCACCGGATCACCGTCGGCGCCTACGACCTCGACCCCGTCGACCCCGAGCGGGTCCTCGTCCGGGGCCGCTTCGACCTGGACGTGCCGCAGGCCGGGCCGTCCGGGCCGCACCCCGGCCGCCGCCCCGCGCTGGTGGTCCTCAACGACAACGACACCACGTACGCCAAGATCCGCTTCGACGCGGCCTCGTGGGACACGGTCGTACGGGTCCTCTCCCGCATCCCGGAGCCGCTGACCCGCGCGGTCGTCTGGAACGCGGCCCGCGACCTGGTCCGCGACGGCGAACTCGCCCCCATGGAGTACCTGGACGCCGCCCGCGCCCAGCTGCCCCGCGAGAACGACCTCGCGATCGTCCAGAACGTCCTGGCCTTCACCGCCACCATCGCCGACCGGTACCTCCCCGCCGACCGGCGGCCCGCCGCCCTCGCCGCGATCCGGGACATCTGCCGGGCCCTGATGCGCCGCACCGAGGACGGCAGCGACCCGGGGCTGCGGCTGATCGCCGTACGCCACGCCATCGCCGCCGCCGCGCAGCCCGAGACCATCCAGGAGTGGCTGGCCGACGGCAGCGTCACCGGGGGACCCGAACTCGACCCCGAACTGCGCTGGCGCATCCTCTACCGGCTCGCCGTCCTCGGCGCGGTGGACGACCGGGCCATCGAGGCCGAACTCGACCTCGACCCCAGCGCCACCGGCCGCGAGGGCGCGGCCCGCTGCCGGGCGGCCCTGCCGACGCCCGAGGCGAAGGCCGAGGCGTGGAAGCAGCTCTTCACCTCGGACTCCCTCACCAACTACCTGCTCTCCGCCACCGCCCAGGGCTTCTGGCAGCCGGAACAGGCCGAGCTGGTCGAGGAGTACCTGCCCCGCTTCTGGGGCGCCGCGAGCGAGCTGGCGGAGCGCCGGGGCCCGGCCATCGCCGAGGCGCTGGGGCGGTACGGGTTCCCGCTCCACGCCGTCGACGCGGCCACCCTGCGGCAGGGCGAGGAAGCACTCGCCGTGCCCGGCATGCTGCCCGCGCTCCACCGCAAGCTGGCCGACCAGCTCGACGACCTCCGCCGTGCCCTCGCGGTCCGCGAGGGAGCCTGACCGCGGCTTCCGCAAGCCGTACCAGCCGTACCAGCCGTACAAGCCGCACACGCCGTACGAGCCACACACGCCATACGGGCTGTACGGGCTCTCCAGGCTGAATGCGCTGTACGGGCCGGACGCGCCGCACACGCCGTACGAACCGTCCGCCGACGCCCCGGGGCCACCGCCCCGGGGCGTTCTGCTTCCCCCGCTTCTCCCGCTTCCCCCGCTTTTCCCATGCGTCCCCCTCCGCCGGACCGACAGCCACCACCCCCGCTCCTCACCCCTGTGCCGGGCGCACCCAAAACCCCGCCGCCCCCCAGTCGTTGTGCACACGACGCCCGGCCAAAGGACCGCCCATGCCCGCCACCACCGGCTCCATCCCCGCCCCCCGCCCCCCGCTCGCCGGCGGTCGCACCGGGCCCGACGCGCTGCGGCCCCTGCTCGACACCGTGCTCGACGCGCTGCGCGGCGGCGCCGCCGACCGGGGCGGGCCGCTGCCCGCCGGGGGCCCCGACGCCGTCGCCGACCGGATCCGCCGGGCCGTCGGCGACGTGCTCCCCGAGCGGGGCGTGGGCGCAGCCGAGGCACTCCACCGCCTCGTCCACGCGGTCGCCGCCGGGTCCGCCGACCCGGCCGACCCCGCCTGCGCGGCCCATCTGCACGCCCCGCCGCTCGCCCTCGCCACCGCCGCCGACCTCGCCGCGTCCGCGCTCAACCCCTCCCTCGACTCCTGGGACCAGGCCCCCGCCGCCTCCGCGCTGGAGGAGACGGTCACCGACGCCCTCGCCGCCGAGGTCTTCCCCGAGGCCACCGCCCCCGCCGCCCTCGTCACCACCGGCGGCACCGAGTCCAACCAGCTCGCCCTGCTGCTCGCCCGGGAACGCCACGCCCACCGGGCCGGCGCCGACGCGGTCCGCGTTCTCACCGGGGCCGGCGCCCATCACTCCGTACGCCGCGCAGCCTGGCTCCTCGGCCTGCCCGAACCGCTCGCCCTCCCCGGGCCCGGCGGCGGTCTCGACCCGGCGGCACTCGACGGCGCGCTCACCCAGGTCCCCGGCCCCCACCTCGTCGTCGCCACCGCCGGCACCACCGACACCGGCCTGATCGACCCGCTCGCCGATCTCGCCGACCTCTGCGCCCGCCACGGCGCCGGACTCCACGTCGACGCGGCCTACGGCGGCGGCCTGATCCTCTCCCACCGGCACCGCACGCTCCTCGACGGGCTCGACCGCGCCGACTCCGTCTCCCTCGACCTGCACAAACTCGGCTGGCAGCCGATCGCGGCCGGACTGTTCGCCGTCGCCGACCGCGACCGCCTCGCCCCCCTCGCCCTCACCGCCGACTACCTCAACGCCGCCGACGACACCGACGCCGGACTCCCCGATCTGCTGGGGCGCTCCCTGCGCACCACCCGCCGCCCCGACATCCTCAAGATCGCCGTCACCCTCGCCGCCCTCGGCCGCGACGGACTCGCCGACCTCGTCGACGGAACCCTCGCGACCGCCCGGCACTTCGCCGACCTCGTCGCCGCGCACCCCCGCCTGGAACTGTGGGACCGCCCCACCCTCGCCACGGTCCTCTTCCGCCCCCTCGGCGCCACCGACGACCGCACCGCCGCCGTCCGCCGCGCCCTGCTCACCGAGGGCCGCTGCGTCCTGGGCCGGGCCCGCGCCGACGGCCGGCTCTGGCTGAAGGCGACCCTGCTCAACCCCCACACCACCCCCGACGACCTGGCCCGCTTGACCGACCTCGTGGAAGGCAGCAACCCCCGATGAGCGCCCCGCCCCCAGCCGCCCCCGACCAGCCCCACGACCTGGTGGGCATCGGCATCGGCCCCTCCAACCTCTCCCTCGCCGCCCTCGCCCACGGCGTCCCCGGCGGCCTCGCCACCGCCTTCTTCGAACAGCGGCACCGCTTCTCCTGGCACGCCGGACTGCTCATCGACGGCACCACCCTCCAGGTGCCCTTCCTCGCCGACCTGGTCACCCTCGCCGACCCCGCGAGCCCCTGGACCTTCCTCAACTACCTGCGCCGCCGCGAGCGGCTGTTCCCCTTCTACTTCGCGCAGAACTTCCACGTCCACCGGGGCGAGTACGACGCCTACTGCCGCTGGGTCAGCGACCACGTCCCCGGCCTCCACTTCGGCCACCAGGTCGACGCCGTCCGCTGGAACCCGGAACGCGCCCTGTTCGAAGTGGACTTCACCCGGCTCGACCCCGACGGCCGGGCCGACACCCTCGGCCGCGTCCACGCCCGTAACATCGTCCTCGGCGTCGGCACCGAACCGTATGTCCCCGAACCGTTGCGGCCCCTGACCGCCGCCCACGGAGCCCCCGTGCTCCACTCCGCCGACTACCTCGACCACCGGGACACGCTGCTCGCCGCCGGACACGTCACCGTCGTCGGCTCCGGCCAGTCCGGCGCGGAAGTCTTCCTCGACCTGCTGCGCCACCGCCCCGCCGGGGCCGAGCGGCTGCACTGGATCTCCCGCAGCGCGGCGTTCGCCCCCATGGAGTACTCCAAGCTGGGCCTGGAGCACTTCACCCCCGACTACACCCGGTACTTCCACGGCCTGTCCGAACCGACCCGGGACCGGCTGATCCCCGGGCAGTGGCAGCTCCACAAGGGCATCGACGGCCGCACCATCGCCGCCATCCACGACGAGCTGTACCGGCGCACCCTGCACGGCGGCTGGCCCGACACCGTGCTCACCCCCGGGGTCACCGTCCGCACCGCCGGCCGGCTCGCCACCACCCGGGTCGAACTCCATCTGGAACACGCCCAGCAGGGCGCCCGCAGCCGGCTCACCACCGACGCCGTCGTCCTCGCCACCGGCTACCGCGACCGCCCGGTCGGCGTGCTGCTCGCCGCCCTGGAACCGTATCTGCGCCACGACTCAGGCGGCCGGCCCCGTATCGACCGCGACTTCCGGCTGGTGCTCGACCCGTCGGTGACCGGAGCCGTGTACGTCCAGAACGCCGAGACCCACACCCACGGCGTCGGCGCCCCCGACCTCGGCCTGGCCGCCTGGCGCAGCGCCGTCATCCTCAACGCGCTCACCGGCAAGGAGCCCTATCCGATGCCCCGGCGCACCGCGTTCACCAGCTTCGGCCTGGACCCCCGGGCGACATACGCCATCCCCGGCCAGCCGGCCCGCCTCACCCCGCTCGCCGGAGGGTTCGACCGGTGAGCGCCTAGAGCCCCTCGTGTGACCCTAGGGTGGGTACGGGACGGGGCCGCGCCGCTCCGTCCCGTACCGGGTCCGTGCACTGCCGTACGAGGGAGCCACCGTTGACCGCCGAAGTCCCCGCCCCCGACTCCGCTTCCGCTTCCGTTTCTGATTCCGCTCCCGCTGCCGCTTCCGTTCCCGTTCCCGTTCCCACCGCCTTCGGGACCCCCGCCGCGCCCCGGGTCGCCGTCATCGGCGAGGCCCGGCTCGACGTCGATCCGGAGATCGCGCGGATCGGGGTCACCGTCAGTGCCCGGGGCACCGACCGGCGGGCCGCGCTGGACGACCTCACCCGCCGTAACGCCGCCGCCCTGGAGCTGATCAGGTCCTACGGCGACGCGGTGGAGAAGGTGGGGACGGGCGCCTTTGCCATCAGCCCCGAGCTGACCCGCTCGGGCCGGGGCGAGCGGATCCGCGCCTACCGGGGCAGCGTGTATCTCACCGCCGAGCTGGGTGACTTCACCGAGCTGGGCGAGCTGACGACCCGGCTCGCCGATCTGGAGCTGACCCGGGTGGACGGCCCGTGGTGGGCGCTGCGGCCGGATTCACCCGCGTACGGCGAGGCCCGGCGGGCGGCGGTACGGGAGGCGGTGCAGCGGGCCCGCGCCTACGCCGAGGCCCTGGGTGCCAGGCTGACCGCGCTGCTGGAGCTGGCGGACCAGGGAGCCGAGCACCCCGTGCCGTACGGAGCCCATGACTCCGTGCTGCGGATGGCGCCCGCTGCGGTGGCGGGGAGTCTGGAGTCCGCTCCCGCGCTCGATCTGGAACCGCAGCGGCAGACCGTTCAGGCGCAGGTCACCGCCCGTTTCCTGATGACTCCGCCGCAGCTGTGACGGACCGGGACCGGGGCGGTCCGGGCCGCTGTCGAGCCGTCGGCGGAGCCTCAAGAACCGTGTCCCCCAAGGTTATTGGGGACTCATCGGAGGCCCACGTCCTACCCATGGGTAAGGCGTAGGGTCGCCCCATGCGCCGAGCGAAAATCGTCTGTACCCTCGGGCCCGCCACCGACAGCTACGACCAGATCAAGGCAGTGGTCGAGGCCGGAATGGATGTGGCCCGCTTCAATCTCAGCCATGGTTCGTACGCCGACCACGAGGAGCGGTACCGCCGGGTCCGCAAGGCGTCCGACGAGACGGGCCGCAGCGTCGGCATCCTGGCCGACCTCCAGGGCCCGAAGATCAGGCTGGGGCGTTTCCAGGAGGGGCCCGTCCTGCTGGAGAAGGGGGACGAGTTCACCGTCACCGTCGAGGAGCGGGCGGGCGACCGCACCGGCTGCGGCACCACGTACGCCGGACTCGCCGACGATGTCACCGTCGGTGAGCGCATTCTCGTCGACGACGGCAAGGTGACCCTGGAGGTGACCGCCGTCGACGGGCCCCGGGTGCGCACCACTGTGATCGAGGGCGGCATGGTCTCCGACCACAAGGGCCTCAATCTGCCCGGGGTCGCGGTCTCGGTCCCCGCCCTCTCCGAGAAGGACATCGAGGATCTGCGCTGGGCGCTGGAGATCGGCGTGGACGTGGTCGCGCTCTCCTTCGTCCGCTCGGGCCGGGACATCGAGGACGTCCACCGGGTGATGGACGAGGCCGGGCGGCGGGTCCCGGTGATCGCCAAGATCGAGAAGCCGCAGGCCGTCGAGAACATCGAGTCCATCGTGGCCGCCTTCGACGGCATCATGGTGGCCCGGGGCGACCTCGGCGTCGAAATGCCGCTGGAACAGGTGCCGATGGTCCAGAAGCGGGCGGTCAAGCTGGCCAAGCGGAACGCCAAGCCGGTCATCGTCGCCACCCAGATGCTCGACTCGATGATCGAGAACTCGCGTCCCACCCGGGCCGAGGCGTCCGACGTCGCCAACGCCGTGATCGACGGCACCGACGCGGTGATGCTGTCGGGCGAGACCAGCGTGGGCAAGTACCCCGTGGAGACGGTCCGCACGATGGGCCGGATCGTGGCGGCCGCCGAGGAGGACGTCCTCGCGAAGGGCCTGCCGCCGCTGACCGAGCGGAGCAAGCCCCGGACCCAGGGCGGCGCGGTGGCGCGCGCGGCGGCGGAGATGGGGGACTTCCTCGGGGCGAAGTTCCTGGTGGCGTTCACGCAGTCCGGGGACACGGTCAAGCGGCTCTCCCGCTACCGTTCGCCGATTCCGCTGCTGGCCTTCACGCCCGACCCGGCGACCCGCTCCCAGCTCAATCTGACCTGGGGGGTCGAGACGTTCCTCGGGCCCCGGGTGGAGTCCACGGACGCCATGGTCGCCCAGGTCGATGAGGAGCTGCTGCGGATCGGCCGCTGCCGGCGCGGGGACATCGTCGTCATCACGGCGGGATCCCCGCCCGGAGTGGCCGGTTCCACCAACCTGGTGCGGGTGCACCGCATAGGGGAGAGCGAGAGCCTGTCCGGGTAAGGGGCGGAGCAGGACGGGGCAAGGGGGGCGGGGGTGGGTCCAGGGCCCGCCCCGAACGACCGAGGGCCCCCGTCCGGGGGCCCAGGTCGTGACCTTGGAAAGAAAGGTAAAGTACCCCGGGTGGGATTCGAACCCACGCTGGATGGTGTTTGAGACCACTGCCTCTACCGCTGGGCTACCGGGGTGCCCTTGGAAACAAAGGGCTTGGGACACCCTTTGTGTCCCCACCTTACAGGAGCTGGGTAGGCTCATGGGGAGCACCCTGCCTTGGAACGAGGAGTCCCGTGACCGCCCCCGACTCGCCCCAGCCCATCGCCGACGACGACGCATCACACATTCCTCCGCTGACGACCCGCGTGGTGATCGCGGAGGACGAGGCCCTGATCCGGCTCGACCTCAAAGAGATGCTGGAGGAAGAGGGATACGCGGTCGTGGGCGAGGCCGGCGACGGTCAGCGCGCGGTCGAGCTGGCCCGTGAACACCGGCCTGACCTGGTCATCCTCGATGTGAAGATGCCCGTCCTGGACGGCATCTCGGCCGCCGAGCAGATCGCCGCCGAGTCCATCGCCCCCGTCCTGATGCTGACCGCCTTCTCCCAGCGCGATCTGGTGGAGCGCGCCCGGGACGCCGGCGCGATGGCCTATCTGGTCAAGCCGTTCAGCAAGAGCGATGTCGTGCCCGCCATCGAGATGGCGGTCTCCCGCTTCACGGAGCTGAAGGCGCTGGAGCAGGAGGTCGCCGACCTCTCCCAGCGGCTGGAGACCCGCAAGCTGGTCGACCGCGCCAAGGGCGTGCTGATGAGCGAGTACGGGCTGACCGAGCCGGCCGCCTTCCGCTGGATCCAGAAGACCTCGATGGACCGCAGGCTCTCCATGCAGCAGGTGGCCGAGGCGGTCATCCAGGACTCGGAGGAGAAGAAGGCGGAGAAGAAGGCGGCGAAGAGCGAGGCGAAGGGCGAATAGCCCCGCCCCTCGGTTTCTGCTTCCGCTTCGTCTTCGGTTCCGTCTCCGCCTCCGTCTCCGGTTCCGTCTCCGGTTTCGGTTTCGTCTCCGGATAGGTCATGGACGAGGGCCCGCACCCTGGTTCCCGGGGTGCGGGCCCTCGTACGCCCGGGGTCAGTCCTCGCCCAGGTACGCCTTCCGGACCGACTCGTCCACCAGCAGGTCCCGGCCCGTGCCGGAGAGCACGATGCTGCCGACCTCCATCACATGGCCCCGGTCCGCGAGGGAGAGCGCGGCCTGCGCGTTCTGCTCCACCAGCAGGATCGTGGTGCCCTGGGACTTCAGCTCGCTGATGGTCGCCATGATCTTCTGCATCATGATCGGCGACAGGCCCATGGAGGGCTCGTCCAGCATCAGCAGCTTCGGGCGGGACATCAGCGCCCGCCCCATGGCCAGCATCTGCTGCTCGCCGCCGGAGAGGGTGCCCGCCGCCTGCCGGCTGCGCTCCCCGAGGATGGGGAACAGCTCGTACGCCCGCTGGATGTCCCGTTCGATGCCCGCCTTGTCGGACCGGAGGAATGCTCCGAGCTGGAGGTTCTCCACGATGGTGAGCCGGGGGAAGATATGCCGGCCCTCGGGGGAGTGGGCGAGACCCAGCGCCACGATCTTGTGCGCGGGGACGCTGCCCAGGGGCTTCCCGTCGAAGACGATCCGCCCGGTCGTGGGCTTCAGCAGCCCGGAGAGGGTGCGCAGGGTCGTGGTCTTCCCCGCGCCGTTGGTGCCGATGAGGGTCACGACCTGGCCGGCCTCGACGCTGAAGGAGATCCCCTTCACGGCCTCGATCTTGCCGTAGGAGACCCGCAGGTCCTCGACCTCAAGGAGTGCGGTCACTGCCCTTCCCCTTCCGGGCCGGTGGTGCTGTCCTTGCCGGCACCGGTGCCCGTGCTCTTGGCGTCGCCGCCCTGGGCCTCGGCGCTGTGTGCCTCCGCCGCCTCCACTTCGGCGAGTTCCTCCGCGCCCGGCGCGCCCTCGAAGGGCGTACCGAGATACGCGGCGACCACCCGTTCGTCGCCCTGGACCACCTCGGGGGTCCCCTCCACCAGCTTCTCGCCCTGGACGAGACAGGCCACCCGGTCGCAGAGGTTGAAGATGAAGCGCATGTCGTGCTCGATGACCAGGATCGCGATGCCCTGGTCCCGGATGGCGAAGATCAGTTCCTCGGCCGCCCGGGTCTCCTGCGGGTTCATGCCCGCCGTCGGCTCGTCGAGCAGCAGCAGGCCGGGGTCGCTGGCGAGCGCCCGCGCGATCTCCAGCTTGCGCTGCTCGCCGTAGGGGAGGTTGCGGGAGACGTGGTCGGCCTTGTTCTCCAGGCCGACGAACTCCAGCAGCTCCATGGCCCGCGCGTGGGACGCGGCCTCCGCCCGCTTGAAGCCGGGGCCGCGCAGCAGCGCCGACCAGAGCCCTTCCTTGGTCCGGGTGTGCCGTCCGACGAGGACGTTCTCCAGGACGGTCATATTGGCGAAGAGCCGGATGTTCTGGAAGGTCCGCGCCACACCCGCCGTGGTGACGAGGTGCGGCTTCGGCGGCAGGACGGTCCCCTTGAAGCGGACCTGGCCCTCGGTGGGGATGTAGAGGCCGGTGAGGCAGTTGAAGAAGGTGGTCTTGCCGGCGCCGTTGGGGCCGATGAGACCGACGATCTCGCCCGCCCCCACGGTGAGGTCGACCGAGCGGACGGCCGTGAGACCGCCGAACCGCATGGTGACGCCGCTGGCTTCGAGCACCGGCACGGCCGGCTTGTCGGTGGTGGTGGTCGTCATGGCGTTCACGCCCCCGCCTTGGTGGCACCGGCGAACGGCTTGTCCGGCACGTCGGCCTGGTCGGACTCGTGGTATTCGAGCTGCGCCCGGCGGTTGGCGATCAGGCCCTCGGGGCGGAAGCGCATCAGGACGATGAGCGCGATACCGAAGCCGAGCAGCTGGTAGTCCTGGAGGAACTGGAGCTTCGCCGGGATCATGTAGAGCAGGGTGGCGCCGAGCAGCGGTCCGCTGACGGTGCCCATACCGCCGAGGATCACGGCGGCGAGCAGGAAGGCGGAGTTGGGCGGCACCGGTCCGGCGAACTGATACATCTCGGGCACCACGGTGTGCTGGACATGGGCCTGCACGGTGCCGGCGACGCCCGCGAGGGTCGCGCCGAGGGCGAAGGCGATCAGCTTGACCCGGAAGCCGTTGATGCCCATGGCGGTGGCGGCGGTCTCGTCCTCGCGGATGGCGACCCAGGCCCGGCCCATCCGGGAGTTCTCGGCCCGGGTGAAGACCACGACGACCAGCACCATGGCGAGCAGCATCAGCAGGTAGTAGTTGGCGTAGCTGCCCAGCTCGAAGCCGAGGATCGTGTGCGGCTCCCCGAAGTTGTAGCCGAAGAACTCCAGGTCGGGGATGTTCGGGATGCCGTTGGGGCCGTTGGTGATGTGCGGTCCCGAGACGCCGTCGAGGTTGCCCATCGCGATCCGGAAGATCTCGCCGAAGCCCAGGGTGACGATGGCGAGGTAGTCGCCGCGCAGCCGCAGGGTGGGGGCGCCGATGACGACACCGAAGACGAGCGAGACCACCGCGCCGGTGAGGACGGAGGCCCAGAACGGGAACTGCACACCGAACGCGGACGCGGTGCTTCCGGAGACGAGCGCCGCGGTGTACGCGCCGACGCCGAGGAAGGCGACATAGCCGAGGTCGAGCAGGCCGGCGAGGCCGACGACGATATTGAGACCCAGGGCCACGGTCGCGAAGATCAGGATGTTGACCGCGATCAGGGTGTACGTGTCGGTGTTCTGGGTGAAGGGGAAGGCCGCGGCGGCGACGAAGGCCGCGATCATCGTCACCTGGCGGTACTTGGCGGTGAGCGCGGAGAGCCGGGCGATCGTTCCGGACTTGATGAGTCCGGCGGCGCCGAAGCCGACCGTGACGAGGTACCCGGTGAACAGCTCGGGGTCCTCGGTGTCGATGCCGTAGGTGATCACGTACAGGCCGAGGCCGAAGACGGCCACGATGATCAGGATCTCGGCCCAGGACGGCAGCTCCCGGGGGCGGGCGGCCTTGCGGGTGTCGTCGGGGAGCAGGAAGGCGACCAGGGGTACGGCCGAGGCCGCGGCGGCGACGTAGCCGCCCGGCTCCAGATTGACCAGGCCGTCGAGTTCGACGGCGATGGCGACGACGGTGAACCAGGTGGTGGCGAACGCCCCGAGGGCGTACATCCGCAGTGCCCTGGTGCCGCCGGCGGGGGCCAGCCAGCCGAGGCCCTTGACGCCGAGCGGGGCCAGGGCGCCGGCGACGACGAGGACACCGGCCACCAGGGTGAGGATCTGGAGGCCGCCCGGGTAGCCGTACACGGTCAGGTCACCGGGGAACGCGGAGGTCCAGGTCCAGGCCAGGAAGGTGCTCGCGACGGTGGCCGCGCCACCCGCCACGGCGGCCCAGCGCAGGGCGGTGGACCGGGATTCGGTGGCGGCGGCGGTGTCTTTCGTGGTGTCTGTGGTCATGGTTCTCACGCCCGATCCGCGACGCGCTCACCGAGCAGACCCTGGGGCCTGACGAGCAGCACGAGGATGAGAAGGACAAAGGCCCAGACGTTGGACCAGGCGCCACCGCCGAGCTGGTGCATGCCGGGGATCTCTTCGATGTACGCGATCGACAGGGACTCCGCGAGCCCCAGGACGATCCCGCCGACCATCGCGCCGTAGATGTTGCCGATCCCGCCGAGGACGGCGGCCGTGAACGCCTTGAGGCCGAGGATGAAGCCCATCTCGAAGTTGATCTGGCCCTTGTCCAGGCCGTAGGCGACGGCCGCGACGGCGGCGAAGGCGGCGCCGATGGCGAAGGCCATCACGATGATCCGGTCGGTGTTGATGCCCATGAGCTTGGCGGTGTCCGGGTCCTGCGCGGTGGCCTGCATGGCGCGGCCGCTGCGGCTCTTCGAGACGAAGAGGCCCAGCGCCAGCATGCAGAGCGGGGCCAGCACCAGGACGAACGCGTCCGCGCGCTGGATCAGCAGATCGTCGGTGATCTGGAAGGCGTCGCCGCCGAACTCGGGGAAGCTCTTGTGCTTCTTCGCGTCCGGGTAGAAGCCCCAGACGATCTGCTGGAGCGCGATGGACAGACCGATCGCGGTGATCAGCGGCGCGAGTCGGGGGGCCCCGCGCAGCGGGCGGTAGGCGAACCGCTCGGCGGCGGTCGCGACGGCGACGGCCGCGACCGCCCCGCCTATGATCATGAGCGGTATGGCGAGCGTCAGCGACACACTGCTGGGGAGCCAGGTGTAGATGGTGAGGGCTCCGAACCCCCCGATCATGAAGATCTCGCCATGGGCGAAATTGATGAGCTGCACGATGCCGTAGACCATGGTGTACCCGATGGCGATGAGACCGTAGAGGGCACCCAGGGCTAGGCCGTTCGCCAGCTGTTGCGGCAGTTCGTTCACCGCAGAGCCTCCGATGAGCGTGTCGGATATGACTCCGCGCGAGGGCGCGGTCTGCGCCCTCGCGCGGCTGGTTCAGGTGTTCACGGGGCGGGGAAGCCCGGGGTCAGTCCTTGAACGTGTCGCTCTTCAGGTCGGTCCACTTGCCGTCCTTGACGGTGTAGACCGTGAGCTGCTTGTTCGTGGTGTCGCCGAACTCGTCGAAGGCGACCTGGCCGGTCACACCGGAGAAGGAGACCTGGGACATGGCCTCGGTGACCTTGGCGCGGGCGTCCTCGGGCACCTTGTTCCCGTTGGCGCCGACGACCTGCTTGACGGCCTGGATGATGGCCCAGGCGGCGTCGTACGAGTAGCCGCCGTAGGCCGCGTACGGGTCCTTGTACCCCGCGGCCTGGTAGTCCGCGATGAAGGTCTTCGCGGTGTCCAGCTTCTCGATCGGGAAGCCGACGGAGGTGGCGATGTCGCCGTCGTTGGCCTCGCCGGAGGCGCTGATGTACGCCGGGTCGTAGAGCGCGTCACCGCCCATGGTGGGGATCTTCGCGCCGACCTTCTTGATCTGGTCCGCGAGGAGGCCGCCCTCGGGGTACTGGCCGCCGAAGTAGACCGAGTCCGCCTTGGACGCCTTGACCTTGTCGGCCGTGCTGGAGAAGTCGGTCTCCTTGACGGTGACATGGTCCTCACCGGCGATCTTGCCGCCGAGGCGCTTGAACTCGGCCGCGAAGATCTGGGCCAGGCCCGCGCCGTAGGTCTGCTTGTCGTCGACGACGTAGACGTTCTTCTTCTTGGCCTCGTTGAAGAGGTACTGGGCGGCGAACCTGCCCTGGATCACATCCGTGGTGGCGGTCCGGAAGTAGGTCTTGAACGGGCGCTTCTTGTCGTCCTTGGCCCAGTTGTCGCCCTGCGAGAGCGCCGGGTTCGTGTTGGCCGGCGAGACCTGGGTGAGGTTCGCCTTGGCGAAGTCGCCCTGCATCGACTGGGCGACACCGGAGTTCAGCGGGCCGACGACGCCCAGGACGTCCTTGTCGCCGACCAGCTTCTGGGCGTTGGCCTGCCCCGAGGCGGGAACCGCCTGGTCGTCGTAGGACACCATCTTGAACTCGACGTCCGGGACCTCGTTGTTCTTGTTCGCCGTCTTCACCGCGAGGTCGACGGAGTTCTTGATGCCCTGGCCCAGCGCGGACAGGGATCCCGTCAGCGGGCCGTCGACACCGATGACCACCGTGGTTTTCCCACTGCTGCCGCCATCGGACTTGTTGTCGTCGTCGCGGGATCCGCAGGCGGTGAGCGAGAGCGCCCCCGTGGTGAGCACGGCGGTCAGTATGAGCAAGGAACGGTTGCGCACGATGAGTCCTTTCCCTGGCGCGGCCCCTCCCCTGAGGTGCCGTGTGGTCGCCGGGCCGTACGGAGGTACACGGGCCGTGCTGACAGCGCCCGGCGGCGCGGTAACTGGCCGTGACTCTAGGCGTACGCCAGGGGGAGGGGCACTACGGACGTCAGGATGTGACGTTCTTGTTATGACCTGAACAGAACTCGGTGCCGGGAGTGGGGCAAGTCGGGCGATCCGGGAAATGAAACAGGGGTTCAAAACTCCAGAACACGCAGTGCTGCTAAGGGCCTTGAGGGGATCATGGTGCTGACAGGGTCCTCGGCCTCCCGGGTGTCCGGTGGCCGCTCCGGGGAGCGGGGGGCCGGGTACGGAATGCGGATGCCGCGCCCGGGTGGTGAATACGGAGAGTCACGGTGATGGGGGTGGCGGCCCGCGCCGGGCGCTCCCGGATCGCGCCGGGACGGCCTGCGGCCGCGTCGGTTCGCACCGGTTCCCGTCGATTCCCGACGGTCGGCTCCGGGGTGCGGTCCGCGCCGGTTCGTCGGCTTTCGCCGGTTCTCGTCGGCGCGGGTCGCGGTGTCAGGGGCCGGGGGAGGGGCTGCGGTCCTCGCCGGGCGGACGCCAGTTCTGCGACCCCTCGGTCGCGCCGTTCCGGGCGGTGCACCCCTCGCGGGTCCGCCGCGCGATCAGCTCCAGGGCCGCCGTGCGCCCCCGTCGGCGCTCCTCGGTCCGAGCGGCGGCGACGATCTCCTCATGGAGGGCGTACTGCCCGTTGGAGAGGCCCTTCTGCTCCCAGTCGAGCCCGGACCAGCGGCCGCCCCGGAGGGCGTCCGCCGCCCAGTGGCCGACCAGGCGGACGCAGAGGCCGACGGCATCGGCCGTGGCGGACAAGGGAGTTGACGGGCGCTCATCCGGCGGGGCGGGAGCGCTCCCGGTGCCGGTGCAGGCGGGGAGGGGCAGGCAGAGCAGCAGGGCGACGGCGGCGGACGCGGCGCGCGGGAGCGCGGAGGGGGTGGCTCCGGAATGCCGTCCGGGCCCGCCTGGTGCCGGCCGTCCAAGGCGCATACGGCGGACGGTAGGGGCCGGGGGCCCGGCCCGGCAACCCCTCGCGGGCGGTCCGGTACGGGGCCGGGGGACCGGGGCGCGATCGCCCCGCCCGCGGCCCGGCCCCCGGACGACGGCCCCCGGCACTCCGGCGGCCGGCCCGCGCCGCCGGCCCGCCGCTCGGCCCGCGGGCGCCGTGCGCAGGCCCCGCTGTCGCTGTGCGTAGGGGCCGGGCGGGGTGAGGGGAGGGCTCGGGAGGGGGCCGGGGGGTGCTGGGGAGAATGCGGTCGACGTCCGGGGGAGGGGGGGGCCGCGGTCGGCGTCCGGCGAGGGCCGGCCGGGGCCCTGCCCTCGCCGGATGCCGGAAGGCGGGCCGGGCGCCGGGCCGGGCGGCTCAGCTCCCGCCGTGCGCCCGCCCGCCGTCCGGCGCGGGCGCGTCCCGGAGCAGGCAGGTGAGGCGCGCGGTGCAGACCCGCTTCTCCCGCTCGTCCGTGATCACGATCTCGTAGGTGGCTGTCGACCGCCCCCGGTGCAGCGGCGTCGCCACCCCCGTGACCAGGCCGGACCGTACGCCCCTGTGGTGGGTGCAGTTGAGGTCGACACCGACCGCGATCCGGGTGCTGCCACCGTGCAGCATCGCGCCGATCGAGCCCAGCGTCTCCGCCAGCGCGGCGGACGCACCGCCGTGCAGCAGCCCGTACGGCTGGGTGTTGCCCTCCACGGGCATCGTTCCGACGACCCGCTCCGCCGAGGCCTCGACCACCTGGACGCCGAGCCTGTTGCCGAGATGCCCGGCCGAGAAGAGCGAGGGCAGGTCCACCCCGAGGGCGGTGTACTCGTCGATGACTTCTTGCGGGAACTTCACGGAAGGCTGCTCGCCCATGGGCCGGCTCCGATCTCGGTGCGGGTGCTTCGCATGCGTGCTCTGTGCACCGTCTTATCAGATGACTGAGCAAACGCTTAGGGGGTGGATCACCGCTCCTCCTCCCCACCGGCTGCCGACCCGGGCGCCTCGAACCGCACCACCACCGACTTGCTGGCCGGGGTGTTGCTCGTGTCGGCCGTCGAGTCCAGCGGCACCAGCACATTGGTCTCCGGGTAGTACGCCGCCGCGCAGCCCCGCGCGGTCGGGTAGTGCACCACCCGGAAACCGGGCGCCCGCCGCTCCACCCCGTCCCTCCACTCGCTCACCAGGTCGGTGTACGCGCCGTCCGCGAGCCCCAGCTCACGCGCGTCCTCCGGGTGCACCAGCACCACCCGGCGTCCGCCTCTGATCCCCCGGTAGCGGTCGTCCAGACCGTAGATCGTGGTGTTGTACTGGTCGTGCGAGCGCAGCGTCTGGAGCAGCAGCCGCCCCTTCGGCACCCGCGGATACTCCACCGGCGCCGCCGTGAAGTTCGCCTTCCCCGTCGCCGTGGGGAAGCGGCGCTCGTCGCGCGGGGCGTGCGGCAGGGTGAAGCCGCCGGGCCGGGCGATCTTCTCGTTGAAGTCCTCGAACCCGGGGATCACCCGGGCGATACGGTCCCGGATCGCGCCGTAGTCCGCCGCGAACTCCTCCCACGGCGTGGCCGAACCGGAGCCGAGCACCGCCCGCGCCAGCCGCGCCACGATGGCCGGCTCGGAGAGCAGATGCGGACTGGCCGGGGGGAGGTTGCCCCGGGAGGCGTGCACCATCCCCATCGAGTCCTCCACCGTCACCACCTGCCGCTCGCCGCCCCGCACATCACGGTCGGTACGGCCCAGCGTCGGCAGGATCAGCGCCCGGGCGCCCGTCACCACATGGGAGCGGTTCAGCTTGGTCGACACCTGGACGGTCAGCCGCGCCCGGCGCAGCGCCGCCTCGGTCACCTCCGTGTCGGGGGTCGCCGACGCGAAGTTCCCGCCCATCGCGAAGAACACCTTCGCCTCGCCGTCGCGCAGCGCCCGGATGGCACGGACCACGTCATGGCCGTGATGGCGCGGCGGTGCGAAGCCGAACTCCTTCTCCAGCGCGTCGAGGAAGGCCGCGGACGGGCGCTCGAAGATGCCCATCGTCCGGTCGCCCTGGACATTGGAGTGGCCCCGCACGGGGCAGACGCCCGCCCCGGGCCGGCCCACGGCTCCGCGCAGCAGCAGCAGATTGACCACCTCGCGGATGGTGGCGACGGCGTGCTTGTGCTGCGTCAGCCCCATCGCCCAGCACACCACGGTCCGCCGGGAGCGGAGCACCATCGCCAGCGCCCGCTCGATGTCCGTACGCTCCAGGCCGGTCGCTGCCGCGGTCTCCTCCCAGCCGGTGGCCAGCGCGGCGGCGCGGAACTCCTCGTACCCATGGGTGAACGTCGTGACGAAGTCCTGGTCCACCCCGTCACCGGCCTCGATGACCAGCCGGTTCAGCATCCGGAAGAGGGCCTGGTCGCCGCCGACGCGGATCTGGAGGAAGAGGTCGTTGAGCGCGGTGCCCCGCAGCAGGCCCCGTGGCGTCTGCGGATTCCTGAACCGCTCCATGCCCGCCTCGGGCAGCGGATTCACCGAAATGATCTTTGCTCCGGACCGCTTGGCCCGCTCCAGCGCCGACAGCATCCGGGGGTGGTTGGTGCCCGGGTTCTGCCCGGCCACGATGATCAGATCGGCCTGGTGCAGATCCTCCAGCGAGACACTGCCCTTGCCGACGCCCAGGGTCTGGGTGAGCGCCGAGCCGGACGACTCGTGGCACATGTTCGAGCAGTCGGGGAGGTTGTTCGTGCCGAACTCGCGGGCGAACAGCTGGAACAGGAACGCGGCCTCGTTGCTGGTGCGGCCCGAGGTGTAGAACAGCGCCTCGTCCGGCGACGACAGCCCGTTCAGCTCCTCGGCGATGATCGCGAAGGCGTCCGCCCAGCCGATCGGCTCGTAGTGGTCCGCGCCCGGGGGCAGATACACGGGGTGGGTGAGCCGGCCCTGCTGACCGAGCCAGTACCCGCTGCGCCCGGCCAGCTCCGACACCGGGTGGGCGGCGAAGAACTCCGGCGTCACCCGGCGCAGGGTCGCCTCCTCCGCCACCGCCTTGGCGCCGTTCTCGCAGAACTCGGCCACATGGCGTTTCTCACTCTCCGGCCAGGCGCAGCCGGGACAGTCGAAGCCGTCCTTCTGGTTGACCTTGAGCAGGGTCGCGGCCGTGCGCCGCACGCCCATCTGACGTCCGGCGGCCCGGAGGGTGTGTCCGATCGCGGGCAGACCGGCCGCCGCGTGCTCGGGGGCCGTGACCTCCGGGGCGTCCTGGACCGGATCACTTGCGGGTGGTTTGCGGGCCATCGTGCTCCCCCTTGAGCGCGGAGTCCTCTGCCGTGTACTGCCGTGTGCTGCCGGGGCCGTCTGCTTGTCGGCGGCTTTTCCATTCTCCGTTCCCGAATCCTGACACGCCCCACTGACAGCGGTGCCCGACCGGCCGGTGTGGACGGCATTGTCAGTGGTCCGTGGCAGGATCGGGGGCGTGGATCGGACAGCATCGAAGAAGACCCCAGACGACAACCGCCCCCGCCTCCTCCTCATGGACGGGCACTCCCTGGCGTACCGGGCGTTCTTCGCGCTGCCCGCGGAGAATTTCTCGACCGCGAGCGGCCAGACGACCAACGCCATCTACGGCTTCGCGTCGATGCTGGCGAACACATTGCGTGACGAGGCGCCCACGCACTTCGCCGTGGCGTTCGACGTCTCCCGCAAGACCTGGCGCTCGAAGGACTTCCCCGAGTACAAGGCGAACCGCTCCGCGACCCCGGACGAGTTCAAGGGCCAGGTCGAGCTGATCGGCGAGCTGCTCGACACGATGAACGCCGAGCGCTTCGCGGTGGACGGCTTCGAGGCCGACGACATCATCGCCACCCTCGCCACCCGGGCCGAGGCCGCCGGCTTCGACGTACTGATCGTCACCGGCGACCGGGATTCGTTCCAGCTGGTCAGCGAGCACACCACGGTGCTCTACCCGACCAAGGGCGTCTCCGAGCTGACGCGCTTCACCCCCGAGAAGGTCCAGGAGAAGTACGGGCTGACCCCCGCCCAGTACCCCGACTTCGCCGCCCTCCGCGGCGACCCGTCCGACAACCTCCCCGGCATTCCCGGCGTGGGCGAGAAGACCGCCACCAAGTGGATCAACCAGTTCGGTTCGTTCGCCGAGCTGATCGAGCGGGCCGACGAGGTCAAGGGCAAGGTCGGCCAGTCGCTCCGCGACCATCTGGAGTCGGTCAAGCTCAACCGCCATCTGACCGAGCTGGTCCGCGACGTCGAGCTGCCGAGGACCGTCGCCGACCTGGAGCGCGCGCCCTACGACCGCGAGGCGCTCAGGAGCTTCCTGGAGATCCTGGAGATCCGGAACCCGAGCCTGCGCGAGCGGCTGCTCGCCGTCGACCCGGGCGCCGCCGAGGACGAGGGCCCCGCCCCGGAGGCGGGCATCGAGCTGGACGGCACCGTGCTGGCCACCGGCGAGCTGGCCCCCTGGCTGGAGCGCCACGGCGACCGGCCGCTCGGTGTCGCCACCGTCACCAGCTGGGCGCTGGGCACGGGCAATGTCAGCGAGATCGCCCTCGCCGCCGCCGACGGCAGCGCGGCCTGGTTCGACACCACCCGGCTCGACGAGGCCGACGAGCGCGCCTTCGCCGCCTGGGTCGCGGACCCCGCCCGGCCCAAGGTGATGCACAGCGCCAAGGAGGCCCTGCGGGTCTTCCCGGAGCACGGCTGGCAGGTCGAGGGCGTCACCATGGACACCGCCCTCGCCGCGTACCTCGTCAAGCCCGGCCGGCGCTCCTTCGCGCTGGACGCCCTCTCCGTCGAGTACCTCCACCGCGAGCTGGTCCCGGCCGCCGCCGACGGGCAGCTCGCCTTCGGCACGGACGAGCACGCCGAGGCCGACGCCCTGATGGCGCAGGCGCGGGCCGTCCTCGACCTCGGCGACGCCTTCACCGGGCGGCTCGCCGAGGTCGGCGCCACCGAGCTGCTGCACGACGTGGAGCTGCCCACCTCCGTGCTGCTGGCCCGGATGGAGCGGCACGGCATCGCCGCCGACCGCGCCCATCTGGAGTCGATGGAGCAGCTGTTCGCGGGCGCCGTCCAGCAGGCGGTCAAGGAGGCCCACGCCGCGGTGGGCCACGAGTTCAACCTCGGCTCGCCCAAGCAGCTCCAGGAGGTCTTCTTCGGCGAGCTGAACCTCCCCAAGACCAAGAAGACCAAGACCGGCTACACGACGGACGCGGACGCCCTGGCCTGGCTCGCCACCCAGACCGAGCACGAGCTGCCGGTGATCATGCTGCGCCACCGCGAGCAGGCCCGGCTGCGCTCCACCGTCGAAGGGCTGATCAAGACCGTCGCTGCCGACGGCCGGATCCACACGACCTTCAGCCAGACCGTCGCGGCGACGGGCCGGCTGTCCTCGACCGACCCGAATCTCCAGAATGTGCCGGTCCGCACCGACGAGGGCCGGGCCATCCGGCGCGGCTTCGTCGTCGGCGAGGGCTTCGAGTCGCTGATGACGGCCGACTACAGCCAGATCGAACTGCGGGTGATGGCGCACCTCTCCCAGGACGAGGGGCTGATCCGGGCCTTCACCTCCGGCGAGGACCTGCACAACACGGTCGCCTCCCAGGTCTTCGGCGTGGCCACGTCCGACGTCGACGCGGAGATGCGCCGCAAGATCAAGGCGATGTCCTACGGGCTGGCGTACGGCCTCTCGGCCTTCGGTCTCTCCCAGCAGCTCAACATCGAAGCGGGCGAGGCACGGGCCCTGATGGACACGTACTTCGAGCGGTTCGGCGGGGTGCGCGACTATCTGCACCGGGTGGTGGACGAGGCCCGTGCCACCGGCTACACCGCGACCATGTTCGGCCGCCGCCGCTATCTGCCCGACCTCAACAGCGACAACCGGCAGCGCCGCGAGTCCGCCGAGCGCATGGCGCTCAACGCACCGATCCAGGGCACCGCGGCGGACATTGTGAAGATCGCGATGCTGCGGGTGGACCGGGCGCTGCGGGAGGCGGAGCTGACGTCCCGGATGCTGCTCCAGGTCCACGACGAAATCGTGCTGGAGATCTCACCGGGCGAGCGCGAGGACGTCGAGGCGGTCGTGCGCCGGGAGATGTCCTCGGCCGCGCAGCTCAGCGCCCCGCTGGACGTGTCGGTGGGCGTCGGCGCGGACTGGGAGTCCGCCGCGCACTGAGCGCACGGGCCCCCGGTCGTCGTACCGGGGGCCCGTCCCGCCGCTCCGCCGCCGGGTCCGGACGGCCCGGTGGCGCTGCCCGGCAGGACATCCGCCGTGCCCTTCCCCTCCTTGCCGGTATATGGAATCGGTGCAGGTCAGCGGGGTGACGCAACCGACACTCGGCTTTTGGCCTCCTTCGAGGTGGCGAACTGGTGAAAACCGGTCGAGGCGTGGTGTCCCCTGACAGGTACGTGTCGTAGGGTCGCCAGAGATATTTCCGTTATCGCACTGGGGAGCGCGAACAGCCGCTTTCGGGGAGGGAAACAGACGTATGGCAGCGGAACTCGGCCGACGGCTGCGCAGAGGAGCGACCACCACCGCCGTGGCCGCCGCCGCTGTGGCGGCCCTCTCCGCCTCGCAGGCGCCCGGAATCACCCATGCGAACCTCGGCGGCGGCAGCGAGGGCCCGGGACAGGGCAACTCCGAGCCGGACGCGGGCCCCGACCAGCCGGCCACCGGCAACTCCCCGTACTACACGGACCTTCCGCCGCTGACCACGCCCGACAAGCCGGGTGCCTCCATCGGCCTGCCCAGCGCGAAGGAGCAGCAGGCGGCGGCCCAGGCGGGCATCCCCGCCACCATCCTCGCCGCGTACAAGAACGCGGAGCGGACCATCTCGGCGTCGGACCCGGGCTGCCATGTGCCCTGGCAGCTGCTGGCCGCGATCGGCAAGGTGGAGTCCGGGCAGGCGCGCGGCGGCCGGGTCGACGGCAACGGCACCACCCTCTCGCCCATCCGGGGCCCGGTGCTCAACGGCGTCGGATTCGCCAACATCCCCGACACCGACAACGGTGTCCACGACGGCGACACGGCCTACGACCGCGCCGTCGGCCCGATGCAGTTCATCCCCTCCACCTGGGCCTCCTGGGGTCAGGACGCCAACGCCGACGGCCGCAAGGACCCCAACAACATCCATGACGCCGCGCTCGCGGCGGGCCGCTACCTCTGCGCCGGCGAGCGGGATCTGCGCGACAGCGCGGACCTGGACAGGGCGATCCTCAGCTACAACCAGTCCCGCACCTATCTGCGGACGGTGCTGTCCTGGTTCGAGTACTACAAGAAGGGCACGCACTCCGTCCCGGACGGCACGGGCGCACTGCCCGGCTCCGACGCGCCCGACAGCCCCGGCACGGACGCCACCGGCGACAAGCCGCCGGCCAAGGGGCCCGCGAAGCCCGGTGGCGACCAGGGCGGCCCGAGTGCGTCGCCGAAGCCCAAGCCCGGCGGTGGCGACAAGCCCGGCCGGCCGAAGCCCCCGACGACCCCGCCGG
The DNA here is from genome assembly GCF_034961445.1 of Streptomyces yaizuensis. Classification (NCBI taxonomy): domain Bacteria; kingdom Bacillati; phylum Actinomycetota; class Actinomycetes; order Kitasatosporales; family Streptomycetaceae; genus Streptomyces; species Streptomyces yaizuensis. Next base: position 54,363 of record NZ_BSBI01000015.1, read on the forward strand.
TGAAGCCGCCGACCCAGCCGCCCACCAAGCCGCCGGTCACCGCCCCCGGCGCGATCGAGAACGCGGGCGCGGAGACGATCACCGCCGTGGCCGGCCGCGACTTCGCCGGGCGGGTCACCGTCCGCGTCGAGGACGCCCAGGGCAAGGGGCTCGCCCGGCAGGCCGTGCGCTTCGAGATCACCGGGACCACGGACAGCCGCTTCCCCGGCGGCCGCACCAGCGCCGTCCTCACCACCGCCGCCGACGGCCGGGTCACCGCACCCGTGCTCCGGGCCGGCGAGACGCCCGGGGAGTTCATCATCCGGGCCACCGTCAGCGGCACCGACCTCGCCCCGGTGAAGGTCACCGCCAAGGTGACCCCGAGGGTGGCGGACGCGCTCGTCCGCGTCGGGGAGAAGCCGCTGACGGCCGTCGTGGGCGGCGAGTTCACGGACTTCGTGGAGGTCCGGGCCACCCACCGGGGCGCCGTCGCCTCCGGTGTCGGGGTCACCGCCACCCTGGTCAAGAGCGTCGAGGACCCGACCGAGAACGACAAGGGCCCCTACTTCAAGGGCGCCGAGGGCACCCCGCTGCGGAGCCTCGACCTCACCACGGACTCCCGGGGTGTGCTGCGGCTGCCCAAGCTCTTCGCCGACGGCACGGCGGGCACCTACGTCCTCCACCTCACCGCCGTCGGCGCCAAGCCCATCACGGTGGAGCTGACCGTGACCGAGGCGCCCACCACCGCTCCCAGCGAGTCCCCGAGCGCGCCCGCCGGGGCCTCCCCGAGCCCGTCCGCCGGCGCGTCGTCCCGCGCGAGCGCGACGCCCACCGGCTGAGCCGCACCGCCGGCCGCTCTCCCCGGACCGCCCCGCAGCCGCACCGGCAGCGGGGCGGTCCCATGTGTTCTCATCGAGCCGTCCGATTGCTACGGTGCCCTCTCCCTGACGCGTCATCAGATCCCCTCCGGGGGTCCCAGCACCGGGAGGCCGAACCATGCGCGCCTTCGCCGCCGCCGCCATCGGACTGACCGCCGCCGTCGCCCTCGTCCTCACCGTCACCGCCATCGGCCCGCCCCAGGACGGAACCTCACCCGAACCCCTGCTCACCACCGTCCCCGGCCCCAAGAAGTAGGGAAGGCCATGCGCAGCCGTGCCGGACTGGTGCTCCTCGCCCTCGCCGTCTTCTTCACCACCCTCTCCCCGCTGCTGCGCTGGTACGCCTTCCCCCGCCTCGCCAAGGTCCCGCCCGGCCAGTACCAGGAGGTCGTGATGGAGGCCCGGCCCGCCACCCTGCTCGACTACGGCACCCTCCGTGCCCGCCGGGTCGACAAGGTCACTATCGTCCAGACCCTGAAGGGCGACGTCGCCGCGTCCGAACGGATCGAACGGACCACCGGCCGGGATGTCGTCGTCTGGGACGCCCTCGCCCATGTGCAGGGCCCCGACGGCGCGATGATCTCCCAGATCCCCGAGCGCTACATCTTCGACGCCCACACCCAGGCGCCGGTCCACGCGCCCGGCGAAACGGTCGACGGCACCCCCGTCCGCCGCGACGGCATCGCCTTCAAATGGCCCTTCCTCACCGAGAAACGGGACTACCGGTACTTCGACGCCCAGACCCGCACCTCCGCCCCCATCCACTACCGGGGCACCCGCTCCTTCCGCGGACTGGACGTCTACTACTTCGAGCAGACCGTCCCGTGGACCAAGGTCCCCTACCCGCGCACGATGCCGATCCCCGGCATCGACGCCACCACCCTGGAACGCGACACCGGCACCACCCGCTGGTACACCACCCGCCGGATGTTCTGGGTCGACCCCGTCACCGGGGCCCCCGTCAACGGCGAGGAGATCCACCGCGAGGAACTGCGCGGCGGCACCCTCCTCGGCGGCCGGGACCGGGTCACCGTCTTCGCCGGCCATGTGAAGATGCGCCCCGACTACATCGACCACACCGTCGACCTGGTCAAGTCCCAGCGTCCGCTGATCCTCCTGCTCACCTCCTATCTCCCCTGGGGCTTTCTCGCCCTGGGCGGCTGCACCCTGACCCTGGCCCTCGTCCTGGAGGCCAGAAGCCGCGCCCCCGCCCCCCGCTCCACCACCCCCGGCTGACCCCCGCCTCCCATCACCCGCTCCGGCGGCCACGACCCTCCACCGGGCCGCCCCCGCCGGCGCCCGCCGCACCCGGGCGACAAGTCGACCCGACAGGAGCCGGCCCCGGCCCGTCCGGCGCCGACGCGCTCCGGCGACGCCGGCCCGGCCCTGATACACGCGGTGATCACGCGGGCCACCACCGATTCCTCAGCGTCTTCAGCACCTTCCTCCCTTTCCTCCCTTTCCCCCCTCCGCGTCCCGGCGGGCCGTCGTGTGCCGGGTCGGTACGGCGGTCGAGGGATCCTCCGGCCAGGGGTGCTTCGGATACCGCCCCCGCAGCTCCGCCCGCACCGAGCGGTATCCCTCCGCCCAGAACGAGGCCAGATCGGCGGTGACCGCCACCGGCCGCCGGGCGGGAGAGAGCAGATGCACCCGCACCGCCACCCCCGCCACCCGGGGAGTCTCCCGCAGGCCGAACATCTCCTGGAGCTTCACCGACAGCACCGGCTGCTCCCCGTCGTACTCCACCCGAATCCGCGAGCCGCTCGGCACCTCGATCCGCTCCGGGGCCAGCTCGTCCAGCCGGGCCCCCTCGCCGCTCGCCCAGGGCAGCAGCCGCCGCAGTGCTTCCCCCACGGGGATCCGGCCCAGATCGGCCCGCCGCCCGGCCCGCGACAACTCCGGCTCCAGCCACTCGTCGGCACTTCCGAGCAGCCGCTCGTCCGAGACGTCCGGCCAGGGCGATCCCAGCACCCGGTGGAGGAAGGCCAGCCGGTCCCGCAGCGACCGCGCCTCGGGTGTCCAGCGCAGCAGCCCCAGCCCCTCTCCGCGCAGCCCCTCCAGCAGCGCGGCCCGCACCAGCGCCGGATCGGGTCTGCGCAGCGGACGGGAGGCCAGCTCCACCGCGCCCAGCCGACGCACCTCCCGCGCCACCACGTCCCCGTCCTCCCAATGGACCTCCTCGCCCGCGCTCAGCAGATGCGCGGCCGCCGCGCACGCCGTCTCCTCGTCGACCACGGCCGCGAGCCGCACCCGCGCCGAGGCGGCCGACACGGGCCGGTCGGCGACCGCCACCGCCAGCCAGCGGGACCCGCGCAGCCCGGACCCGGCCGCCACCTCGGCCCCGGTCCCCGAGGCCATGAGGAACGCCCCCTCGCCCCGGGACCGGGCGACCCGCTCCGGGAAGGCCAGCGCCGTCACGAGCCCTGCCACAGCGTCGTCCCCGGAGCCCGCCGCCGCTCCGGCCGCCGCCGTGCCGCCTGCCGCGCCCGCCGCGCCCGCCGGACCTGGGCCACCGGTCGCCGTGGGCAACGCGGACATCAGACGGCGGGTCTCCGACCGCCAGCGCGCCGCGTAGGCGTCGCCCCCGCGCCGGGCCCGGCGCCAGACCTCCGCCAGATCGTCGCCGTACTCCCGGGGCGGTTCCTCGCTGAGCAGCGCCACCACCCCGGCGGCGCGTTCGGCCCCCACCATGGGAGCGGCGTCCAGCAGTGCTCTGGCCAGCCGGGGATGGACCCCCATCCGGGACATGAGCACCCCCCGCTCGGTGGCCCGCCCCTCCGCGTCGACGGCCCCGATCGCGGTCAGCACCGACCGGGCCGCCGCCATGGCGCCGGGGGGCGGGGCGTCCAGCAGCGCGAGCCCCGCCGCCGAGGGGTCGCCCCAGCAGGCCGCCCGCAGTGCGAACGACGTCAGGTCCGCGGTCCGGATCTCGGGGGAGGGGTGACGAGCCCGCCGTATGTCGTCCCCCGGCGACCAGCACTGGTACACGGTGCCGGGGGCCTCCCGGCCGGCGCGGCCCTTCCGCTGGGTCGCTCCCGACGCCGGGACCGGCACCGTCGTCAGCGACCCCAGCCCCCGGGCGTGGTCCACGCGCGGCTCGCGGGCCAGCCCCGAGTCCACGACCACCCGGACCCCGGGCACGGTCAGACTGGATTCGGCCACCGACGTCGTCAGCACCACCCGGCGCCGTCCGCCGCCGCCCCGCAGCACGGAGTCCTGCACCGCCGCCGGCGCCCGACCGTGCAGTTGCAGTACGTCCGCGTCCACATCGGCCAGCAGCCCGGCCGCCCGCGCGATCTCCCCGGTGCCCGGCAGGAAGCAGAGCACGTCCCCCTCGTCCCGGTCGAGTGCCTGCCGCACCGTCGCCGTGATGTGCCGCAGCAGCGCCGGATCCACCCAGGTGCCGTGCGCGGGCCGGATCCCGGCAGGCGGCGGCGCGTGGTGGGACCGGACGCCGTGCCCCTCGCCCCGGCCCACGACCACCGGCACCGGGCCGAGGCCGTCCGCCGCCGCCAGGAGCCCCGCCCAGGCGTCCGCGTCCCCCGTCGCCGACGCGGCCACGAGCCCCAGATCGGGCCGGAGCATGGCGCGGACATCGAGCAGGAACGCCATCGCGGTGTCCGCGTCCAGATGGCGCTCATGACATTCGTCCAGCAGCACCACATCCACCCCGGGCAGCTCCGGGTCGCGCTGGAGCCGCTGGAGGAGCACCCCGGTGGTCATCACCTCCACCAGGGTGGCGGGCCCCGCCCGGCGCTCGCCCCGGACCGTGTACCCCACCGCGCCGCCCACCTCCTGGCCCAGCAGCCAGGCCATCCGGCGTGCCGCAGCCCGGACCGCCATCCGCCGTGGCTCGGCCACCAGCACCCGGCCGCCGGGGCAGTCGCCGACGAGCCCGGCGAGCGCCAGCGGCACCAGCGTCGTCTTCCCGGTGCCGGGCGGCGCGGAGAGCACGGCCGCCCCGCGCTCGTCGAGCGCGGCGAAGAGGCCGGGAAGGGCCTCGCGCACCGGGAGACGGTCGAGTACGTCGGTTCGGATCATGCGCCCAGTCTCGTACGTCCGGACGGGCCGTGTGCCGCGCTGTCCACAGGCGCCGTGAGATCAGCGGTTAATAGGACTAATACCGTTCGACTCGTACCGCCCGACGGCCTCGCACCGGTCGGCACTCCCGGGCCCGCCGACGGCTCAGGGGGGAGCCGCCGGCCGCAGGACCGGCCCGGGCGCTGCGGGACCGGCCTGGGCGCCGCCGGCCCCTCAGTCCCGCACGCAGACGAAGATCGCCGTACCCGGGATCAGATTCCCCCGCAGCGGGGACCAGCCGCCCCACTCCTGGCTGTTCCAGGCCGGCCACTCCGGCTCCACCAGGTCCACCAGCCGGAAGCCGCCCGCGACCACGTCCCGCACCCGGTCGCCGATCGTCCGGTGGTGCTCCACATAGACCGCCTGCCCCCGGTCGTCCTGCTCCACGTACGGCGTGCGGTCGAAGTACGAGCCCGACACGCTCAGCCCCTCCGGCCCCGGCTCGTCCGGGAACGCCCAGCGGATGGGATGGGTGACGGAGAAGACCCAGCGGCCACCCGGCCGCAGTACCCGGTGCACCTCGGCGAAGACCCCCGCCGGGTCCGCCACGAACGGCACCGCCCCGTACGCGGAGCACGCGAGGTCGAAGGAGCCGTCACGGAACGGCAGCGCCCCCGCGTCGGCCTCCACCAGCGGCACATCCGCCCCGATCCGCAGCGCGTGCTGGAGCTGCCGGTGGGAGAGGTCCAGCGCCACCGGCCGCGCCCCCTGGGCCGCCAGCCAGCGGGAGCACTGCGCCGCACCCGCGCCGATCTCCAGGACGTCCAGGCCCCGCAGCGCCTCCGCCGGCCCCAGCAGCCCCGCCTCGGCCTCGTCCAGTCCCTCCGGCCCCCAGACGAACCGGTCGTCCCCGAGGAAGGCCCCGTGCTCGCGCTGGTAGTCGTCGGCGTTCCGGTCCCACCAGCCCCTGCTGGCCCGGCTGCTCTCCGTGCCGTCCGCGTCACGGCGGGTCGCCTCGGGCTCTGCACCGGCCGCCCCGGGGGTCTCCGGGGCATCCTTGATGTATTGGCTCATCTTCACCGTCGTTGTAGTTTGCGCATCGGACGCATCGGATGCATCGGATCGGCCAGGGCTCAGGAGGCCCTCCGCAAACACGTGTTGCGCCGGATTTGGAACGTTCCGCCCCGGGTGTGCGTCTTCGCGCATTGACCGTCTCCGGCTGCCCCCGTATGCTACAAGTTGCGCTGCGGGCCTGCGCGCCTCAGACAGAGCAGGCCGCGCTTGCGGCTGTATGTATGTCCCCTCGGTTCACGGGGTGCCTTGGCGGGAAGTTTCCGGTCTCCGGAAGCCCCCGCCGATCGGGCGCCTCCATGGCTGTCCGGCCTTATGCAGCTGCGATGACGGGCTCACGGCGTAGCAGTGCCTACGACTTCAATGTCCGTACCGGAGCCCTTTCCCACATGACGAGCAGCACCGAGACCACCGCCACTCCGCAGGTAGCGGTCAACGACATCGGTAACGAGGAAGCCTTCCTCGCCGCGATCGACGAGACGATCAAGTACTTCAACGACGGCGACATCGTCGACGGCGTCATCGTGAAGGTCGACCGGGACGAGGTCCTGCTCGACATCGGTTACAAGACCGAAGGTGTCATCCCGAGCCGCGAGCTCTCGATCAAGCACGACGTCGACCCGAACGAGGTCGTCAAGGTCGGCGACGAGATCGAGGCCCTGGTTCTCCAGAAGGAGGACAAGGAAGGCCGCCTGATCCTCTCGAAGAAGCGCGCCCAGTACGAGCGCGCCTGGGGCACCATCGAGAAGATCAAGGAAGAAGACGGGATCGTCACCGGTACCGTCATCGAGGTCGTCAAGGGTGGTCTCATCCTCGACATCGGCCTCCGCGGCTTCCTCCCGGCCTCCCTGGTCGAGATGCGCCGTGTTCGCGACCTCCAGCCCTACGTGGGCAAGGAGCTTGAGGCGAAGATCATCGAGCTGGACAAGAACCGCAACAACGTGGTCCTGTCCCGCCGTGCCTGGCTGGAGCAGACCCAGTCCGAGGTCCGCCAGACGTTCCTCACCACCCTCCAGAAGGGGCAGGTCCGCTCCGGCGTCGTGTCCTCGATCGTCAACTTCGGTGCCTTCGTGGACCTGGGTGGCGTCGACGGTCTGGTCCACGTTTCCGAGCTGTCCTGGAAGCACATCGACCACCCGTCCGAGGTTGTCGAGGTCGGCCAGGAAGTCACCGTCGAGGTCCTCGACGTCGACATGGACCGCGAGCGTGTCTCCCTGTCGCTGAAGGCGACGCAGGAAGACCCGTGGCAGCAGTTCGCCCGGACGCACCAGATCGGCCAGGTCGTCCCCGGCAAGGTCACCAAGCTGGTTCCGTTCGGTGCGTTCGTCCGTGTGGACGAGGGCATCGAGGGCCTGGTCCACATCTCCGAGCTGGCCGAGCGCCACGTGGAGATCCCGGAGCAGGTCGTCCAGGTCAACGACGAGATCTTCGTCAAGGTCATCGACATCGACCTGGAGCGCCGCCGCATCAGCCTCTCGCTGAAGCAGGCCAACGAGTCCTTCGGCGCCGACCCGGCCTCGGTCGAGTTCGACCCGACCCTCTACGGCATGGCCGCGTCCTACGACGACCAGGGCAACTACATCTACCCCGAGGGCTTCGACCCGGAGACCAACGACTGGCTGCCGGGTTACGAGACCCAGCGCGAGGCGTGGGAGACCCAGTACGCCGAGGCGCAGACGCGCTTCGAGCAGCACCAGGCCCAGGTCATCAAGTCCCGCGAGGCCGACGAGGCCGCCGCTGCCGAGGGTGGCACCGCCGCTCCGGCCGCCGCGCCCGCCAGCGGTTCGTACTCCTCGGAGTCGGACGACAACTCCGGCGCCCTGGCGTCGGACGAGGCGCTGGCCGCCCTCCGCGAGAAGCTGGCCGGCGGCCAGAGCTGACGCTCGGCACCACCAGCGGCTGACGGACAGATAGCCGAAGACGAGGCCCGCTCCCCTCAGGGGGGCGGGCCTCGTCCCGTTCTCCCGGCGTCCGTCCCCCTTGATCGCCCCCGGACCGATCGGGGGACTCTCCGTTCTTCCTCCGGGCGGCCTCCAGATCGCCGGGGCACGCTGCCGGGACACCGGGTCACCCATCACGGGGTGATGAGGAGGACCAATCCCGTTCCCGGGGTGTTCCTTGTGTGCCGGTGGGGAATGCCCGTCCGCCACCGCGCGTTGTCGCGTAGTGAACACGAGGAGGAACGGTAATCGTGCTGGATGATCCGCAGGGCTTGTACGAATGGGAGCCGAAGGGGCTCGCGGTCGTCGATGTGGCGCTCGCGCAAGAGTCCGCCGGCCTGGTCATGCTGTACCACTTCGACGGATACATCGATGCGGGGGAGACCGGTGAGCAGATCGTCCGCAGCCTGCTCGACACCCTGCCCCACCAGGTGGTCGCCCGTTTCGACCACGACAGGCTGGTGGACTACCGCGCCCGCCGCCCGCTCCTGACCTTCCGCCGCGACCGCTGGACCGCGTACGAGACGCCCGGGATCGAGCTTCGTCTCGTCCAGGACGCGACCGGCGCCCCCTTCCTGCTGCTGTCCGGTCCCGAACCGGACGTGGAGTGGGAGCGGTTCACGGCGGCCGTCACCCGGATCGTGGAACGGTTGCAGGTACGCCTCGCGGTCAACTTCCACGGCATCCCCATGGGCGTTCCGCACACCCGTCCTGTGGGCATCACCCCGCACGGCAACCGCACCGACCTCATGCCCGGCCACCGCAGCCCGTTCGACGAGGCGCAGGTGCCGGGGAGCGCGGAGTCGCTGATCGAGTACCGCCTGATGGAGGCGGGCCACGACGTCCTCGGCGTCGCCGCCCACGTGCCGCACTATGTGGCGCGCTCCTCCTACCCGGACGCGGCGCTGACCGCCCTGGAGGCGATCACGGCCGCCACCGGCCTGGTTCTCCCCGGTGTGGCGCACACGCTGCGCACCGAGGCCCATCGCACCCAGAACGAGATCGAGCGTCAGATCGGCGAGGGCGACAGCGAGTTGGTCGCGCTGGTCCAGGGGCTTGAGCACCAGTACGACGCGGTGGCGGGCGCCGAGACACGGGGCAACCTGGTCGCGGAACCGGCCGACCTTCCCTCGGCCGACGAGATCGGCCGTGAGTTCGAGCGATTCCTCGCCGAACGCGAGGGCGACTCCTGACCACCGGAAGAGAGGGCCTAGGCTGCGGCCCATGTTGTCCGTAGGTCTGACCGGTGGCATCGGCGCCGGCAAGAGCGAGGTGTCCCGGCTGCTGGCGTCGTACGGCGCCGTGGTCGTGGACGCCGACAAGATCGCCCGCGAGGTCGTGGAGCCCGGTACACCAGGGCTCGCGGCCGTCGTGGCGGCCTTCGGGCCGGGGGTCCTCACCGCCGACGGCACCCTGGACCGGCCGGCGCTGGGGGCGCTTGTCTTCGCCGACCCCGAACGGCTGGCCGCGCTCAACGCGATCGTGCACCCTCTCGTCGGGGAACGCGCCCAGGAGCTGGAGCGGGCGGCCGGCCCGGACGCGGTCGTGGTCCACGATGTCCCCCTGCTCACCGAGAACGGGCTGTCCTCCCGGTACGACCTCGTCGTCGTGGTCGACGCCGCCCCGGAGACCCAGCTGAAGCGGCTGACGGACCTGCGCGGAATGACCGAGTCCGAAGCGCGGGCCCGGATGGCGGCCCAGGCCACCCGTGAGCAGCGGCGTGCCGTCGCCGACCTCGTCATCGACAACGACGGCCCCTTGGAAGCGCTGGAACCGCAGGTTCGCGCGGTGTGGGCGGAGCTGACCCGCAGAGCGGCGGCCGGCTGAAAACCGCCGTACCGATGCACAGCCGACAGCCGACAGCCGACAGCCGACAGCCGACAGCCGACAGCGGGCATCGGTGGGCGGTGGTGCGGTCGGCTGCGTCAGATGTGCGTCAAGCCCTCTCCCTACCCGTTCCGGCGGGACTAGCATCACGGCGGTGACGATCGTTTTCGCCGTTTTCGCCGCGCTGGCCGGAGCGGTCGCCGTCCTCGCCGGGGGCTACGGCCTGCGCCGCACCCGCCAGGTCACCCGTTCCGGCCACTACGCGATCGCCCTGGTGAAACCCCCGCCGCCGGGGGCCGACAGGCCGCTGCTCAGCTACGAGACCCACGACGGCCGGGTCGTGGAGACGGTCTCCCCCGTGCCCCTGCCCGGCGGGATCAGCGTGCGGCTCACGTACGACCCCCAGGACCCCCGTGACGTGGTCGTCGACGGCCATGAGCGGACCGCTGTCGACCGGGCGTTCGTGCTCACCGGGCTGCTCCTGACGGCGGCGGCAGCGCTGGTGGCCGCCCTGGGGGCCTGATCACCGCTCCGGAGGGCGCCGCCCGGCCGGGCCCTCGTGGCCTGTGGAGCCCGGCGGTGCCCCCGGACCCGGAGGCGGCGGCCGGAGCGGGGGCCGGTCGCGGACCGGTTCGTACGGGGGGATGTCCCGGCCCGGCTGGAAGTGCGGCCCCTGGCGGATACGGTGCACGACGACCGCCAGGTCCACGAGGACGACCAGCAGCAGCGCACCGCAGAGCGCGGCCCATCCCGGATATCCCGCGAGGGCGAAGAGGGCCGTACCCGCACTGGTCCAGAGCACGCCCCATACACTCAGCCAGAACCGCATCCGCAGGGGACTGCGCGCGGTGATGGGTTCACTCCCGGTGCGCATGGTCTCGCCTCCTCTTCCAGGATGCCTCGGCGGGGCCATGGGGACCCGGCGCACCGGTGCCGCACCTGCCAACTGTGTACCAACTGTCGACGGGCCGTCGCGCGGTCCGGAGGGGAGCCGGATGACCACCGAGGACATCGCACTGCCGGAGAGCGACGACCTCGCCGCCGCGCTGCTCGACCTCACCGTGCCCCATGAGGACATCGGCGAACTCCTCGCCCTGCGCGGGCGGATGACGGCCGACCCCGGGCTCCGCCGCGAACTGGCGTCGGCGGCGGAGCGACTGGTATCGGCCATCGGCCCCATCGACGGTGGCTGGGACGCGCCGCTCCTGGACGACCCCGACCGGAGCGATGACCGGGTCGTCCGCTACTTCCCGGTGTACGCGCTGGTCGCGACCCTTCCGTACATCCGCGCACACCACCGGGGACGCTCGGTGCCCGAGGCGGTGTCCCGGCACACCCTCGCCGATCTCGGCCGGCACATGGCCCTGCACCGCAGAGTGCGCGGTACGGGCGGGCTCGCGCACCCCGGCTGGCTCGTGCTGCACTTCCGGGGCGAGCTGTACCAGCTGGGAAGGCTCCAGTTCCAGCGGAGCCGGCTCGGTGAACGCATGGGGGAGGGGCTGCGCAACCTGGGTGAGCCGTACGCTCCCGGCGATCTCACCCTGGACCTGCACATTCCCGATTTCCTCGGCCCGCTCACCCCGGACGCCTGCGACCGGGCGCTCGCGGCGGCGGACGCCTTCTTCGCGCGCTGCCACCCCGAGGAGACCTACACGACCGCGACCTGCCACTCCTGGCTCCTCGACCCTCAGCTGGCCGGGGTGCTGCCCGAGGGCTCCAACATCCGCCGCTTCCAGGAACGGTTCTCCGTCCACAGTGAGCGGACCGAGCCGGCGGACTCTTCCGTGGTCGGCTTCGTCTTCGGCGACTCCGGGCTCGCGGTGGACTCGCTGCCCCGCCGTACCGGCCTGGAACGGGCGATCGGGGACCATCTGCGGGCGGGCGGCCACTGGTACACCGGTCACGGCTGGTTCGCACGCTGACCCCGCCCACCGCCGCCGCCCCGGCCGCGAGGCGTCAGGGGCTGTCAGGGGCTGCCGGGGGCGTCAGGGGCAGAGTCTGGTCGCACAGGGCATACCGGGCATACCGTGGGAGGAGTGACCCACTCGGTCGGCCGCTCGGTCGGAAGGGGGTGCCCCGATGCTGGAAGCACTGGTGCTCTGGGGTGTGGCTCTGGTGGTGGCCCTGCTCGCCTACTCCGCGGCGGCCGCCAGGGTGGTGAAGCAGTACGAACGGGGTGTGGTCTTCCGCTTCGGGCGGCTGCACGGCGGAATCCGGGGCCCCGGATTCACCATGATCCTTCCGGCGGTCGACCGGCTCCGCAAGGTCAGCATGCAGATCGTGACGATGCCGGTGCCCGCCCAGGAAGGCATCACCCGCGACAACGTCACCGTACGTGTCGACGCGGTCGTCTACTTCCGGGTGGTGGAACCGGCCGAAGCGATCATCGCGGTCGAGGACTACCGGTTCGCCGTCTCGCAGATGGCCCAGACCTCGCTGCGTTCCATCATCGGCAAGAGCGATCTGGACGATCTGCTCTCCAACCGGGAACAGCTCAACCAGGGTCTGGAACTGATGATCGACAGCCCGGCCATGGGGTGGGGGGTCCAGATCGACCGGGTCGAGATCAAGGATGTCTCCCTGCCCGAGACCATGAAACGGTCGATGGCCCGGCAGGCCGAGGCCGACCGGGAGCGCCGGGCCCGGGTGATCAACGCGGACGCGGAACTCCAGGCGTCGAAGAAGCTGGCCCAGGCGGCCGGTGAGATGTCCAAGGAGCCCGCCGCGCTCCAGCTGCGGCTGTTGCAGACGGTGGTCGCGGTCGCCGCCGAGAAGAATTCCACGCTGGTGCTGCCCTTCCCGGTGGAACTGCTGCGCTTCCTGGAACGGGCCCATCCGGCGCCCGGGACCGCGGAGCGGGAGACGGCTCCCCGGGGCGAGGAAGCCCCTCGGCGCGACGAGGACCGCCCGGCCGCCGGCCCGCCGTCGACGGTGGCCGCCGGGCCGTCGCACGACGGGGTGACCGGGCCGGAGACCGTACCGGGACTGGAACCCGGACCCGCTTCCGCTCCCGGCCCTGCACCCGTACTCGTACCCCCTCCCGGCCCCGGTCCTGCTCAGGCTCCCGGTCCGGTCCGTGACCCGGAGCCGGTACCTGACCCGGAGGCCTTGGACCTCGCCAACCCGGCGCGGATCCGGCGGGCGGGGCCGCCGGTCTGATCCGCCCTCCGCCGCCTCCGTCCCGGTCCCGTACCGTCATTGACGCTGTGACCTGCGGAGACGGTTCGCGTGGTCTGCGTTGTCAGTCCCCCGCCGTATCGTCGTGAAGCAGTACGGCACCACTGCCCGGCACCGGGCCGGTGCCCGCCGCACGACCCACGGATGGGAGGTGACCCGTATGACGGCCGAGATCCCGCACGCCCTGCTCACCCGCGCGGCCGTGTTCCTGCCCGACGCCCTGCCCCGCCAGGGCCGGATCGCCTTCTGGGACCCCGACGGCGCCCCGCTCCCCGGTGCGGCGGAGGAGATCACGGTCGTTCGCGCCCCGGACCCGGGATCCGGCGGGGACATCGGCACCCGGACCGTCCCCGCGCTCGTCCTCCCCGTCGCCGCCGCCCTGCCGGCGCTGATCAGGGCCCGGCACCATCCGGCGGCCCACCCCGCCGCCGCCTGCTGGGGCGCGGCCGTGCTGCACGCGCTCCATCTCGTCGCCCGGGGCCGGCTGCTGCCCGGACTGACAGATTCCGATCACGACACCTGGCGCGCGGGCCCGCTCGACGCCGACGACATCGCCCAGCTGCGGGCGATCGCCGCCGCCATGCCCGCCGAGGCGTACGCCACTCCTGTCACCTCCGTCACCGGGCCGTCCCCGCTGCTGCTGCCCGAGCCGGAGGCGCTGGTGCGGGGCCTCTTCGACGCGGTCGCGGACAGCCTGCCCCGCACCCCGGCGGCGGCCCACGCGATGGGCGCGGCCTTCGCGGCGCAGGGACCCCAGCGACTGCCCGCGCTCCGGGAGTGGGCGGCCGAGGCGGCTGCCGGGATGGACGCCGGGGTGCGGGTCTCGCTCCGGCTCGACCTCTCCGCCTTCCAGCTCTTCGACACCACCGACACCACCGACACGGCCCACACCGCCGACGCCCGCGAGATCCCGGACGCGACCGACACTCCGGACGCGGCCGGTGTGCCGGATACGACGGACGCCCCGGACGCCCCGGGGACGCCGGCTGACCACGGAAGCGCCCGTGAGCACAGGCGGGCCGGGACCGCCGTGCTCCGTTCCGCGGGGGCGGCGATCGTCCAGGTGCACAGCCTCGCCGACCCGGCCCTGGTCGTCGACGCCGCCCGGCTCTGGGCCCACGGCGCGGACGGCTTCGGCCCGCGGGCCCGCGTCGACACCGCGCTCGCGCTCCGCCGTGCCGCCCGGGTCTGGCCACCCCTCGCGGCCCTCCTGGAGCGGGAGGTGCCCGATGTCCTGCCGCTCTCCGAGGACGAGCTGTACGAGCTGCTGGGCCCCGGCACCGCCCGGCTCGCCGACGCCGGGGTGAGCGTCCACTGGCCCCGTGAGCTGGCCCGCTCGCTCACCGCGAGCGCCGTCGTCCGGTCCGCCCCTGGCTCGGCCACCGACGGCACCCCGTTCTTCGACAGCCAGGAGCTGCTGGCCTTCCACTGGCAGCTCGTTCTCGACGGCGACCCGCTGACCGAGGCGGAGATGGACGTCCTCGCGGAGTCGCACCGGCCGATCGTGCGGCTGCGGGACCGCTGGGTCGTGGTCGACCCCGATCTGGTGCGCAAGGCGCGCAAGCGCGAGCTGGGCCTGCTGGATCCCGTCGACGCCCTCGCCACCGTACTGACCGGCACCGCCGAGGTCGACGGCGAGACGGTCGACGCGGTGCCCGCCGGAGCCCTCGCCACCCTGCGCGACCGGCTGACGGACACCGCCCCGCCGCTGACGGCGCCCCCCGGCCTGACCACCCAGCTCCGCGACTACCAGCTGCGCGGGCTGGCCTGGCTGGATCTGATGACCTCGCTCGGGCTCGGCGGCTGCCTCGCCGACGACATGGGCCTCGGCAAGACGGTCACCGTCATCGCCCTCCACCTCCACCGCGCCCGGCCCGAGCCGACCCTCGTGGTCTGCCCCGCCTCCGTCCTGGGCAACTGGCAGCGGGAGATCGCCCGCTTCGCCCCCGCCGTGCCCGTCCGCCGCTTCCACGGCGCCGACCGGACCCTCCCCGGGGACGCGGACGGGGACCGGGACGGAGGCGGCGGCTTCGTCCTGACCACCTACGGCACCCTGCGGGGCCGTGCCGAGCAGCTCGCCGGGCAGCGCTGGGGCATGGTGGTCGCCGACGAGGCCCAGCAGGTGAAGAACCCGTTCTCCGCGACCGCCAGGGCCCTGCGCACGGTGCCCGCGCCCGCCCGCGTCGCGCTGACCGGCACCCCCGTCGAGAACAACCTCTCCGAGCTGTGGGCCCTGCTCGACTGGACCACCCCGGGACTCCTCGGCCCCCTGAAGACCTTCCGCGCCCGGCACGCCCGCGCCGTGGAGCTGGGGGAGGACCCCGAGGCCGCCGAACGGCTCGCCCGGCTGGTACGGCCGTTCCTGCTGCGGCGCCGGAAGTCCGACCCGGGCATCGTGCCCGAGCTGCCGCCGAAGACCGAGTCCGACCACCCCGTACCCCTCACCCGTGAACAGGCCGTGCTGTACGAGGCAGCGGTCCGCGAGGCCATGGCCGCCATCGGCGGCGCGGCGGGGATGGCCCGCCGGGGGCTCGTGATGAAGCTGCTGACCGACCTCAAACAGATCTGCAACCACCCCGCGCAGTTCCTGAAGGAGCACCGCAGGACACCGGTCCGTGCCGGCGGCCGTGTTGGGAAGGCGCCGGCCCCTGGGCCGGGCCTGCGGCTCACGGGCCGCTCCGGCAAGCTGTCCCTCCTCGACGACCTGCTGGGGACGATCCTGGCCGAGGACGGCTCGGTCCTCGTCTTCACCCAGTACGTGACCATGGCCCGGCTGCTGGTGGAGCATCTGACCGCCCGGTCGGTCCCCTGCCAGCTGCTGCACGGCGGCACCCCGGTGGCCGAGCGCGAGCGGATGGTCGACCGGTTCCAGTCGGGCGACGTACCGGTCTTTGTCCTCTCCCTCAAGGCGGCGGGCACCGGCCTCAACCTCACCCGGGCCGGCCACGTCGTCCACTACGACCGCTGGTGGAACCCGGCCGTCGAGGAACAGGCCACCGACCGCGCCTACCGCATCGGCCAGACCCGGCCGGTCCAGGTCCACCGGCTCATCACGGAGGGCACCGTGGAGGACCGCGTCGCGGACCTGCTGAAGGCCAAGAAGGCCCTGGCGGACGCGGTCCTCGGCACCGGGGAGACCGCGCTGACCGAGCTGACCGACCGTGAACTGGCCGATCTCGTCTCCCTGAGGAGGCCGCGATGACCCCGCCCCCCGGCCGCGCCGCCGCCGGTGCCCCCGGCCTCCGGCACACAGGGCCCGCGCCCCGGCGCGCGCCGGGCCGGCGCAGCCGCGGCCAGACCCCCGCCGCCCGCGCCGACGACCGCCGCCGCACCTTCCCCGCACCCCAGCCGCTCGCCGACGACCGGACGGCCGCCACCTGGTGGGGCCACGCCTGGGTGGCGGCGCTGGAGTCCGCCGCCCTCGACCCGGCCCGGCTCGCCCGGGGCCGGACCTACGCCGGCCGGGGCCGGGTCGACGGCATCACTGTCACACCCGGCCGGGTCACCGCGTACGTCCAGGGCAGCCGGGCCCGCCCCTACCGCACCGAGATCCGGCTGCGGGCCCTCGCCGACGACATCTGGGAGGAGTTCCTGACCGCTGCCGCCGCCCGGCCCGAGCACGTTGCCGCCCTCCTCGACAAGGACCTGCCCCGGGACCTCGTCCACGCCGCTGACCTGCTGCCCGCGGCGGGTGATCTGATCCCCGACTGCTCCTGCCCCGACGACGGCTTCCCCTGCAAGCACGCGGCCGCGCTCTGCTACCAGACGGCCCGGCTCCTCGACGAGGATCCGTTCGTCCTCTTCCTGCTGCGCGGCCGGGGCGAGCGCGACCTCCTCGCCGAGCTGACGCACCGGCACACCGCGCCCGGACCGGCCGCGCGGCCCCAGGTACCGCAGGCCACCGTCCCGGCGCACACCGCGCTGGCGCGGCGCCGGCTCCCCGTACTGCCGCCGCCGTTCCCGCCGCCCGCCCACCCGGGCCGCCCACCCGCGTACCCCCAGGCCCCGGGGGCGCCCGACCCCATGGCGCTGGACCTGCTGGCCGGGGAGTCCGCCGTCCGCGCGCACGCCCTTCTCACCGGCGGCGCCGACCCCGTCGCCGGGCTGACCGTCTGGCAGGACGCGGTCCGGCTCGCCGCCGCCCACCCCGGTTCCGGACTCACCGCGTCCACCCGGGCTCTCTACCGTGAACTGGCCGCCGCCACCGGCCGCACCCCCACCGAGCTGGCCCGCGCGGTCGCCGCCTGGCGCCAGGGCGGGCGGGCCGCCCTCGCCGTGCTGGAGGAGCCCTGGGATCCACCCGCCGGCCCCTTCGACCGGGCCCGGCCGGCCCTCGCCGCCTCGGACGTCCCGGACCTGCCCGCCGTCCGCCCCCGGCGCAACCGGCTGACGGGCGCGGCCCACCAGCTCCGCTTCGGCCGGGACGGCCTCTGGTACGGCTACGAGTCCGACCCCGGGAAGGAGGACTGGTGGCCGAGGGGCACCCCGGACGGCGATCCGGTCCGGGTACTCACGGCCCTGCTGGGGCGTTGACCGCTACCCTCCAAGTCGAAAAGCCGATCGATCCGAAGGAGACCGTGTGGAAGCCGAGTTGGTGGCACTGGCGACGGCGGGGGCCGCGGCCCTGGTCCAGCAGATGGTCCAGGAGAGCTGGGGGCCCGCGCGGGAGCGGCTGGCGCGCTTCTTCTCCCGGGGCGCCGCCGACCCCGACACCGTCACCGCCGAACTGGAGACCTCCCGGGCCGAACTGCTCGAAGCACAAGAAGAGCAGGACGAGGAGGCCGCCGCCGATGTGCTGGCCGAATGGAGGGTCCGGATGCGCCGCACCCTCCGGGACGACCCCGAAGCCGCCGCCGAACTGCGCACCCTGCTCGAAGAGATCGCCCCGGCCGGCGCGGCGGGTACCACCACGGTCGTGCACAACACGATCTCCGGCGGAACCCAGCACGGCACGGTCATCCAGGCCGGGACCATCGGCCAGGTCCACCAGGGCCGGTGACACACGGCCGATGACACCCGGGGGTGACCCCTCCGGGTGACACCGGCGGCCACCGGCACCGGCGCTGACTAGGGTGACGCCATGACGCTCGAAGATCCGACGCGTGAGCTGCTCGCCGATCCCCACGGGGTGTACGACCGGCTGCGCGAGGTCTCCCCCGTGCACCGGACCGCCGGCCCGGACGGCCTGCCGGTCTGGCTCGTCACCCGGTACGAGGATGTGCGCCAGGGGCTGGCCGACCCGCGCCTGTCCCTGGACAAGAGCCACGCGCTGCCCGGCAACTACCGGGGATTCCGGCTGCCGTCCGCGCTGGACGCCAACCTGCTCAACATGGACCCGCCCGACCACACCCGGATCCGGAAGCTGGTGACCAGGGCCTTCACCGCCCGACGGGTGGAGGAGCTGCGGAAGCCGATCCGGCGCACCGCCGACGATCTGCTCGACGCCCTGACCGGGCAGGGCCGGGCGGATCTCATCGCCGCCTACGCCGTACCCCTGCCCATCACCGTCATCTGCGAACTGTTGGGCGTGCCCGAAGAGTCCCGGCCGGACTTCCGCGCCTGGTCCGACGCCATGCTCCTGCCCGACCCCGCCCACCCCCGGCGGGCCCGGGAGGCGGTCGGCAACCTGCTCGGCTTCTTCGCCGGCCTCCTCGCCCACAAACGCGAACGCCCCGGCGACGACCTGGTGTCCGCGCTCATCGCCGTACGCGGGGCGGACGACGGCGGCAGCGACGACCGGCTCAGCGAGGACGAGCTGATGTCCCTGGTCTTCCTGATCCTCCTGGCCGGGTACGAGAACAGCGTCCAGCTCATCGGGAACGCGGTCCATGCCCTGCTCACCGACCCCGCGCAGCTCGCGCTGCTCCGCGCCGAACCGGGCCGGACCGCCGCCGCTGTGGAGGAGTTCGCCCGCTACGAGAGCCCGGCGCAGCACGCCATCCGGCGCTTCCCCGTCGAGGACGTGACGATCGGCGGAACGGTCATCCCGGCGGGCGAGACCGTGCTGCTCTGTCTGGGCGCGGCCAACCGCGACCCGGACCGGTTCCCCGACCCGGGGCGGCTCGATCTGCGCCGTGACGCGACGGGGCACGTCGCCCTCGGCCACGGCATCCACTACTGCCTGGGCGCCCCCCTGGCCCGGTTGGAGACCGAGGTGGCGCTCACCGCCCTGCTGGAGCGCTTCCCCGCGCTTGAGCTGGACGTCCCTCCGAGCCAACTGCGCCGGCGGCCGTCGGTCCGCGCGCGGGGGCTGGTCGCCCTGCCCGTGCGCTGGTGACCGGGGCCGGCGGGCCCGGCGCGGAGGCTGAGGCGCCGTGGGCGGGATCCGGGCCCGGCGGGGAGCGCGGGGCACACTCGATGGAGTGAAAGGGGCGCTCGGGCCCGGGTGTCAGCGGACTCCCGGCGCGGCCGCCCCGATGAATTCGGACAGGGTCTCGCGCGCCTGCCCCGCCCGGTGCGCGCGGTCCGCCTCGTCGACCGCCTCATGCAGACAGTTCGTCAGTTCGAACGCGGCGGCGGCCAGCTCCAGGGCGGCACGGTCCTCGCAGACCAACTGCACCCGGATCAGGGCCTGGTGGGCGCCGGAGCGCAGATGATACGACTCGATCCGGGCCGTTTCGGCCACCGGGCCGCCCGGTTCCTCCAGGGCCCGGTGCCAGCGGTCGCTCTGCCCGCGCCGGTAGTCGACCAGGGCCCCCGCGAAAGCGGTGTACGCGGCGATCCGCTCCTGCCGCAGCTGCTCGTTACGGGCGAGTTCCGCCGTACGCTCCGTGGTGCGGCTCTGGAACAGATGGGTGACCACCGCGCCGAGCAGGGTGCCGATGACCGCGATGACGGCTGTCTCCATGGACGGTTCCTCCCCCTGGGACCGGTCGGGACGGCCCTGGATTATTCGTTCGAACATGTACTCGGGCCTTGCTACTTTGACCGCGTGGCGAAACTCAATCAGATCATCGCGGTCGAGAAAGGCGTCAAGACCAAGGCGCACCAGGAGCTGGCGACCGCCCACCACCAGGTGCAGAAGCCCGCTCTGCTCGCGGGGATCGCGCGGACCTACCAGCCGAAGGACGAGGAGGGCGAGCAACTGCCGCCCGAGTCGACCCGGGTCCAGGTCCAGGCCGAGGAGGTCCTGCGCGACGCGGCGCGGGCACTGACCCGGCTCTTCGACGTCACCGCCACCAAGGACTGGGCCAACTGCACCGCCCGCGCCGATGTGTCGGTGGACGGCCGGGTGCTGGTCGAGGCCGTTCCCGTCGCGTATCTCCTCTTCCTGGAGAAGCAGCTGACGGACATCACCGCGCTGATCCGGAAGCTCCCGGTGCTGGACGCCTCGGAGACCTGGACGCTGGATCCGTCGACCGACTCCTGGCGGACCGAGCCGGTCCGCACCGTACGGACGAAGAAGGTCCCCCGCAACCATGTGAAGGCGGAGGCGACGGACAAGCACCCGGCGCAGGTCGAGGTGTATCACGAGGACATTCCGGTCGGTTACTGGACGACCGTGAAGTTCTCCGGCGCGCTGCCGGCCCGGCGGGTGAACGAGCTGCTGGAGCGGGTGGAGCGGCTTCAGCAGGCCGTGAAGTACGCGCGCGAGGAGGCCAACGGCGCCGAGGTCGTCGACCAGCGGGTCGGCGACGCGGTGTTCGGCTATCTGTTCGGCTGACGGGTAGCCTGTGGGAATCCCCTCCCGTGGACAGCGGGTGGGGTGCGCGAGGAGCGCAAGCTGAAGCTGAGGCTTGTCGTGATCGTGCGGTTCCGGTGGAGGTTCGAGCCCTCCCCGCGGCCTGGGGCGACCCGGCCGCGGTGGCCCAACTCGGCAGAGGCGACCGCATTTAGACTCAGACTATTGCTCCAGACTCAGTATGCGCCACCGATCGCCGGATCGACCGGACCCGGGCCACGGGACGTCGAGTTGCCGGTTCAAGTCCGGCCCGCACAGCTCGGTGTGCGGTGGTCCAAAGGCAGGACGCGACGACATGAGGACTGACCCGGGTGGCGAAGGTTCCGGCGTGTGAGTAGCGGTGGCATCAAAGAAGGGCCCGGGGGTCGGCTACGCCCCCGGGTCCGTTTGTGTTTGCCTGACAGTTCGACTGTGTTCGTTTCCTCGGCGATTGCTTCTGTTTCTCTTCTCTCTCCCTCTGTTTCCGCTTCGGTGGCGTGATCTGGATTTTGACGGCAGGCTGCGGCCGGACGTTCGCACGGCAACACCGTTATGGTGCAGATGAGTTGGAGGGCTTCCATGAGGTTCAAGGAGAGGCTGGCGAGTACGGGACGACAAGGTCGGGCCCAGGGCGCCATGGTCCTGGCCGGCTGTCTGGGGATGATCGCCACCGTGCCGTCCGCCGCGAACGCCACGTCAGGAGGCGGGGTCACCGGGAAGCTGCTCGCCCAGGGTGTGGCGGAGAAGCGGCTGAAACTGAAGGCCAAGGGGCCGTCCGACGTGGTGGTCCGGACGATCACCATCGACCCCGGCGGCTCCACCGGCTGGCACTACCACGACGGCCAGCTCCTGGTGGTGGTCAAGTCGGGGACCCTGACCCGCACCCTGCACGACTGCTCGGTGGAGGTCATGCCTGCCGGGTCGGCCTTCACCGAACCCGCCGGCGCGGAGCACCGGCACATCGGGCGCAATCTCGGCACCGAACCCGTGGTGCTGTTCGCGACCTATGTGCTGCCCCAGGGGAGCCGGCTCGCCGAGGACGTGGACGCGCCCTCCTGCGCGAGCGAGTGACGGAGGGAGCGGGGCCGGGTCCCGGCTCGCGGCCCGGCTCACGGACCGGCGCGGAGTTCGGCCGCGACGGCGGCCGCCAGCCGCACATTGCCGCGTACGGCCGCCACGTTCGCCGCGAGGGAGGCCCCGCCGGTCCGCCGGGTCAGGAAGTCCAGCAGGAAGGGGGTCACGGCCTGGCCCACGATGCCCCGCTCCCGGCAGGCGTCCAGCGCCTCCCCGAGCACCCGGTCGTGCAGCTCCGGGTCGAGCTGCTCGGACTCGGGCACCGGGTGGGCGACGACGAGCGCGCTGGGCGGCCCGCCCAGCGCCTCCCGGGCACGGATCACCCCGGCGACCTCCCCGGGCGAGTGGACCGTCCACTCCACCGGCTCGCCCGACGAGGTCAGATAGAACCCGGGGAACCGGTCCGTGCCGTAGCCCACGACGCCCACCCCCAGGGTCTCCAGCCGCTGGAGCGTCGCCGGGACGTCCAGGACCGACTTGACCCCCGCGCAGACCACGGTGATCGCGGTCTCGGCCAGGACCCGCAGATCCGCCGACTCGTCCTGGACATGGGCCCAGTCCCGGTGCACCCCGCCCAGTCCGCCGGTCGCGAAGACCCGGATCCCGGCGCGTGCGGCCAGGAAGGCGGTGGCCGACACGGTCGTCGCGCCGCCGGTGCCGGCGGCCAGCGCGGGCGCGAGGTCCCGCCGGCCCAGCTTGCGCAGCCCCTCGTCGGTGGCGACCCGCTCCAGTCCCTCCGGACCCAGGCCGATCCTGACCCGGCCGTCCAGGACCGCGATCGTCGCGGGGACGGCGCCCCCGGACCGGACGAGCCCTTCCAGCTCCACCGCCACCGCGAGATTGCGCGGGCGGGGCAGGCCGTGGGCGATGATCGTCGACTCCAGGGCCACGACGGGCCGCCGGGCGTCGAGCGCTTCCCGTACTTCCTCGGACACCTCGGTGAGCAGCATGTCCCATCCCTGGCACGGCGGCGGACGGCCCAAACCCGCGCGTCGCCCGTCCTGCCCCGCGCCGAAGGGAACCGGCCGGGTGGCCGTGGCCCGTTGTGGACGGTCGAGGCGCGCCCGGACCGGCCGGCCCGCCCGGTCGTGCGGGCGCCGGAGGTCCGCCCTCCCGCGCCGGGCGGGCAGGGGGCTCGGGGCCGCCCGGCGGGGCGGCTCAGCTCTCGCGTACGCGCAGCGCGTACCAGGCCAGGGGCAGCACCAGCAGGGCGCCGAGCAGATTGAGCAGGCCGTAGCCCTGGGTCGCGACGACGACCCCGGCCACCATGCCGCCGATGCCCGCGGTGGTGTTCATGGCGAGGTCCGACAGGCCCTGGGCGGCGGCGCGCACCTGCTGCGGCACCGAGTCGGTGAGGAGCGCGGAGCCCGCGACGATCCCCGCCGACCAGCCCAGACCGAGCAGGAAGAGCCCGATGCCCACCCGGGTGTGACTCGGCCCCGCCGTGCCGGCCAGCAGCGCCGCCGCCGCGAGCAGCGCCACCGCCAGGCCGACCACCGGGAGCCTGCCGAAACGATCCGCCAGACGGCCCATGACGGGGGAGAAGGCGTACATGCCCGCGATATGGCCGCTGATCACGAACCCGATCAGCTCGATCCCGGCACCGTGGTGGCCGAGTGCCAGCGGGGTCATCGACATGATCGCGACCATGACGGTGTGCGAGACGGTGATGGCGAGCAGCGCGAGGCGGGCCGTCGGCGACGCCCGCACGGCGGCGAGACCGGCGCGCAGCGAACGTCCCCGGGGCGAGTCGTCACCGGGGGCCAGGGCCCGGGCGGTGATCAGCGGATCGGGCCGCAGCAGGCACTGCACCACGACCGCGGCCACCAGGAACACGGCTGCCGCCCACACGAACGGGCCCGCCTCGACGGGTATGCCGAGCCCCGAGACGCTGCGGCCGGCCGGGGCGGCGATGTTGGGTCCGAGCACCGCGCCGATCGTGGTCGCCCAGACCACCTGGGAGATCGCCTGGCCGCGCCGCTCGGGGACGGCGAGGTCGGCTGCCGCGAACCGCGCCTGGAGATTGGCCGACGAGCCCGCGCCGAAGGCGGCCATGCCGACGAGCAGCAGCGGGAAGCTCTCCACCACCGCGCCGAGCACCACCACGCCCGCCCCGAGCGCGCCGATCGCGTAGGCGAGCACCAGACCGGGGCGCCGGCCGCGTGCGCTCATCAGCGCGGCCAGCGGTACGGACAGCAGCGCCGTACCGGCCACGGTCGCGGTCGGGGCCAGCCCGGAGAGCGCCGCCGAGCCGCTGATCCGCTCGGCCAGTACGGCGGCGAGCGCGATACCGATGGCGACACCGAGCCCGCCGAGGATCTGACTGATCACCAGGATCGTGGTGACGCGCCGCCGGAGCGCGGGCAGCGCGTCCGGACGGACCGGCGCGGCCCCCGCCTTCCGCGGGGACGTGCCACCGGCGCCGGAGAGCACGCCGCTTTCCGGCAGGGCGCCGTCCCCGACGGACATGGCGTCCCCGGACTCCGGGCCGGCCCCGGAGCGCGGGCCGGCGTCGCCTGCCTGCCGCTCCCCGGCTTCCGTACCCGTACCCGTACCGCTGGGGGGCGCGGCTTCGCCCGTGGTGGCGGCACCGGCCTGGGGACCGGTGGCGTCCGTCGGGCCGGAGGTGTCTGGGCTGATGCTCATTCGCGCAGTGTGCCAGCCCTCGTCCCGGGTCGGCACCGCACCCCTGGGTCTCTCCTCAGTCTCTCCTTTTTCGATCTCCTCCCAGGTCAGCACAGGTCAGCACAGGTCAGCACAGGTCGGCCCCCAGGTCGGCCCGGGGCTCCCCGGGCGGGGGCACAGGAGAGGGCCGGGCTCAGAAGAGCGGCTGGGGCAGGACCCCCTCCAGCGCCAGCAGCCGGCGCTTGGTCTCCCGGCCGCCGCTGAATCCGCCCAGCGCGCCACCGGCCTCCACCACCCGGTGGCAGGGCACCACGACCGGCAGCGGATTGGCTCCCATGGCGGCCCCCACCGCCTGCGCGGCACCCGGCTGCCCGACGCGGGCCGCCAGGTCCCCGTACCCGACGACCGCTCCGTAGGGCACGGCGGTCAGCTCCTTCAGCACCTCCCGGTTGAACCCGCCGGTCAGCGTCCAGTCCAGCGGCAGGTCGAATTCCCGCAGCTCGCCACGGAAGTACGCGGCGAGCCGGCGTATGGGCTCGGCCAGCAGGCCCGCCCCGTCCGCGACGGGCGTGGCGCCGAGCCGGTCGGCCAGCCGGGCGACGGCCTGGTCCCGGATCGCCGGATCGGCGTGGAAGACGACGCTGACCAGGCCCTCGCCGGTCGCGGCGAGCAGCAGCGGCCCGATCTCCGTGTCCACGACGGCCCACTCGAAGCTGTTCATGCCGTCCACCGTACGGCCCGGCACTGACAACGCCGCCCCGAACGGCCGCGCTCCCCGCCGGGACCGGTCAGCGGGCCGGGGGCGCCGGCGGCCGGGCCAGCGCGTCCCGGACGACGTCCGGCCGGTCGGTGATGATCCCGTCCACCCCGGCCGCCGCCACCCGCCGGGCGGCCGCCGGGTCGTTCACGGTCCAGGTGTGGACCCGCAGCCGCTTGCCGTGCGGGCCCTTCAGCCGCCGCACGGCGGCCACGTACTCCGGGGTGACGGCGGTGTGCGAGGGGTTGATCTGATCCACGAAGGCCGCGTGGGCGGGCAGTTCGGCCACCGGCGGCGCACCGAGGAAGCCGGTGACCACACCTGGGTGCTCCCTGTGTACGGTCCGCAGGCTCTCCGCGCCGAAGCTCTGCACGACCAGCCGCCGCCGCAGCCGGTCCCGGTCCCGATCCAGCCAGCCCTCCGCGCGCAGCACCCGCAGGGTGTCGCGTTCGATGCCCGGGTACAGTTCGGGCCGTTTGATCTCCAGCAGGAGCTTCTGGCCGTTGCGGTCGACACGGCGGAGATAGCCCGCCAGGGTCGGCACCCGGGCCCCGGCCCACGCGGGGCCGAACCAGCCGCCCGCGTCCAGGGTGGCGATCTCGGCCGCGGTGAAGTCCCGGACCCGCCAGGGCGCTCGTCCGGGGAATCGTTCCTCCACGTCGGTGGTCCGGGCCAGGGTCTCGTCGTGGACCACCACCAGCTCGCCGTCCCGGGTGCGCTGGACGTCGTTCTCGACCCAGGCGAACCCCATCCGGGCCGCGCGGTCGACGGCGGCCAGGGTGTTCTCCGGCGCGTACGCGGAGGCCCCCCGGTGGGCGATCACCAGGGGTGTCCCGTGTGCCGCGGGGACGAGGGCCCGGACGGCGGGTGCGGGGACAACCGCCCGTGCGGTCCCCGGCCCGGGTCCAGGCCCGGGCCCCAGGGCGATGCCCGCTCCCAGAACGGCGGCGGCGGTGGCGGTGGCGACGGCAGGTACGTACACCTCGACTCCTCACGGCGTTCGGTCGGCGACCGGGCGAGCGTCGCATCCGGCACCCGGCGGCGAACAGGTGAAGTGTGGCCAAAATCTGAACAGATCTACCCAGAGCACCCCACGTGCCGGTTTCTGGGGAGATAAATCACCCCCCGTTGTGTGCCGCGCGGAGGCCAGGTCATACCCTCACCCCCGGGAATGACGTTCCACCAGCGGGTCGCGGCGATCACCGCCAGGGATCGACGGGACGGCACGGAGCGAAGGGCGCACGCATGCAAGGAACTCTCGACGGCTTCACCTATGGGCTGGTCACACCCGTGGCCGCGTTCGTGATGGCCTGTCTGGGCGGGGCGCTCGGGCTCCGCTGCACCACGCGGTCGGTGCGCACCGAGGGGTCCTTCAAGCCCGGCTGGCTCGCCCTGGGCGCGCTCTCGATCGGCTCCGGCATCTGGAGCATGCACTTCATCGCCATGATGGGCTTCAGCATCGACGAGGTGCCCATCACCTACGACCGGCCGATCACCTACGCCAGCCTCGCCGTCGCCGTCGTGATGGTCGGCATCGGCATCTTCATCGTCGGCTACCGGGGCGCCACGGTGATGGCCCTGGTCACGGGCGGCACCATCATGGGTCTCGGGGTGGCCTCGATGCACTACCTCGGCATGGCCGGAATGCGTTTTCAGGGCCGGGTCGAGTACAGCACCCCCATCGTGATCCTCTCGGTGGTGATCGCGGTGGTCGCCGCGACCGCCGCGCTGTGGGCGGCGGTGTCGATCCACGGCTTCCGCGCCAGCCTCGCGGCCAGTCTGGTGATGGGCGTCGCGGTCACCGGAATGCACTACACCGGCATGGCGTCCGTCAGCGTCCATCTCCATGGCAACCTGCGTGCGCTGGGCACCGGCGACTCGCCGACCTCGCTGCTCATGCCGATGCTGGTCGGCCCGGGGGTCTTCTTCCTCCTGGCCGCCGTCGTGGTGATGTTCGACCCGCTGCTGGTGATGGGCGAGCCCGAGTGGAGCGGAGGCGTCCGCAAGGAGGTGCCGCTGCCGGGCATCCCGGCGCGCTCGGCCCGTACGGCACCGACGGTCCCGCTGGCGCACCGCTCCACCGGGCACCCCGGCGACACCTGGTCGGCCGGCTGGCCGGGCGAGCAGCCGCCGCGCCGGGAACAGCCGTACTCCGACAGCTGGTGACAACTGGTAACAGCTGGTGGCAGCCGGTGACCGGTGAGGGCGGTCGGTCCCGCCGGTGGGTGGCCGGCCCGCCGCCCACCAGCGGCAATGCCGGGGAATACGGGGATCCCCCGGCATCCGGGGCGACCGGCCGGACGGTGAGCGGACCCGGTTGTCAGTGGGTGGTCGTACGGTGGATCCATGCGGCCCGTTTCCCAGATCGAACGTACGGTGGCGCCTTTCGAGGTCGTCAGTCCCTTCCAGCCCAGCGGTGACCAGCCCGCGGCCATCGCCGAGCTGGAGCGCAGGATCCAGGCCGGGGAGAAGGACGTCGTCCTCCTCGGTGCGACCGGCACCGGCAAGTCCGCGACCACCGCGTGGATGATCGAGCGGTTGCAGCGCCCCACGCTCGTCATGGCGCCGAACAAGACCCTCGCCGCCCAGCTGGCGAACGAGTTCCGCGAGCTGCTGCCCAACAACGCCGTCGAGTACTTCGTCTCGTACTACGACTACTACCAGCCCGAGGCGTACGTCCCGCAGTCCGACACCTACATCGAGAAGGACTCCTCGATCAACGAGGAGGTCGAGCGGCTGCGCCACTCCGCGACCAACTCCCTGCTCACCCGGCGGGACGTGGTCGTGGTCGCCTCCGTCTCCTGCATCTACGGCCTGGGCACGCCGCAGGAGTACGTCGACCGGATGGTTCCGCTCCGGGTCGGTGAGGAGATCGACCGGGACGAGCTGCTCCGCCGCTTCGTGGACATCCAGTACACCCGCAACGACGTCGCCTTCACCCGTGGCACCTTCCGGGTGCGCGGCGACACCATCGAGATCTTCCCGGTCTACGAGGAGCTGGCCGTCCGGATCGAGATGTTCGGCGACGAGATCGAGGCGCTGTCCACGCTGCACCCGCTCACCGGCGAGATCCTCAGCGAGGACCAGTCGCTCCACGTGTTCCCCGCGAGCCACTACGTGGCCGGTCCCGAGCGGCTGAAGCGGGCGGTCGACGGAATCGAGGTGGAGCTGGAACAGCGCCTCGCCGAGCTGGACAAGCAGGGCAAGCTCCTGGAGTCCCAGCGGCTGCGCATGCGGACCACGTACGACATCGAGATGATGCGCGAGATCGGTTCCTGCTCCGGCATCGAGAACTACTCGATGCACTTCGACGACCGGGCGCCCGGCACCCCGCCCAACACCCTCCTGGACTATTTCCCCGAGGACTTCCTGCTGGTCATCGACGAGTCCCATGTGACCGTCCCGCAGATCGGCGCGATGTACGAGGGTGACGCCTCCCGCAAGCGGACCCTGGTCGAGCACGGCTTCCGGCTGCCGTCCGCGCTCGACAACCGCCCGCTGAAGTGGGAGGAGTTCACCGAGCGGATCGACCAGACGGTCTATCTGTCGGCCACGCCCGGCGCCTACGAGCTCTCCCGGGGCGACGGATTCGTGGAGCAGATCATCCGGCCGACGGGGCTGATCGACCCGGAGGTCGTGGTCAAGCCCACCGAGGGGCAGATCGACGACCTGGTGCACGAGATCCGGTTGCGCACCGAGCGCGATGAGCGGGTCCTGGTCACCACGCTCACCAAGAAGATGTCCGAAGACCTCACGGACTACTTCCTCGAACTGGGCATCCGGGTGCGCTATCTGCACAGCGACGTCGACACCCTGCGCCGGGTGGAGCTGCTGCGCGAGCTGCGGGCCGGTGAGTACGACGTCCTGGTCGGCATCAACCTCCTGCGGGAGGGCCTGGACCTCCCCGAGGTCTCCCTCGTGGCGATCCTCGACGCCGACAAGGAGGGCTTCCTGCGCTCGGGCACCTCGCTGATCCAGACCATCGGCCGCGCGGCCCGCAATGTCTCCGGCCAGGTCCATATGTACGCCGACAAGATCACTCCGGCGATGGAGAAGGCCATCGACGAGACCAACCGCCGGCGTGAGAAGCAGATCGCGTACAACACCGCGAACGGCATCGACCCGCAGCCGCTCCGCAAGAAGATCAACGACATCGTCGCCACCATCGCGCGCGAGGAGATCGACACCGAGGAGCTGCTCGGTACCGACTACCGCAAGCCGAAGGACAGGCCGGGGAAGGGCGCCAAGGCGCCGGTGCCGTCACTGGGTGCCCAGGCCAAGGGCAAGGGCAAGGGCGGCGCGGCGGCGGGACGGCCCGCCACCGAGTTGGCCGGAATCATCGAGGAGATGACCGAGCGGATGCGGGCGGCCGCCGCCGACCTCCAGTTCGAGATCGCCGCCCGGCTGCGGGACGAGGTCGGTGAGCTGAAGAAGGAGCTGCGCCAGATGAAGGAGGCGGGCCTGGCCTGACCTGGTCGGTTACCGGGCCCGCGGGCGGGCCCGGGACCGGTCGGGGCGCCACGCAGGGTGAGGGGGGACCCGCCCCGGCCCCGCCGGAGGAGGGCACGATTCCGCTCACGCCACCAGGTGTGTTGCAAGAGCGACACAATAACTGGCCAATCGTGCCGCTCAGTTGATACGACTGCGTAGGGTGCTGGGCAGCCGTTCGCCGAGGCGGCGGGACCGAGCGAAAAGGGGACAGCGCGTGACGGTCAATATGACCAAGGGCCAGGCCATCAGCCTGCGAAAGAGCGACGGGGGAACCCTCACCGCGGTCCGCATGGGGCTCGGCTGGCAGGCGGCACCCCGGCGCGGTCTGTTCGGCTCGCGGACGAAGGAGATCGACCTCGACGCGTCGGCGCTGCTGTTCGCCGACAAGAAGCCGGTGGACGTCGTCTTCTTCCGCCACCTCGTCAGCGACGACGGCTCGGTCCGGCACACCGGCGACAACCTGGTCGGCGGGGCCGGATCCGGCGGCGACGACGAGGCCATCCTCGTGGACCTCGCCCGGGTGCCCGTCCACATCGACCAGATCGTCTTCACGGTGAACTCCTTCACCGGCCAGACCTTCCAGGAAGTGCAGAACGCCTTCTGCCGGATCGTGGACGAGACCAACGGCCAGGAGCTGGCCCGCTACACCCTCGACGGCGGCGGTCACTACACCGCCCAGATCATGGCCAAGGTGCACCGCGCCGCGGGCGGTCCCCCCACGGGCTACTCGAAGGAGCCCACCCCGGGCGGCTGGACGATGACCGCCCTCGGCAACCCGGCCAACGGCCGCACCATCCAGGACCTGATCCCGGCGATCCTGCCGCACCTGTAGTACCTGTAGTACCTGTAGGGCCCCCTGGGGCCCGGGACCCCGGCACCCGTACGGACTCCGTCCCGGCCGCTCCGGTCCGGGACGGGCCGCGTCAGCCGGACACCGGCGGCGGGGGACCACGAGCAGCGGCAACGAGCGGCAGGCAGCCGGCAGGCGGCAGTGACAGGGGGGACACGGCGATGACGGCCGAGCTGGTCCGTGGGCAGAACCACCCACTGGACGACAACGTCAACGGGCTGGAGATCCGGGTGGCGGCCGGACACCCGGTACTGGTCTGCGTCACCTGCGCCGATGGCCAGGGCGCCGTCACCGGCCGGTCCATCGCGCACGCCGGTGCCCCCGCCCTGCCCGGGATCGAGGTGCCCCGGGCCACCGGTCCGTTCCCCCGCTGCACCGTCGACCTCGCCGCCGTCCCGGACGGGGTGCACCGCGTCGGCGTGGTCCTCGCCCTCCCCGAGGGCGCCCCGGGGCCCGCCCGGTTCGGCGCGACGGCCGCCCCGCATCTCGTCGTGATCGGCCGGGACGGCGCCGAACTCGCCGGATTCACCATCTCCGCACTGGACACCGAGACGGCCCTCGTCGCCCTGGAGCTGTACCGCCACCGGGCCGGCTGGAAGGTGCGCGCCGTCGGCCAGGGTTACGCGGACGGGCTGGCCCGGCTCCTCGCCGACCAGGGGGTTCCGGAGGCCCGGGAGACGGCGGCCGCGATCCAGCGCGCCGCCGCGCCGCCCGCCCCGGGCGGCGGGACCCCGTATCCGCCCACCGGAGCCGCGCGGACGCGCGCCGGGAGGACGAACGACGCCACCGCCGTCGCCGGGGGGCCGGGTGCCGGAGCCGGACCCACCCGTACCGACGGGCGGATCCCGGCCGGTCCGGACGGACGGACGACCGGGGGCTCCGGGGCATCCGGGGACTCCGAGGCGCCCGGGGACTCCGGGAACTCCGGGGCCGTGCGTCAGCCCCCCGCCGCCCGGGGCGGACCCATCAGCTACACCCATCCGCGCCGCCGCCCCGCCCCACCTGCCGCACCCACATCCACACCCACACCCGTGTCCGCCCCCGCCCCGGCCCCGTCCGCGCCGTCCGGTCCCGTGGCGGGCGACGCCACCGGCTGGTCCCTGGAGGAGCGGCTGTACAACCAGGTCTGGGGCATGTTCGAGGACCTGGCCCGCAGCGTCGCCGCCCACCGCAGCGCGGTCGAGTTCGCCGAGTCCCGGCTCGACGACGAGCTGGACCGGGCCCTCGCGGACCCGCGCGGCCGGATCGGCGGCGCCGCCGACGCGGCCCGGGAGGCCGCCCACGCCAAGTGCGAGCAGCTGACGGCGCGGGCCCGCCAGGCCCTCGACCGCGACCTGGCCCAGCTGTCGGCGGAGTCCGAGGTCGTAGAACCGGCGCTTCCGCCCGCCTGTGCCCGCTGGGACAACCCGGTCTGGCACGGCTACCGCGCGCCCGACGGGCCTCCACTGGCGGTACGGCTCGGCGATCTGACCCTCCCCGAGGCCCCCGGGCTGATCATCCCGTTCCTCGTCAGGCTGCCGCTGGAGCGCGGTCTGTGGGTCGACAGCGGACACACGTCCTCCGCCGCTCCGCTCCTGGACGGGGACGGGCTCCGCCGGGCGGCCCTGGACTGCGCCGTCGCCCATGCCGCCCGGCTGGCCGCCGTCCACCCGCCCGGTGACCTCACCCTGCACGTGGTCGACCCGGCGGGCACCGGAGCCGCCGCCCTCGCCCCGCTGGTCGCCTCCGGGGTGCTGACCGCCCCGCCCGCCGCCGGGGCCCAGGGGGTCGCGGCGACCCTGGCGCACCTCACCGAGCGGGTCGACCTGGTCACCATGGCGCTGCGCGGCGGGGCGCCCGACGCGCTCCCGCCCGGGCTGGACCCGGCCGGGCAGCTGCTGATCGTCAACGACTTCCCGCACGGTTTCGACGACCGGTCCGTCGCCCGGCTGCGGTATCTCGCCGACGAGGGCCCGGCCGCCGGGGTCCAGCTGCTGCTGGTCGCGGACCGCGAGGACGCCGCCGGCTTCGGCCCGGAGCTGGATCCGCTCTGGCGCTCCCTGCTGCGGATCACCGCGGTTCCCGACGACCATCTGGCCGACCCCTGGGTGCGCCATGCCTGGACCTACCGTCCGCTCACGGTCCCGCCGGGGAGCGCGGTGCTCCGCCAGGTGCTCGACCAGGTGGCGGCGGCCCGCAGGGCCGGGCGGGACGGGGCCTGAAATCACTCTCGGAAGTCAACCGGTGTAGACCAATGAGAGGCCCTTGACCTGGGCATTTGAATATTTCTTTACCATGCTCTTTACCGTCGCTTGGCGGCTCCTGTACGCTCCTCACAGCGGAGGGGAGTATTCCCGCCTTGCGACGTTCCCGTCAGTACGGATCACCACTGATCCCGGGGCGTCGGCCCGCGCGGCAAGGACCGCCCGGGTGGAAGAGACCTCCGGCAGCGACGACGCTGATCAGTAGCCGTACGAAGCCGGAGGCGCAGTGGACGTTTCATTGACCGTGTGGGTCCTGACCATTCTTGGTCTGTCAGTTCTGATCGGGGCCGACTTCTTCATCGGGCGCAAGCCCCATGATGTGTCGATCAAGGAAGCCGGAATCTGGACGATCGTCTGGATCGTGCTGGCCGCCCTCTTCGGCATCGGTATCGCGATCTGGGGTAACAGCCAGGCGTCCGGCGAGTTCTTCGCGGGTTACATCACCGAGAAGTCCCTGAGCGTCGACAACCTGTTCGTCTTCGTCCTGATCATGGCGAAGTTCTCGGTGCCCTCCCACCTCCAGCAGCGGGTGCTGCTCATCGGTGTGCTCATCGCGCTGGTCCTGCGGGCCATCTTCATCGCGGCGGGCGCGGCGATCATCGCCAGCTTCTCCTGGGTGTTCTACATCTTCGGCGCGTTCCTGATCTACACCGCGTGGAAGCTGATCCAGGAGGCCCGCTCCGGCGAGGATGAGGACGACTTCGAGGAGAACCGCCTCCTCAAGTCCGTCGAGAAGAGGTTCGGCGTCGCCGACCGCTACCACGGCACCAAGCTGTTCATCCACGAGAACGGCAAGCGCATCATGACCCCCCTGATGGTGGTCATGCTCGCGATCGGCACCACGGACATCCTCTTCGCCCTGGACTCGATCCCGGCGATCTTCGGCCTGACCCAGGACCCGTACATCGTCTTCACCGCCAACGCCTTCGCCCTCATGGGTCTGCGGCAGCTGTACTTCCTCATCGGCGGTCTGCTGAAGAAGCTGGTCCACCTGAGCTACGGCCTCTCGGTGATCCTCGGCTTCATCGGCGTGAAGCTGGTGCTGCACGCGCTGCACGAGAACGGTGTCCACGTCCCGGAGATCTCGATCGGGTTCTCCCTCGCGGTCATCGGCGGCGTTCTGGTCATCACCACGATCACCAGCCTCATCGCCTCCAAGAAGCAGGCACAGCGCGAGGCGGCCGAGGCCGCGGCGGCCGGCGGCGACAAGCCGGGCGACGACAAGCCCGTCGACGGCAGCCAGGACAAGGACAGCGTCGAGGCCTGACGGCCCCGGCATCCGGACATCCCGAAGGGGGCCGGGCGGCATCCGCCGCCCGGCCCCCTTCGCCGTACCCCCGCGAGATCCTCCCGGTCACCAGCCCCGGGCGCGCCACTGCGGCAGCTGCGGGCGCTCCGCGCCGAGCGTGGTGTCCCTGCCGTGCCCCGGGTAGACCCAGGTCTCGTCCGGCAGCTCGGCGAACAGCTTGGTCTCCACGTCGTGCAGCAGACTGGCGAAGGCCGCCGGGTCGCTGCGCGTGTTGCCGACCCCGCCCGGGAAGAGGCAGTCGCCCGTGAACACATGGGGGTGGCCGTGCGGGTCGTCGAAGACCAGGGCGATCGACCCCGGGGTGTGGCCCACCAGGTGACGTGCCCGCAGCGCCACCCGGCCGACCCGGATGACGTCGCCGTCCCGGACCGGCACATCGGTGGGGACCGGGATGCCCTCCACGTCGTCCGCCCCGGCGTAGGTGCGGGCGCCGGTCGCGGCGACCACCTCCGCGAGGGCCTGCCAGTGGTCGGCGTGGCGGTGGGTGGTGACCACCGAGGCGATGGAGTCGTCGCCGATGAGCCGCAGCAGGGTCGCGGGCTCGTTCGCGGCGTCGATCAGCAGCTGCTCCCCGGTGGTCCGGCAGCGCAGCAGATAGCTGTTGTTGTCCATGGGGCCGACGGCGACCTTGGAGATGATCAGGTCCGTCAGCTCGTGCGCGTCGGCGGGCCCGCCCACCCTTACCACTCCGCTGTACGTCATGGGGGCACCCTATAGCCGCCGCCCGGCCCCGGTCGGGGGTGCGGCGGCCGGGTGGCGGGCCCGGGCGGTCAGAGCGGCGGCAGGGCGGGCAGGGGGCCACCGGAGACCGTGAGCGCGGTGGGGGTCCGCCGGCCGGCGAGCCAGCCCAGCAGCTCCGGGGCGGGCCCTTCGACGGCCACCGGGCCGCCCGTGGTGCCGCCGGTGGTCCAGGTCTGTCCGGAGTCCGCGGCCAGCCGCACCGGGGGGACACCGGCGGCCCCGGTGAAGCGGTCCGCGAGAAAGTCGATCTCGCGCAGGACGAAGTCCCGGGGCAGGTCCTCCAGCTCGTAGCCGATGTCCAGGTCGACATGGTGCAGCTCGATCTCGACCAGCCGGCGGAAGGGCACGCGGGCGGCCCGGTCCGTGACCCCGTTGCGCAGGGTGACGACGCGCTCCCAGTCCGCGGGCAGACCGGCGACGGACCGGAACCGGGCGTCGCTGTCGCGCACGTCGGCGAGGTGCACGTCGAGGGGGCGGTCCGCGTCCCGCTCGATGTCGGCGCCGCGCGCCTCGGCGCTCGCGTACATGGGGCGGTTCTCGAACACATTGACGAGCGCGTCCGCGTTACGGGAGAGATGGGCCAGGATGTGCCCCCGGGACCAGCCGGGGAGCCGGGACGGGCCGGCGAGCGCGGCCGTGTCCAGCGATTCCACCGCGGAGAGGAGCCGTACGGTCGCCTCGCGTACGGAGTCCAGGTCATGCAAGGGATCGATCATGGGGCCGACGATAGTCCTGCCACTCGATCGGGTGAAGGAGGTCGCCGGAAGCCGAAATTCGAATGTACGTGCTATAGCCTGGAGCGGTGCATCCTTGGATGTCGGACCACCCCCCGGCCGAGCGGCCGGCCGGCTGTTCGGCGCCCATCGATCCGGCGGCCCCGTACGCTGGAAGGTCCGGCAGGTCCGGGACAGGGGCCGTGGGCCCCGTGGCCGACCCCGATCGCGCGGCTTCCCCCGGACCGCAACGACCCCGCAGTGACCACCGCTGTGGACCACCGCAGCGAACCCCGCAGTGATTCCGCAGTGAACCCCGCTGTGAACCCCCGCAGTGAACCCGCAGGACCCTCTTCAGGACCCTCAAGAAAGGTGCGGACCCGGCGTGGCCGACCGTCTCATCGTTCGTGGCGCTCGCGAGCACAACCTCAAGAACGTCTCGCTCGACCTCCCCCGTGACTCGCTCATCGTCTTCACGGGGCTCTCCGGGTCGGGCAAGTCCTCGCTGGCCTTCGACACGATCTTCGCCGAGGGACAGCGCCGCTATGTGGAGTCGCTGTCGTCGTACGCCCGCCAGTTCCTGGGGCAGATGGACAAGCCCGACGTCGACTTCATCGAGGGCCTCTCCCCGGCCGTCTCCATCGACCAGAAGTCGACCTCCCGCAACCCCCGCTCGACGGTCGGCACCATCACCGAGGTCTACGACTACCTCCGGCTGCTGTTCGCCCGGATCGGCAAGCCGCACTGCCCCGAGTGCGGCCGGCCCATCTCCCGGCAGTCGCCGCAGGCCATCGTGGACAAGGTGCTGGAGCTGCCCGAGGGCAGCCGCTTCCAGGTGCTCTCGCCGCTGGTGCGCGAGCGCAAGGGCGAGTTCGTCGATCTCTTCGCCGACCTCCAGACCAAGGGATACAGCCGGGCCCGGGTGGACGGGGCGACGATCCAGCTCGCCGAGGCGCCCGCGCTGAAGAAGCAGGAGAAGCACACCATCGAGGTGGTCGTGGACCGCCTCACGGTCAAGGACAGCGCCAAGCGCCGGCTGACCGACTCGGTCGAGACCGCGCTCGGGCTCTCCGGCGGCATGGTCGTGCTCGACTTCGTCGACCTCCCCGAGGACGACCCCGAGCGCGAGCGGATGTACTCGGAGCACCTGTACTGCCCCTACGACGACCTCTCCTTCGAGGAGCTGGAGCCCCGCTCCTTCTCCTTCAACTCCCCCTTCGGCGCCTGCCCGGACTGCACCGGCATCGGCACCCGGATGGAGGTCGACCCGGAGCTGATCGTCCCCGACGAGGACCGCTCCCTCGACGAGGGCGCGATCCACCCGTGGTCCCACGGCCACACCAAGGAGTACTTCGGCCGGCTGATCGGCGGGCTCGCCCAGGCCCTCGGCTTCGCCACCGACATGCCGTGGGCCGGACTGCCGCAGCGGGCGAAGAAGGCCCTGCTCTACGGGCACAAGACCCAGGTCGAGGTGCGCTACCGCAACCGGTACGGCAGGGAGCGGGCCTACACCACACCCGCCTTCGAAGGCGCGGTCCAGTTCGTGCGCAGGCGGCACCAGGAGGCCGAGAGCGACTCCAGCAGGGAGCGCTTCGAGGGCTATATGCGGGAGGTGCCCTGCCCGACCTGCGAGGGCACCCGGCTGAAGCCGATCGTCCTCGCCGTCACGGTGATGGAGAAGTCCATCGCCGAGGTCTCCGCCATGTCGATCAGCGAGTGCGCCGACTTCCTCGGCCGGCTGCGGCTGAACGCCCGCGACAAGAAGATCGCCGAGCGGGTGCTCAAGGAGGTCAACGAGCGGCTGCGGTTCCTGGTCGACGTGGGCCTGGACTACCTCTCGCTCAACCGCGCGGCCGGCACCCTCTCCGGCGGCGAGGCCCAGCGCATCCGGCTGGCCACCCAGATCGGCTCCGGCCTGGTCGGGGTGCTCTATGTCCTGGACGAGCCCTCCATCGGCCTCCACCAGCGCGACAACCACCGGCTGATCGAGACCCTGGTCCGGCTGCGGGACATGGGCAACACCCTGATCGTGGTCGAGCACGACGAGGACACCATCAAGGTCGCCGACTGGGTCGTGGACATCGGCCCCGGCGCCGGGGAGCACGGCGGCAGGGTCGTCCACTCCGGTCCGCTGAAGGAGCTTCTCGCCAACAAGGAGTCGATGACCGGGCAGTACCTCTCCGGCAGAAGGGCCATCGCCACCCCCGACCTGCGCCGTCCCACCGACCCGTCCCGGGCCCTCACCGTCCACGGCGCCCGGGAGAACAATCTGCGGGACATCGACGTCTCGTTCCCGCTCGGCGTGCTCACGGCCGTCACCGGCGTCTCGGGCTCCGGTAAGTCGACCCTGGTCAACGACATCCTCTACACCCATCTCGCCCGCGAGCTGAACGGCGCCAAGTCGGTGCCGGGCCGCCACACCCGGGTCGACGGCGACGATCTGGTGGACAAGGTCGTCCATGTCGACCAGTCGCCCATCGGCCGCACCCCGCGCTCCAACCCGGCGACGTACACCGGTGTCTTCGACCACGTCCGCAAGCTCTTCGCGGAGACGACCGAGGCCAAGGTGCGGGGCTATCTCCCCGGCCGCTTCTCCTTCAATGTGAAGGGCGGCCGGTGCGAGAACTGCTCCGGCGACGGCACCATCAAGATCGAGATGAACTTCCTGCCGGACGTGTACGTCCCGTGCGAGGTCTGCCACGGAGCGCGCTACAACCGGGAGACCCTGGACGTCCACTACAAGGGCAAGTCCATCGCCGAGGTGCTGGACATGCCGATCGAGGAGGCGCTCGCCTTCTTCGAGGCGGTGCCGACCATCGCCCGCCATCTGAAGACGCTCAACGAGGTGGGCCTCGGCTATGTCCGTCTCGGCCAGTCGGCCCCGACGCTCTCCGGCGGCGAGGCCCAGCGGGTGAAGCTCGCCTCGGAGCTTCAGAAGCGCTCCACCGGCCGTACGGTCTACGTCCTGGACGAGCCGACGACCGGACTGCACTTCGAGGACATCAGCAAGCTGATCACCGTGCTCTCCGGCCTGGTCGACAAGGGCAACACGGTCGTCGTCATCGAGCACAACCTCGATGTGATCAAGACCGCCGACTGGGTCGTGGACATGGGCCCCGAGGGCGGCAGTGGCGGTGGTCTGGTCATCGCCGAGGGCACGCCCGAGGACATCGCGGCGGTTCCCGCGAGCCACACCGGCAAGTTCCTCCGCGACATCCTCGACCCGGAGCGGGTCAGCGACGCGGCGGAGCAGTCCGGGGGGAACGGGCGCGGAGGCCCGGCGGGAAGGGCCACCGCGAAGAAGGCGACGGCCCGGAAGACGGCGGCTGCGAAGACGACGGCCGCGAAGACAGCCACCGCGAAGACGGGTGCGAAGGCCGTCACCAAGACCGCCACGAAGAAGACGGCGGCGACCGCGAAGACCGCGAAGACCGCGGCGGGCGGAAGGACGGCGGCGACGGGGAAGAAGGCGGCCGCGGCCGCCAAGACCACCACCGCCCGGAAAACGGCGGCCCGCTCCCGCGCCTCCTGACCGGGGCCGGTCGATCCGACCGGTATCGGTCCTGAGCGGGTTCCGGCCGCCGTCGCCTCAGACGGCGGCCGGACCCTGACCGGGACCCTGACCGGGACCCTGACCGGGACCCTGACCGGGACCCTGACCGGGACCCTGACCGGGACCCGGGCCGAGTTCCGCCGCCGTCGGCGGATCGGCGCCGGGCCGGGAGCAGGTGACGGCGGCGGCACGGGCCGCGAAGCCCAGGACGGCCCGCCAGGCGTCCTCGTCCAGGGCGGGCAGGGCCTCCCGGGAGAGGGCGTCCAGAGAGGCCAGGCCGTGGAGCAGGGCGGCGTTCACCGTGTCGCCCGCGCCGATGGTGTCGGCGATCCGTACCGGGGCCGCCGGGACCGAGGCGGTCAGGCCCTCCCGGGTCCGTACCGTCATCCCCGCCGAGCCATGGGTGACCACCACGGCCGCCGGGCCCCGGGGGATCCCGCCGAGCCAGCGGGCGTCCTCGTCCGAGAGCTTCAGTACCGAGACGTCCTCCAGCCAGCCGGAGAACCGCCGGCGGTAGGCGTCCGCGTCCCGGATCAGCCCCGGCCGGACATTGGGGTCGAGCAGGGTGAGCAGCCCGCGTCCGGCCTCCCGGCGCAGCAGCCGTTCATAGGCGCTCGCCCCCGGCTCCAGCACCAGCGAACAGGTGCCGAAGGCCACCGCGCGCACCGCATCCGGCAGCGGTGGCGGCAGCTCGAAGAGCCGGTCCGCCGTGCCCTCCGCGTAGAAGCCGTACCCGGCCGAGCCGTCCGCGCCCACGGTGGCGACCGCCAGGGTCGTCGGCTCGGGGCCACGGGCCACCAGCGAGGTGTCCACGCCGGCCGTCCGCAGCCCGGCGAGCAGGGCCTCGCCGAAGCCGTCCGTGGAGACCCGGGAACAGAAGGCGGTCGGGCTCCCCAGCCTGCCCAGGGCCACGGCGGTGTTGTAGGGGCCGCCGCCCCGGCGGGGGAGCAGCGGTGCCAGTTCCGGCGGCTCCTGCGGCGGTCCGCCGTCGGGCGGGTCCGTGCCGCGCTGCCGCGGGACCAGGTCGATGAGGGATTCTCCGGCGACGAGGATCACGGGCCAAGAACGTAGTGCATCGGCCCCGGGACCGGGAGGGTGCGTGCGGGTGCGGCCCGGGTACGGCCCGGATCCGTCCGGTGGGTGGGTGGATGGACGGATCAGGCGGGCCCGGCAGGATCGATCGCACGGACCCCGGCCCGGATGCCCGGACCGGGACACCAGGCCCCCCGGCCCCGGGGAGGGAGCCCGCCCGCCGGGCGCCGGATCCCCGCCGGTATGGTCGGATCCGTCGCCATCCGGACCCGCGCCCCGCCGGTCCCCACCCGTCGTCGGCGGCACCGGACCAGCCGATCCAGATGGAGTCCTGACATGCCCGGCCCCTCCTCAGCCGCCCGCCGTACCGTGCTGAAAGGTGCCGCCCTCGCGGGGGCGGCCGGTATCGGGGCCGCGGCCTGCTCCACCGACTCCAAGCTGGGCCGCGCCAAGAACCCCACCCCGACCGAGCCCGTGGGCCTCGGCCCGGCGGACGCGGTCCCGGTCGGCGGCGCCCGGCTCTACAAGGAGCAGCGGCTGATCGTGAGCTGCCCGAAGGAGGGGGAGTACCGGGCCTTCAGCGCGCAGTGCACCCACGCGGGCTGCGCCCTGGACAAGATCGTGGCCAATGAGGGCAACTGCCCCTGCCACGGCAGCCGCTTCGATGTCACCACCGGCAAGGCGCTGGTCGGCCCGGCGACGGTGCCGCTGCCCGAGGTCCAGGTCAAGGTGGAGAACGGCAACCTGATCGCGGGCCCCGACGCCTGACCCCGCCGCTCGAAGACGTCCGCCGCCGTCTGCCGTCTGCCGACCGCCCCCGCCCCCGGCGCCCGGGACGCCGGAAGGACGCTAGTCCCAGTCCCAGTCGATGCCCAGGATCCCCGGCCGGATGCCCTGTTCCACCAGGTGGACCGTGCGGTGGCGGCCGCTCAGGGTCAGGTCCGTGCGGGCGCCGCGCGGGGCGCCCGTGGTCGCCTGGGCGAAGCGGCGGCAGCGCACCGGCAGGGCGCCGTCGTCGAAGCGGACCTGGAGCAGGTACTGCCCGCCGGCGTAGGTGAACCCCCGGACGTACTCGGTGCTGGGACCCCCCGTACCGTCCTCGAAGCCGTAGCCGAAGAAGTACGTCTCGCCGGCCCGCAGCCGGGCGTCGAACAGCAGCTCCGCCACCACGAGCCCGCTCTCCCGGTGGCGGCGGACCCGGCCGGTGCGGCAGTTCTCCAGCGCGCTCACCCGGACCCGCGACGGGTCGCAGCCCGGGTCGCCGTGGTGGATGGCCACATAGCGGTCGACGCCGTCCCGGTGGGCGCGGACCACCTGCTGGGAGTCGCGGCCCAGCAGCTCCTGGCCGGCCCCGATCCGTATCCGCTCGTGGTGACCCACCGTGTGCAGCCCGCCGTCCGCCGGGGCCTCCAACTCCGCGAGCAGCCGTTCCACCGTCCCGGAGGCGTCCAGCAGGGAACGGTAGGAGCGGGACTGGGGACGTTCCGCCTCCCGGCGGCCGTGGTCCCCGCCGAGAAGCCGGAGCAGCGAGTTCCCGGGGAGTTCCAGCACCTCCTCCAGGGCGCGTACCGCCCGCAGGGACTCGGGGCGCTGAGGCCGGCGCGCCCCCTGCTGCCAGTA
Organism: Streptomyces yaizuensis; assembly: GCF_034961445.1. Lineage (NCBI taxonomy): Bacteria > Bacillati > Actinomycetota > Actinomycetes > Kitasatosporales > Streptomycetaceae > Streptomyces > Streptomyces yaizuensis. The sequence continues at coordinate 95,923 of NZ_BSBI01000015.1, forward strand.
GCTGAGGCTGGTCACGCCGACCTTGATGCCCCGGTGGGCGAGATGGTGCTGCACCCGCTGGAGCGGCAGCCCGCGCACCGCCAGCGCCGCCCGCAGCGCCAGATGGAAGGGGCCGGTGTGCAGCGCCTGCGCCAGATCGGCCTCGGTGTGGCCCATGGGTTCCTCCAGCCGTTCTGCCGTCGCGCGTGAACACCGCACGGACGCGGTGAACGTTCACGGCGGACCCGGTCCCGGCGGCGGGGCGGCCGGGGTGGCCCGAGGCAGTGCGGTGCGGACGTGTTCACACTCCGGCTGCGGCGTTCACAGCTCCGTGTTCCTGGCATTGAACCGTGTTGACCTGCTCCCGACAAGGATCGATGCTCGACCAGCAGCGTCCGGACGCGGTCCTCCACCCCCCATCCCTCAGGGAGGAACGCGATGCGCAAGACCAGGAGACGGCTCGCCCAGACGGCGGCCGTACTCGCGGCACTCCTCACTCTCCCCTTCTCCTCCGTCACCGCCACCGCCGCCCCCGCGGCGGCCGATCCCACCACCCGGCCGGCCCTCACCCACGGCACGTCCGGCGCCGGTGACACGCGTGGAGCCCTCGCGTGGAAGCGGCTCAACATCACCATGCAGGCGCAGCTCAAGACCAACTGGTGCTGGGCGGCCGCCGGCAACACCATCGCGACCTTCTACGGCCGCACCTACAGCCAGAACCAGTTCTGCAACGCCGCCTTCAATCGCCAGCAGAACACCGAGTGCCCCAACAACCAGGCCACCCTCGCCAATGTGCAGACCGGTCTGCGCTGGGCGGGCGTCAGCCCCGGCTCGTACATCAGCGACTGGCTGCGCTACTCGGCCGTCCAGACCGAGATCAACGCCAACCGGCCGGTGGAGACCCGTATCCAGTGGTCGAGCGGCGGCGGTCACATGCACGTCATCTACGGCTACGACGACGCCAACAGCCTCGTCTACTGGGGTGATCCCTGGCAGACCAGCAGCCGCTACAACTGGGCCTCGCACGCCTGGTACGTGAACAACAACCAGTTCTCCTGGACCCACTCGCTCTACCGGATCGGGGCGTGAGCACGATGAAGCGCTCGATGAAGCGGACCTCGACGAAGCCGACCTCGACGAAGCGGGTCCCGGCCCTCGCCGGAGCCTGCGCCGCCGTCTGCCTCGCCGCCGGGGCACTCGGCGGCGGCACCGCCGTCGCGGCCACCGGGGGCGTCCCGGCGCCGTCGGCCGCCGAACTGGCGGCGGCCCGGACCGCGGCCACCGCCCCGGCGACGATGGACACGCTCTCCCGGTTCTTCGCCCGGGACGGCGCGGTCGCCCGCTCGGCCGCCGCGCCCCGCGCCGACGGCCGGACCGTCCCCGTGCGGGTGCTCGCCCCGGAGTTCGTGGCCGGGCGCGAGGGAGCGCCCGTGGCCCGTACGGAGTTCCTGGCCACGCCGGCGGTCTCGTCCGACGGCCGGCGGGCGTCGGTGTGGGCCGCCCGGCAGGCCGGTGCCTGGCAGGTGGTCAACATAGCCTCAGGCGACGACGAGTTCCGCTACGCCCGGCTGGGGGAGCGCAGGCTTCCGGGCGGCACGGTCTTCCGTGAGCCGCAGATCGACGCCTGGTACGTGGCCAAGGGGACGAAGGTGCTCCCGCTCGACACGGACGCGACGGCGGCCGTGGGCAAGCGGGGCACCACCCTGGCCGCCTACCGGGAGCGGGTGCGTGCCGCGTACGGCGACAAGCTGCCCGGTTCGGCGTACGCGAAGAAGGGCGTCGCCGGGGGGTACGGAACGGGTGCCCCCGCCCCCGCCACCGGCCCGGCCACCGCCGCGGAGGGCCGCTCCGTGACCGCCGCCGCCGAGCGGGACCCGGGAGCCCTGACCGTCGCGTCGGTGGCCTCCGGCGCCGGGGCGGTCCTCGCCCTGGCCCTGGGCGCCCTGGTGGTGATGAGGCTGCGCCGCCGCGCCTGACCCGTACGACCGGGGGTGTCCCGTCCTGTGCGGAGGGACGCCCCCGGTCCGCGCACGCCGTCCGTCCCGCCGCGGACCGCGTCCGGGGGCGGCTGGCGGCCGGTCTGTCAGTGCCCGCCAGTAGGGTGGAGCACATGGCAGACCCCTCCAGCTACCGTCCCAAGCCGGGAGAGATCCCCGACTCTCCGGGGGTCTACAAGTTCCGCGACGAGCACCGCCGGGTGATCTACGTCGGCAAGGCCAAGAACCTGCGCCAGCGCCTCGCGAACTACTTCCAGGACATCGCGGGAATGCACCCGCGCACCGCCACCATGGTCACCTCCGCGGCCTCGGTGGAGTGGACGGTCGTCGCCACCGAGGTCGAGGCGCTCCAGCTGGAGTACTCCTGGATCAAGGAGTTCGACCCCCGGTTCAACGTCAAGTACCGCGACGACAAGAGCTATCCGTATCTCGCGGTCACGCTCAACGAGGAATTCCCCCGGGTCCAGGTCATGCGCGGGGCCAAGCGCAAGGGCGTGCGCTACTTCGGTCCCTACGGGCACGCCTGGGCGATCCGGGAGACCGTCGATCTGATGCTCCGGGTCTTCCCCGTGCGCACCTGCTCCGCCGGGGTGCTGAGGAACCACCAGCAGAAGGGCCGCCCCTGCCTCCTCGGCTACATCGGCAAGTGCTCCGCGCCCTGCGTCGGCAGGGTCACCCCCGAGGAACACCGGGAACTGGCCGAGGAGTTCTGCGACTTCATGGCCGGCCGCTCCGGCCCGTACATCCGGCGGCTGGAGCAGCGGATGGCCGAGGCCGCCGAGGAGATGGAGTACGAGCGGGCCGCGCGGCTCCGCGACGACATCACCGCCCTGCGGCGCGCGCTGGAGAAGAGCGCCGTGGTCCTCGCCGACGCCACCGACGCCGATCTCATGGCCCTCGCCCAGGACGAGCTGGAGGCGGCCGTCCAGATCTTCCACGTCCGGGGCGGCCGGGTGCGCGGCCAGCGCGGCTGGGTCACCGACAAGGTCGAGGCCGTCGACACCGCCGGTCTGGTCGAGCACGCGCTCCAGCAGCTGTACGGGGAGGAGAGCGGCGACGCCGTCCCCAAGGAGGTGCTGGTCCCGGCCCTGCCCGACGACAGCCACGCGGTCGCCGAGTGGCTGGGGGCCCGGCGCGGGTCGCGGGTCTCGCTGCGCGTGCCGCAGCGCGGCGACAAGAAGGCCCTGATGGAGACGGTCCAGCGGAACGCGCAGCAGGCGCTCGCCCTGCACAAGACCAAGCGGGCCAGCGATCTCACCACCCGCTCCCGGGCGCTGGAGGAGATCGCGCAGGCGCTGGACCTGGACTCCGCCCCGCTGCGGATCGAGTGCTTCGACATCTCCCATCTCCAGGGGGAGGACGTGGTGGCCTCGATGGTCGTCTTCGAGGACGGCCTGCCGCGCAAGAGCGAGTACCGCCGCTTCCAGATCAAGAGCTTCCAGGGGCAGGACGACGTCCGCTCCATGCACGAGGTGATCAGCAGGCGCTTCCGCCGCTATCTGGCGGAGAAGGACCGGACGGGGGAGTGGATCGGGGCCGACACCGCCGAGCCCACCCCCGAGCCCGTGCACGCTCCGCAGCCGTCGGACACCGGTCCGCGGCCGTCGGACAGCGGCCCTGACCCGGACGCCGGAACGGGAGCGTCGGCCGTGCCGGGACCCGCCACAGCCGACGACGGGCGGCCCCGGCGCTTCGCCTACCCGCCCCAGCTCGTCGTGGTCGACGGCGGACCGCCGCAGGTCGCGGCCGCGCGGCGGGCCCTGGACGAGCTGGGCATCGCCGACGTCGCCGTCTGCGGTCTCGCCAAGCGGCTGGAGGAGGTCTGGCTGCCCGGCGACGACGACCCGGTGGTGCTGCCCCGCTCCAGCGAGGGCCTGTACCTGCTCCAGCGCGTCCGGGACACCGCACACGACTTCGCCATTCGCTATCAGCGCTCCAAACGGTCCAAACGCATCCGGACCAGCCCCCTCGACGACGTCCCCGGCCTCGGCGAGACCCGTAAACAGGCCCTCATCAAGCATTTCGGCTCGGTCAAGCGGCTGAGACAGGCCACAATCGAGCAGATCTGCGAGGTACCGGGCATGGGCCGCAAGACCGCGGAGTCCGTGGTCGTGGCCCTGGCCCAGGCGGCACCGGCCGCCCCTGCCGTGAATACCGCGACAGGAGAGATCATTGAAGAGAACGACGGGGGCAGCACATGAACGAGAACGACACAGACGGAGCAGCAGACGTGAGTACGGGCAGCACCACGGAGCCCGGCGGGGCCACTGAGACGGCCATCCCCGAGCTGGTGATCATCTCCGGCATGTCCGGCGCGGGCCGCAGTACGGCGGCCAAATGTCTGGAGGACCTCGGCTGGTTCGTGGTGGACAATCTGCCACCCGCCCTGATCCCCACCATGGTGGAGCTGGGCGCCCGCTCCCAGGGCAATGTCGCCCGGATCGCCGTGGTCGTGGACGTCCGGGGCCGGCGGTTCTTCGACAACCTCCGCGAATCCCTCGCCGACCTGGACGCCAAGCAGGTCACCCGCAGGATCGTCTTCCTGGAGTCCTCCGACGACGCCCTGGTCCGGCGGTTCGAGTCGGTCCGCCGGCCCCATCCGCTCCAGGGTGACGGCCGGATCACCGACGGTATCGCCGCCGAGCGGGACCTGCTGCGGGAGCTGCGCGGGGACGCCGACCTGGTCATCGACACCTCCAGCCTCAACGTCCACGAGCTGCGGGCCAAGATGGACGCCCAGTTCGCGGGCGAGGAGGAGCCCGAGCTGCGGGCCACGGTGATGTCCTTCGGCTTCAAGTACGGGCTGCCCGTCGACGCCGACCTCGTCGTCGACATGCGTTTCCTCCCCAACCCGCACTGGGTCCCCGAGCTGCGACCGTTCAGCGGACTGAACGAAGAGGTGTCGAACTATGTCTTCAACCAGCCCGGGGCCAAGGAGTTCCTGGACCGCTATACGGAGCTGCTCCAGCTGATCGCCGCCGGTTACCGCCGGGAGGGCAAGCGGTACGTGACCGTCGCGGTCGGCTGTACCGGCGGCAAGCACCGCTCGGTGGCCACCTCCGAGAAGCTGGCCGCGCGGCTCGCCGCGGCGGGCATCGAGACCGTCGTCGTCCACCGGGACATGGGGCGCGAGTGACCACTCGCTCCTTGCGGCTGCGGCGGCTGCGCAGATCATCCGCACACACGCCCCCCGGCCGCCGCCGGGGCGCCCAGCCCAAGGTCGTCGCCCTCGGCGGCGGCCGGGGGCTGTCCGCGTCGCTGACCGCGCTGCGCCGGATCACCGGCGATCTCACCGCCGTCGTCACCGTCGCCGACGACGGCGGCTCCAGCGGCCGGCTCCGCGAGGAGCTGGGCGTCCTGCCCCCGGGCGATCTGCGCAAGGCGCTCGCCGCGCTCTGCGGCGACGACGACTGGGGACAGACCTGGGCCCGGGTGATCCAGCACCGGTTCCAGTCCCAGGGCGATCTGCACGAGCACGCCGTGGGGAATCTGCTGATCGTGGCCCTGTGGGAGCAGCTGGGCGACCATGTGCAGGCCCTGGACCTGGTCGGCAGGCTACTCGGGGCGCACGGCCGGGTGCTGCCGATGTCGGCGGTGCCGCTGGAGCTCCAGGCCCTGGTCCGGGGGCACGACCCGGGCCGGCCGGACGCGGTGGAGACGGTGTGCGGTCAGGCGACCGTCGCGCTCACCCCCGGCGATGTGCAGTCCGTGCACCTCGTGCCGAACGATCCGCCGGCCGTTCCGGAGGCCGTCGCCGCCGTTCTTGACGCCGACTGGGTGGTTCTGGGGCCCGGGTCCTGGTTCTCCTCGGTGATTCCGCATCTACTGGTGCCCGAGCTGCTGGACGCACTGGTGGAGACCAAGGCCCGGCGGGTGCTGTCGCTCAATCTGGCGCCGCAGCCGGGTGAGACAGAAGGTTTCTCCCCGCAGCGTCATTTGGAGGTTTTGGGACGACACGCGCCTAAACTCGCCCTGGACGTGGTGCTCGCCGACGAGGCGGCCGTGCCCGACCGTGAGTCCCTCGCCGATGCGGCCCGCCGCCTCGGCGCGGCGGTCGAGCTGGCCCCCGTGGCCTCGCCCGACAGTGTCTCCAAGCACGACCCGGAGCTGCTGGCCGCCGCGTACGACCGTATTTTTCGGATGCATGGAAGGATCGGCCCATGGCGATGACGGCAGCGGTGAAGGACGAGATCTCCCGGCTCCCCGTCACCCGGACCTGCTGCAGAAAGGCGGAGGTCTCCGCGATTCTGCGGTTCGCGGGCGGTCTGCACCTGGTGAGCGGGCGGATCGTGATCGAGGCGGAGCTGGACACCGGCATCGCCGCGCGTCGGCTCAAGCGGGACATCCTGGAGATCTTCGGGCATACGTCCGAGCTGATGGTGATGGCTCCCGGCGGGCTGCGCCGGGGGTCGCGCTATGTCGTGCGCGTCGTCGCGGGCGGTGACCAGCTGGCCCGCCAGACCGGCCTGGTCGACGGCCGGGGGCGGCCGATCCGGGGGCTGCCGCCGCAGGTCGTCTCCGGCGCCACCTGTGACGCCGAGGCCGCCTGGCGCGGGGCCTTCCTCGCCCATGGCTCGCTGACCGAGCCGGGCCGCTCCTCCTCACTGGAGGTCACCTGCCCGGGGCCGGAAGCGGCCCTCGCCCTGGTGGGCGCGGCCCGCCGGCTCTCCATCGCGGCCAAGGCCCGGGAGGTCCGGGGCGTCGACCGGGTCGTGGTGCGCGACGGTGACGCGATCGGGGCCCTGCTGACCCGGCTCGGGGCCCATGAGTCGGTGCTCGCGTGGGAGGAGCGCCGGATGCGGCGCGAGGTGCGCGCCACGGCGAACCGGCTGGCCAACTTCGACGATGCCAATCTGCGGCGTTCCGCGCGGGCCGCCGTGGCGGCGGGCGCGCGGGTGCAGCGGGCCCTGGAGATCCTCGGCGAGGAGGTGCCGGAGCACCTGGCGGCCGCCGGGCGGCTGCGGATGGAGCACAAGCAGGCGTCGCTGGAGGAGCTGGGCGCGCTCGCCGATCCTCCGCTGACCAAGGACGCGGTGGCCGGGCGGATCCGGCGGCTGCTGGCCATGGCGGACAAGCGGGCGCAGGACCTGGGGATTCCCGGCACCGAGTCCAACCTGACGGAGGAGATGGCGGACGGCCTCGCCGTCTGAGCCCACTGCCCAGGCCGCCCCCCCGTCCCCCCGGCCGTCCGCCAGGCCGTCCACCCCGCGGTCAGCGGCGCCCCCACGGCCCGCCCGTTCCGCCCGGCCGCCCGGTCACCGGCCCCGCCGCCCGCCCGGCGCGTGTCGGCGTACCCCCGCGTACCCCCCCCGTACCCCCCCCGTACCCCCCCGTACCCCCCCGTACCCGTACAACCGCCGTCCCCGTCCCCGTCCCCGTCCCCGCCCCCGTACAGGCCGCCCCTGCCCCTGTGCCCGCCCGTCCCCGCGCCCGCGCCCGCCGTCCCCGTACCCCCTCGGTCGTCCTGCTTATCGGAGTTCCCGATGGGGGTGCGTCAGTTCTTGACGGCGCCCGGGGCGGTGCGGAGTCTGGCGTCTGTTCGCTTTCCCGGCTCAGACGACAGGCGCCCCGGCCCGGCCGCGGTGCCCAGACGCAGGGGGGTACATGGAACGCGGAGCAAGAGCGATGCTCGCCGCCGCCTCACTACTGGCCGCCGCACTGGTGGCGGTCCCACCGGCCCAGGCCGAACAGGCCGGACCGAAGGGGCGGGACGACGGCGGCGGGCTCGCGGTGTGGCACGCGGAGGTCTCCAAGGCGCAGGTGCCGCTCGTCCTCGCGGCGGGCGCCGACGGCCACGAGCTGACCGAGCGGGTGCCGGAGCGCGGCTCGGCGACGGTCGAGCTGCATCTCACCGAGGAGCAGGCCGGTGAGCTGCGGGACCAGGGCGTCAGCATCGAGCAGCACACGATCTCGGCGGCCGCCCGCGAGCGGGTCGAGGTCGCGGGCGACGGCGTCTTCCGCCCCTACAGCGGGCCGAACGGCCTCCAGAAGGAGATCCTGGACACCGCGCGGGCCCATCCGTCGCTGACGAAGGCCATCAGCATCGGCCGGAGCGTCAAGGGGCAGGACATCCTCGCCCTCAAGATCAGCAAGGGGGCGAAGGGCAGCAGGGACGGCAGCCGGCCCGCCACGCTCTACATGTCCAACCAGCACGCCCGGGAGTGGATCACCCCGGAGATGACCCGGCGGCTGATGCACCACTATCTCGACAACTACGGCAAGGACCCCCGGATCACCCGGCTGATCGACACGACCGAGCTGTGGTTCGTCCTCTCCGCCAACCCCGACGGCTACGACTACACCTTCGGCGGCACCGAGGAACGGCAGTGGCGCAAGAACCTCCGCGACAACGACGGCGACGGCCGGATCGCCGCCGGTGACGGCGTCGACCTCAACCGCAACTTCACCTACAAGTGGGGCTACGACAACGAGGGCTCGTCGCCCGACCCCTTCGACGAGACCTATCGCGGCACCGGGCCCGCGTCCGAGCCCGAGACCCGGGCCATCGACGCCTTCCAGAAGCGCATCGGCTTCCAGTACGGCATCAACTACCACTCCGCCGCCGAGCTGATCCTCTACGGCGTGGGCTGGCAGGTCGCCACCTCCACCCCCGACGACGTCGCCTACCGGGCGCTCGCCGGCACCCCGGCGAAGCCGGCGGTCCCCGGCTACCGGCCCCAGGTCTCCTCCGAGCTGTACATCACCAACGGCGAGGCGGACGGCCACGCGGCCAATGTCAACGGTCTGATGATGTACACGCCCGAGATGTCCACCTGCGGCACCATCTCCCGGCTCGACCCGGACGACGCGTGGGAGCCGGCCGACTGCGCCTCGGTCTTCACCTTCCCGGACGACGAGAAGCTGATCCAGCAGGAGTTCGCCAAGAACATCCCGTTCGCGCTCGCCGTCGCGGAAAGCTCGCTCACCCCGGACCGGCCCTCGTCCCCGGTGGGCCTGACCGCCCCCGACTTCCAGACCGACCCCTTCACCGTCTCCTACGCCCGGGGCGGCGACCAGCCGGTCTCCGTCGTCGCGCGCAAGTCCCTGCGCGACAAGCGGCTGAGGTACCGCGTCGACGGCGGCCGGGTGCACAGCGAGCCGCTGACCGCCTGGAAGGGCGGGAAGATCTTCGGCGGCGAGGACAACATCGTCTACGACGAGTACCGCGCCGAGGTGGAGGACGCGCGTCCGGGTGCCGCGGTCGAGGTCTGGTTCACCGGCCGCACCTCCCGGGGCAAGACCGTCACCAGCGACTCCTTCGAGTACCGGGTCGCCGCGCGGCCCCGGGGCGACACCCTCGTCATCGCCGAGGAGGGCGGCACCGAGCCCGCGCGGCACACCGCCGTCTACACCGGGGCGCTCACCGCGAGCGGCCGGTCCGGAGCGGTCTGGGACGTGGCCACGCAGGGCCGCCCCCATCCGCTCGGGGTGCTCTCCCACTTCCGTACCGCCGTCTGGTACACCGGCGCGGCGGCCCCCTCCTGGTCCACCACCCAGGCCGTACGCGCCTATGTCAACGAGGGCGGCAAGCTGGTCACCGCGGGTGAGCGGGCCGGCAGCAACGCCAATCTCGGGCGGGCGGTCAGCGACGACTTCGCCCAGTACTACCTCGGTGCCTCTGGCCGGGCCTCGCTGGGCGGCACCACCGCCTTCCGGGGCGAGGGCCCGCTCACCGGGGCCGGGGGCCGCCTCGGCGACGCCCCCGGCAACCCGCTGAACGCGGCCGGCGCCTACACCGTCACCTCGGACTCCCTGCCCGTCGAGCAGTTCCCGCAGTTCCGCAGCGTGGCGGCCGGGACCTACCCGGGGGTGCGGATGCCGTTCTCGCCGTACGAGGGCGAGTGGTACGCGGCGGCCCGGCACCGCAACTCCACCTGGCAGCGGCTGACCCGGCCGCTGGACCTGACGGGTGTCACCGCGGCCGACACGCCGAAGCTGGACCTGAAGCTCAGCTTCCACACCGAGCCCGGGTACGACAACGCCGTGGTCGAGGTGCACACGGAGGGCCAGGACGACTGGACCACCCTGCCCGACCTGGGCGGCGGTACCAGCACCACCGTCCCGACCGAGTGCGAGGCCGGCTTCCTCATCGCCGACCACCCCTTCCTGAAGCGCTATCTCACGCCCGGGGCCCAGGGCTGCGCGCCCACCGGCACCACCGGCGCCTGGCACGCCTTCACCGGCTCGTCCGACGGCTGGCGCTCCGCGTCCTTCGACCTGAGCGGCTGGGCGGGCAAGAGGATCGAGGTCTCCGTCTCCTACGTCACCGATGGGGCCGAGGGCGGACGCGGTGTCTTCCTCGACGACACCAAACTGGTGACCCGAAGCGGTACCGGCGCGGCCGAGGCCTTCGAGACCTCGCTCGGGGCCTGGGCCGTGGGAGTGAACCCGCCGGGCAGCCCGGCACCGCGCGGGGAGTGGCTCCGCAGCCAGGACCTCTTCCCGTCGGCGGCCGCGGTCGCGACCGCGGACACCCTCCTCCTCGGTTTCGGGCTTGAGCACCTGACCGAGCCGTCCGAGCGGGCCAGGGTCCTCGGAAGGGCACTGAACGCACTCAGGCGATAACACACCGTCGCAGGGGCCGCTCATCCGTGGCGGCCCCTGCGCAGGTGTACAAGGCCCGTAGCCCCATGCCGGTGGGTAGGGGGTCATCGGAGGGCCCGTACGGGCCCTCCGATGTCACTCAGGGGCGCTCAGGGAGGTAGGGTCGTAAGCGGTCGGGGACATCCCAATACAACTCGCCGGATGCAACACCCGGCGTACCAACGAGGAGATCGGTTCGTGACGATCCGCGTAGGCATCAACGGCTTTGGCCGCATCGGTCGTAACTACTTCCGCGCGCTGCTGGAGCAGGGTGCAGACATCGAGATCGTGGCTGTCAACGACCTGGGTGACACTGCGACCACGGCCCACCTGCTGAAGTACGACACCATCCTCGGCCGCCTGAAGGCGGAGGTGACGCACACCGAGGACACCATCACCGTCGACGGTCACACCATCAAGGTGCTGTCCGAGCGCAACCCGGCCGACATCCCGTGGGGTGAGCTGGGCGTCGACATCGTGATCGAGTCGACCGGCATCTTCACCAAGAAGGCCGACGCCGAGAAGCACCTGGCCGGCGGCGCCAAGAAGGTCCTGATCTCGGCCCCCGCCAAGGACGAGGACATCACCCTCGTCATGGGCGTCAACCAGGACCAGTACGACCCGGCCCAGCACAACATCATCTCCAACGCCTCCTGCACCACCAACTGTGTGGCGCCGATGGCGAAGGTGCTGGACGAGAACTTCGGCATCGTCCGCGGTCTGATGACCACGGTCCACGCCTACACGAACGACCAGCGCATCCTGGACTTCCCCCACTCCGACCTGCGCCGCGCCCGCGCCGCCGCGGAGAACATCATCCCGACCACCACCGGTGCCGCCAAGGCCACCGCGCTGGTCCTCCCGCAGCTCAAGGGCAAGCTGGACGGCATCGCCATGCGCGTCCCGGTCCCCACCGGCTCCGCCACCGACCTGGTGGTCGAGCTGAGCCGCGAGGTCACCAAGGACGAGGTCAACGCCGCGTTCAAGAAGGCCTCCGAGGGCGAGCTGGCGGGCTACCTCTCCTACACCGAGGACCCGATCGTCTCCTCGGACATCGTGGGCGACCCCGCCTCCTGCACCTTCGACTCCTCCCTGACCATGGTCCAGGAGGGCAACTCGGTGAAGATCCTCGGCTGGTACGACAACGAGTGGGGCTACTCCAACCGTCTGGTCGACCTGACCGTCTTCGTCGGCAACCAGCTCTGAGCACCACGGCCTGACACAGCGGCCTGACACAGCGGCCTGACATCCAGGCCTGCACACCACGGTCTGACCAGTACCGGTCCGGCACCACGGTCCGACCAGTACGGATCCAGGCAGTACGGTTCTGATCAGCTCTGTGAAGTGAGCGACGGGGCTCGGACGGCGCACCGCGGCGCCGGCCGGGCCCTCTCGCGCGTCTCAGCCAAGCCCTCCGAGGAGTCCCGTCCATGAAGACGATCGACCAGCTTCTTGCCGAAGGGGTCGCCGGCAAGCGGGTATTCGTCCGTGCCGACCTCAATGTGCCGCTCGACGGCACCACCATCACCGACGACGGCCGGATCCGCGCGGTCGTCCCGACCGTCGCCGCGCTCGCCGAGGCGGGCGCGCGGGTCGTCGTCGCCTCCCACCTGGGCCGCCCCAAGGGCGCCCCGGACCCGGCCTTCTCGCTGGCGCCCGCCGCCGCCCGGCTGGGCGAGCTGCTCGGGGCCGATGTCGCCTTCGCCACCGACACGGTCGGGGAGTCGGCGCGGGCCACGGTCGCGGGCCTGACCGACGGGCAGGTCGCCGTCCTGGAGAACCTGCGCTTCAACCCCGGTGAGACCAGCAAGGACGACGCCGAGCGGGACGCCTTCGCCGACGAGCTGGCCGCCCTCGCCGACCTCTACGTCGGGGACGGCTTCGGCGCCGTCCACCGCAAGCACGCCTCCGTCTGGGACCTGCCCGGGAAGCTGCCGCACGCCGCCGGATATCTGATCGCCACCGAGGTCGAGGTCCTGCGGAAGCTCACCGAGGACGTCCAGCGCCCCTACACCGTCGTCCTCGGCGGTGCCAAGGTCTCCGACAAGCTGGGCGTGATCGACCACCTGCTCCAGAAGGCCGACCGCATCCTGATCGGCGGCGGCATGGCCTACACCTTCCTCAAGACCCAGGGCCACGAGGTCGGCATCTCCCTCCTTCAGGAGGACCAGGTCGGCGCCTGTGAGACCTATCTGCGCCAGGCGCGGGAGCGGGGCGTGGAGCTGGTGCTCCCCGTCGACGTCCTCGTCGCGCCGGAGTTCCCGGACCTGAAGACCAAGGCCCCGGCGAACCCGGCGGTCGTCGCCGCGGACGCGATCCCGGCCGACCAGGAGGGCCTGGACATCGGCCCGAAGACCCGTGAGCTGTTCGCTTCCAAGATCGCCGACTCGGCCACCGTCTTCTGGAACGGGCCGATGGGCGTCTTCGAGCACCCCGACTTCGCCGAGGGCACCCAGGCCGTGGCCCAGGCGCTCGTCGACTCCCCGGCCTTCAGCGTCGTCGGCGGTGGGGACTCCGCCGCCGCGGTGCGGATCCTGGGCTTCGACGAGAAGGCATTCGGCCATATTTCGACCGGCGGCGGCGCCAGCCTCGAATATCTCGAAGGCAAGACGCTTCCCGGGCTCGCCGCACTGGAGGACTGACTTTCCATGACCACTCGTACCCCGCTGATGGCGGGCAACTGGAAGATGAACCTCAACCACCTTGAGGCCATCGCCCACGCCCAGAAGATCGCCTTCGCGCTGACCGACAAGGACTACGCGGCCGTCGAGGTCGCCGTCCTCGTGCCCTTCACCGACCTGCGGTCCGTCCAGACCCTGGTCGAGGGCGACAAGTTCAAGATCAAGTACGGGGCGCAGGACATCTCCGCCCATGAGTCCGGTGCCTACACCGGCGAGATCTCCGGCGCCATGCTCGCCAAGCTGAAGTGCTCCTACGTGGCCGTCGGCCACTCCGAGCGCCGCCAGTACCACGGTGAGACGGACGAGATCTGCAACGCCAAGGTGAAGGCCGCCTTCGGGCACGGGATCACCCCGATCCTCTGCGTCGGCGAGGGCCTGGACATCCGCAAGGCCGGGCAGCAGGTCGCGTACACGCTCGCCCAGCTCGACGGCGCCCTGAAGGACCTCCCGGCCGAGCAGGCCGAGTCCATTGTGATCGCGTACGAACCCGTCTGGGCGATCGGCACCGGCGAGGTCGCCACCCCCGAGGACGCCCAGGAGGTCTGCGGGGCGATCCGCGCCCGGCTCGCCGAGCTGTACTCCCAGGAGCTGGCCGACGGGGTCCGGATCCAGTACGGCGGCTCGGTCAAGGGCGGGAACGTCGCCGCGATCATGGCCCAGCCCGATGTGGACGGCGCCCTCGTCGGCGGTGCCGCGCTGGACGCCGACGAGTTCGTCAGGATCGTCCGCTTCCGCGACCAGTGAGTATGCGGTAGGGCGGATCCGTCGTACCCTTGCGGGGGCCGGGGCGGTGTACCGTCCGGCCCCCGTCGTCCATGGACGGCCATCCGATAGATGTTCCGATCAGAATTGCCAGGAAGTAGGGTCCAGCCGTGGTTATGGGGTTCTCGATCGCCCTGATCGTCTTCAGCCTGCTGCTGATGCTGCTCGTGCTGATGCACAAGGGGAAGGGCGGCGGCCTCTCCGACATGTTCGGCGGCGGCATGCAGTCGTCCGTCGGTGGCTCCTCGGTCGCCGAGCGCAACCTCGACCGGATCACCGTCGTGGTCGGTCTGCTCTGGTTCGCCTGCATCGTCGCGCTCGGCCTGATGATGAAGCTGGACTAGTCACCCGCAGTCGTTCCCGTCCGGAGGAGGTAACTCCAATCCCTGGACGAGCGTTGGGCCTTACGTAGACTGGGGCACCGCGGCCCGGCCGCTGTGAGACGCCGTACAGCACCATCACGCAGGGAGTTACGACCGTGGCAAGTGGCAACGCGATCCGGGGAAGCCGGGTCGGGGCGGGGCCGATGGGCGAGGCCGAGCGCGGCGAGTCCGCGCCACGTCTGCGCATCTCCTTCTGGTGCTCCAACGGGCACGAGACACAGCCGAGCTTCGCCAGCGATGCACAGGTCCCGGACACCTGGGACTGCCCGCGCTGTGGATTCCCGGCCGGACAGGACCGGGACAATCCGCCGGACCCGCCGCGCACCGAGCCGTACAAGACGCATCTCGCGTACGTACGGGAACGGCGCAGCGACGCGGACGGCGAGGCGATTCTCGCCGAGGCCCTGGCGAAACTGCGGGGCGAGATCTAATCATTGGGCTCCGGCCGGGCACCCTCGCGGTGCCCGGCCGGACGCTTTTCGCCGTCGGGTCGCGGGCTTTCGCCGTCGTGTCGCGCTCTTTCGGCCACCGCGCCGTGCCCGCCGGACTATTCCCGCTTCGCTCTCAGCCGACGCCGCCCCCGGCTCACCTCGTCGCCCCTTCTGATCAATTAGGTTGGGGACGACGGGCCGGCAGGGCAGTGACGACAAGAAGTGAGCTGATGTCCGAGTGAACACAGGCGGCCGTACCAGGCTCCACCAGTTGCCCGAGTGGATCGCGCTGGGCAACCACCGCGAGCGGCTGGGGCAGACCCATCTGCGGGACCTGTTCGCCGCCGACCCGCAGCGCGGCGGCGACTACACCCTCCGGGTCGGTGACCTGCGGATCGACTACTCCAAGAACCTGGTCACCGAGGAGACGCTGACGCTGCTGCGCGCACTGGCGCGGGCGACGGACGTGGCCGGACTGCGGGACGCCATGTTCCGCGGTGACAAGATCAACACCACCGAGGACCGCGCCGTCCTGCACACCGCGCTGCGCGCCCCCCGGAGCGCCGTGATCGAGGTCGACGGCGAGAACGTGGTCCCCGGCGTCCACCGGGTCCTGGACCGGATGGCCGGCTTCTCCGAGCGGGTCCGCACCGGCGAGTGGACCGGTCACACCGGCCGGCCGATCCGCAATGTCGTCAACATCGGTATCGGCGGCTCCGACCTCGGTCCGGCGATGGCGTACGAGGTGCTGCGCCCCTGGGCCGCGCGCGAGCTGACCGTCCGCTTCGTCTCCAACGTGGACGGCGCCGATCTGTACGAGGCGCTGCGCGGCCTGGACCCGGCGGAGACCCTGTTCGTCGTCGCGTCCAAGACCTTCACCACGATCGAGACCGTCACCAACGCCACCTCCGCCCGCGACTGGCTGCTCACCGGTCTGAACGCGGGTCAGGAGGCCGTGGCCCGGCACTTCGTGGCCCTCTCCACCAACGCGGAGAAGGTCGCCGACTTCGGCATCGACACGGCGAACATGTTCGAGTTCTGGGACTGGGTCGGCGGGCGCTACTCGTTCGACTCCGCCATCGGGCTCTCGCTGATGATCGCGATCGGCCCGGAGCACTTCCGGGAGCTGCTGGAGGGCTTCCACCTCGTCGACGAGCACTTCAGGACCGCGCCCGCCGAGGACAACGCCCCGCTGCTGCTGGGGCTGCTCGGGATCTGGTACGGGGCGTTCTTCGACGCGCAGTCGCACGCGGTGCTGCCGTACTCGCACTATCTGAGCAGGTTCACCGCCTATCTCCAGCAGCTCGACATGGAGTCCAACGGCAAGTCCGTGACCCGTGACGGGCAGCCGGTCGAGTGGCAGACCGGCCCGGTGGTCTGGGGCACGCCCGGCACCAATGGCCAGCACGCCTACTACCAGCTGATCCACCAGGGGACCAAGGTCATCCCGGCCGACTTCATCGGCTTCGGCCGCCCGGTCGCCGCGCTGCCCCCCGCTCTCGCGGCCCAGCACGATCTGCTGATGGCCAACTTCTTCGCCCAGACCCAGGCACTGGCCTTCGGGAAGACCGCCGACGAGGTACGGGCCGAGGGGGTGGCGGAGGAGCTGGTGCCGCACCGGACCTTCCACGGCAACCACCCGACCACCACGATCCTCGCCGACGGGCTGACGCCCTCCGTCCTCGGCCAGCTGATCGCCCTCTACGAGCACAAGGTGTTCGTCCAGGGCGCCGTCTGGGACATCGACTCCTTCGACCAGTGGGGTGTCGAACTGGGCAAGGTGCTCGCCCGGAAGATCGAGCCCGTACTCACCGGGGAGGTCGGGCACACCGAAGAGTTGGACAGCTCGACCGCCGCGCTCGCCACCGCCTACCGCGCCCTGCGCGGGCGCTGAGCCGGCAGTCCCAGAGGGACGGGAACGGGACGGGACATGACGACGGCGGGGGACGGGCCCATGGGAACGGCGGGCATACCGGAGACGACCGTGCCACAGAGGGAGAAGGGGGAGCAGGGGACGGCGGTACGGCTCCGGGCGCCCGCCAACGCCCTCGACCGGCGGGTCGTCGCCTGGTGGACGACCCGGTCCCTGACCGTCACCACCGCGCTCGCCGGCGTCCTCGCGGCCCTGGGCTGGCTGATCGGCCCCGCGCGGACCTGGCTCGCGGTC
This sequence comes from Streptomyces yaizuensis, assembly GCF_034961445.1. Lineage (NCBI taxonomy): Bacteria > Bacillati > Actinomycetota > Actinomycetes > Kitasatosporales > Streptomycetaceae > Streptomyces > Streptomyces yaizuensis. The sequence continues at coordinate 112,906 of NZ_BSBI01000015.1, forward strand.
CTCGCCGCGGCCGTCGCCGCCCTCGGTCTCCTCGTGGCCCTGGCCGTCCCCCGCTGGCGCTACCGGGTGCACCGCTGGGAGGTCACCGACGAGGCCGTCCACGTACGGTCCGGGGCGTTCTGGCAGGAGTGGCGGATCGCGCCGATGTCCCGGATCCAGACCGTCGACACCCGCCAGGGCCCGCTGGAGCGGCGGTTCCGGCTGGCCACGGTCGTCGTCACCACCGCCTCCTCCAAGGGCGCCGTCACCGTCGAGGGACTGGACCACGAGGTGGCCGACGAGCTGGCGCGCCGGCTCACCCGGATCACGCGGGCGACCCCCGGCGACGCCACATGAGCGCCGCCGGGCCCGAAGCACCCGACGCCGCCGAAGCCGATGAGGGCTGGCGGCGGCTGGACGGGCGCGCCCCCCTGGTCGCCGGGGCCGTCATGACCTCCGTGGCCGCCGGTGTCTGTCCCCCCGTCGCCCTGCTCCTCCTGGACACCCGCTGGGTCGGCGGCCCCGCCACCACCCTGGCCCTGCTGCTGACCGGCGCGGTCCTGCTGATCCTCGGCGGGGCCGCCGCCGAAGCCCTCCGGCTGCGCCGGACCCGCTACCGCGCCGGACCCGGCGTGGTCGAGCTGCACAGCGGCATCCTCCTGGTCAACCGGCGCTCCCTGGCCCGCGAACGGATCCGTACGGTCGACCTCTCCGCCCACCCGCTGCTCCGCCTCCTCGGCCTGGTCAAGGTCCGGATCGGCACCGGGGAACGGGCCGGCAGCGGCACACCCACCCTGGAGCTGAACCCGGTCTCCCGCGCCGAGGGCGAAAGGCTCCGCCGCGAGCTGCTGGGCCGCGGCGGGGCCGCCGTACCCGGCGCCGACCACGAGGGCCCGCTCGCCGCCCTGGACCCCCGGTGGATCCGCTACGCCCCGCTCTCCTTCGTCGCCCCGACCCTGGGCTTCGCGGCGGCCGGCGCGGTCATGCAGGTCAGCGACTGGTTCGGCCAACAGGGCGAGGTCATCGAACGGGTCGGCGACCTCTTCCGGGGCACCTCCGTCCTCACCATGGTGCTGGTGCTCCTGCTGGCGGCCCTCCTCGCCGGAGTCGTCGGCTCCCTCGGCCTCTGGGTCGAGATGTGGTGGCACCACCGGCTGGAGCGCGAACCCGGCGGCACCCTCCGGGTCCGGCGGGGGCTGTTCACCACCCGGTCGATATCCCTGGAGGAGAACCGGCTGCGCGGCGTCGAACTCGTCGAGCCGCTGGGCGTACGGCTCGCGGGCGCCGCCCGGGTGGACGCGGTCGCCGTCGGCGTGGGCGGCGGGAGCGACGACGAGACCGCCGATCTGCATGTCCTGCTGCCCGCCGCGCCCCGGGCCGTCGCCGAGGCCGTCGCCGCCCGGGTGCTGCGGGAGCCGGCCGCCCCCACGGCCCTGCCGCTGACCGCGCACCCCCGGGCGGCCCGTGACCGCCGGCTGCGCTGGGCGCTCTCGGCCGTCCTGGTCCCCCTCGCCGCGCTCGCCGCCCTCGGTCTCTGGCTCACCCCCGTCCTCCTGTGGACCGCCGGGGCGCTCGCACTGGTGGCGCTGCCCCTGGCCGTGCTCCTCGCCCTGGACGCGTACCGCTCCCTCGGGCACGGCGCCGACGGCGCGTTCCTGCTCGTACGCTCCGGCACCTTCCGCCGTTCCACCGTGGTGCTCCGGCGGGACGGGGTCATCGGCTGGGTGATCCGCCAGTCCGTCTTCCAGCGCCGCGCGGGGGTGCTCACGCTGACGGCGACGACGGCCGCCGGGGCCGGGGGGTACGCGGTGCGCGACGCGGACGCGGGCGAGGGGCTGGCGTTCGCGGCGGACGCGGTGCCGGGGCTGCTGGCGCCGTTCCTGGAGCCACCGCCGCGCCCCGCGCCCCGCGCCTGAACACCACGCCCACCGGGCCCACCACGTACACCGAGCTGTACACCAAGTACCCGAACGGGGAGCGGGACGGTACTTTCGCCCGCCGCTACAAGCGCCACGGACATCTCGACAACTCGCTCAGCGAGAAGTTCGACTTCCCCCGCACCTCGGTGCTGGCGCCGCACGGCGGTGGCATCGAGGCCGGTACCTCCGAGATCGCTCTCGCCGTCGCCGGCTACCGTGCCGACAGCCCGCTCGAACCCGTCGCCGCGAACGCCCCCGTCTACGACTACTGGATGTTCGAGGGGCTCCTCACCGGGGACAACCACAGCACGCTGCACGTCACCTCGTCGGGCTGCGACGACCCCATCGCCCTGTCCATAGCGGGCGGCAACTTGAACGCGCTCAGCATCCACGGCTGTACCGAGAAGGCCGCGGGGGTCGCCGAAACCGAACTTGCCGTGGTCGTCGGCGGCCTCAACCAGACGTTCAAGCGGTACCTGATCGAGGAGATCGAGGAGGGGTGCTTCACCCGGGCCCTGCGGCCCTCCAACCCGAGCGTCAACTTCACGCCCTTCGTGACGGCCGTGCGCACCGCCATCACCCGGATCGAGGCGGGGCAGAAGCAGCTCTGACCCGCCGTCCCCCGGGCGTACGAAGGGGCCCGGCACGCCACTGACGGCGTACCGGGCCCCTTCGGGTGTCGCTCAGGCGGACGCCGGAGGGTAGAGCCCGCGCGGCAGTTCGCTCGCGGCGGCCGCGTCCAGCAGCCACAGCGTGCGGCTGCGGCCGCGCGCGCCCGCCGCCGGGGCCTGGATCTCGCCCGCGCCCGAGAGCGCGATCGCCACGGCCTTCGCCTTGTCCTCGCCGGCCGCCAGCAGCCAGACCTCGCGCGCCGCGCGGATCGCCGGCAGCGTCAGGGAGATCCGGGTCGGCGGCGGCTTGGGCGCTCCGTGCACCCCGACCACCGTGCGCTCGGTCTCCCGGACCGCCGGCAGCTCGGGGAAGAGCGAGGCCACATGGGTGTCCGGGCCGACGCCCAGCAGCAGGACATCGAAGACCGGCACCGGGCCGTGGTCCTCCGGGCCCGCCGCCGCGGCCAGCTCGGCCGCGTACGCGGCGGCCGCCGCGTCGGCGTCGCCGGTGGTCCCGCCGTACACCCCGTCCGACGCGGGCATCACATGCACCCGTGCCGGATCCACCGGAACGCTGTCGAGCAGCGCCTCGCGGGCCTGCGTCGCGTTGCGCTCGGGGTCGCCGTCCGGCAGGAACCGTTCGTCGCCCCACCACAGGTCGAGCCGCTGCCAGTCGACGGCGTCCCGGGCCGGGGAGGTCCCGAGGGCGGCCAGCAGCGCGTTGCCGTTGCGCCCGCCCGTCAGGACCACCGAGGCCGAGCCCCGCGCGGACTGCGCGTCCACGATCCGGGTGATCAGCCGGGCCGCCGCGGCCTGCGCCATCAGCTCCTTGTCCCGGTGGACCACCAGCTGGGGGGTGCTCACGCGGTCGCCGCCCTCTTGGCCGGGGCCTTCTTCGCGGCCTTCTTCGCCGGGGCCCCGGCGTCGTCGGCCGCCGCGTCGGCGACCGGCTCGGGCGCTGCGGGCGCCGGGGAGACCGGGTCCGCCTCGTTGAGCCGGTCCACCCCGTACCGCAGGGCCGAGGCGTAGGTGTCGTCCGGGTCGAGCCGGCGCAGTTCCTCCGCGATCAGCTCGGCGGTCTCGCGCCGCTTGAGCGCCACCGCGCGGTCCGGCTGCCCCTGGATGGAGAGGTTCGCCAGCGAACCGTCCGCCCGGTCCAGGACGATCGGGCCGCAGTTGGTCTCCAGCCGTACGGCGGTCAGCCCCGGCCCCGCGGACAGGGCCCGCGACACCGGCACGCCGAGGCGGTCCGCCAGCCACATGGCCAGCAGCTCCACGCTCGGGTTGAACTCCTCGCCCTCCACCTCGACCGCGTTGACCCGGCACGTCACCTGGTCCAGCGCGGCGGCGAGCATCGAGCGCCAGGGCGTGATCCGGGTCCAGGACAGGTCCGTGTCGCCGGGGGTGTACGCCTCGGCGCGCGCCGACAGTTCGCGGATCGGCTGCTCGGAGGCGTAGGTGTCGGTCACCCGGCGCTGGGCGAGCGCGCCCAGCGGGTCCTTCGCCGGGTCCAGCGGCGCGTTCACCGGCCACCAGACGACGACCGGCGCGTCGGGCAGCAGCAGCGGCAGCACGACCGACTGGGCGTGCTCGCTGACCTCCCCGTACAGCCGCAGGATCACCGTCTCGCCGGTGCCGGCCTCGGCGCCGACGCGGACCTCGGCGTCCAGGCGGGCCTGCGCCCGGGCCCGGGGGGTGCGCGAGACCCGCTTGATGACCACGAGGGTGCGCGAGGGGTGCTCGCGGGACGCGTCGTTGGCCGCCTTCAGGGCGTCGTACGCGTTCTCCTCGTCCGTGACGATGACCAGCGTGAGGACCATGCCGACGGCGGGGGTGCCGATCGCCCGGCGCCCCTGCACCAACGCCTTGTTGATCTTGCTGGAGGTGGTGTCCGTAAGGTCGATCTTCATGGCCGACGCCAGCTCCGTCCGTCTCGTGCGAGCATTTCGTCCGCCTCGATGGGGCCCCAGGTCCCCGACGCGTACTGCGCGGGCTTGCCGTTCTTCTCCCAGAAGGCCTCGATCGGGTCGAGGATCTTCCAGGACAGCTCCACCTCCTCCACCCGGGGGAAGAGGTTGGAGTCGCCGAGCAGCACATCGAGGATGAGCCGCTCGTACGCCTCCGGGCTGGACTCCGTGAAGGACTCGCCGTAGGCGAAGTCCATCGACACGTCCCGCACCTCCATCGAGGTGCCCGGGACCTTGGAGCCGAAGCGCAGGGTCACGCCCTCGTCCGGCTGGACCCGGATGACCAGGGCGTTCTGCCCCAGCTCCTCGGTCGCGGTGTGGTCGAAGGGGGAGTGCGGCGCCCGCTGGAAGACCACCGCGATCTCGGTGACCCGGCGGCCCAGACGCTTGCCCGTCCGCAGATAGAACGGCACCCCGGCCCAGCGCCGGTTGTCGATCCCCAGCTTGATGGCGGCGTACGTGTCGGTCTTGGAGGACGGGTCGATGCCCTCCTCCTGGAGGTAGCCGACGGCCTTCTCGCCGCCCTGCCACCCGGCCGCGTACTGCCCGCGCACGGTGGTCTCGCCCAGGTCGGCCGGGAGCCGCACCGCGCCCAGGACCTTGACCTTCTCCGCCGCGAGCGCGTCCGCGTCAAAGGAGGCGGGCTCCTCCATCGCGGTCAGCGCCAGCAGCTGGAGCAGATGGTTCTGGATGACGTCGCGGGCGGCGCCGATGCCGTCGTAGTACCCGGCCCGGCCGCCGATGCCGATGTCCTCGGCCATGGTGATCTGGACATGGTCGACGTAGGACCGGTTCCAGATCGGCTCGAAGAGGGTGTTGGCGAACCGGAGCGCCAGGATGTTCTGGACGGTCTCCTTGCCCAGGTAGTGGTCGATCCGGAAGACCTCGTTCGAGGGGAAGACCTCATGGACGACCTGGTTCAGCTCCTTGGCGGACGCCAGGTCGTGCCCGAACGGCTTCTCGATGACCGCGCGGCGCCAGGAACCTTCCTTCTCGGCCAGTCCGTGCTTCTTGAGCTGCTGGACGACCTTGGGGAAGAACTTCGGCGGCACCGAGAGGTAGAAGGCGAAGTTGCCGCCCGTGCCCTGGGCCTGGTCCAGCTCGGTGATGGTCTTCTTCAGGGTCTCGAAGGCGTCGTCGTCGTCGAAGTCGCCCTGGACGAAACGCATCCCCTGGTTGAGCTGCTGCCAGACCTCCTCCCGGAAGGGGGTACGGGCGTGCTCCTTGACGGCCTCGTACACCTCCTGGGCGAAGTCCTCGTCCTGCCATTCACGGCGGGCGAAACCGATGAGGGAGAAACCTGGGGGCAGCAGACCGCGGTTGGCCAGGTCGTAGACCGCGGGCATCAGCTTCTTGCGGGAGAGATCGCCGGTGACACCGAAGATCACCAGGCCCGACGGCCCCGCGATGCGCGGGAGCCGTCGGTCTGCGGCGTCACGAAGCGGGTTGGCTTCGCCAGTACCGGACAAGGTGGTTCAGCCCTCCGAAGGGGCGAGGCGCTTGAGCTCCGCCTCGGTCGACTTGAGCAGATCGTTCCAGGACGCCTCGAACTTCTCGACGCCCTCGTCCTCCAGCAGCTGCACGACCTCGTCGTACGCGATGCCGAGGGCCTCGACGGCCGCCAGCTCCGCACGCGACTGCTCGTACGTGCCGCGCACCGTGTCACCGGTGATCACACCGTGGTCGGCGGTGGCCTGGAGGGTGCCCTCCGGCATGGTGTTGACCGTGCCCGGGGCCACCAGCTCGTCCACGTACAGGGTGTCCTTGTACGCCGGGTCCTTCACACCGGTCGACGCCCACAGCGGACGCTGGCGGTTGGCACCCGCCCGGTCCAGAGGGGCCCAGCGCTCCGATGAGAAGACCTCCTCGTACGCCTCGTAGGCCAGCCGGGCGTTGGCCAGACCGGCCTTGCCGCGCGCGGCCTTCGCCTCGTCGGTGCCCAGGGCGTCGATGCGCTTGTCGATCTCCGTGTCCACCCGGGAGACGAAGAAGGACGCCACCGAGTGGATCTTCGAGAGGTCGAGCCCGCGCTCCTTGGCCTTCTCCAGACCGGCCAGGTAGGCGTCCATCACCGCGCGGTAGCGCTCCAGCGAGAAGATCAGCGTCACATTGACGCTGATGCCCAGGCCGATGGTCTCGGTGATGGCCGGCAGACCGGCCTTGGTCGCCGGGATCTTGATCAGGGTGTTGGGGCGGTCCACCAGCCAGGCCAGCTGCTTGGCCTCGGCCACCGTCGCCGCCGTGTGGTGGGCGAGCCGGGGGTCGACCTCGATCGAGACCCGGCCGTCCAGGCCGCCGGTCGCGTCGAAGACCGGCCGCAGGATGTCGGCGGCGTCCCGGACGTCCGCCGTGGTGATCATGCGAATGGCCTCGTCGACCGTGACCCTGCGGGTCGCCAGCTCGGTGAGCTGCTGCTCGTAGCCGTCGCCGCCGGAGATCGCCTTCTGGAAGATCGACGGGTTGGTCGTCACACCGACCACATGCTGCTGGTCGATCAGCTCGGCCAGATTGCCCGAGGTGATCCGCTTGCGCGACAGGTCGTCGAGCCAGATCGCGACGCCCTCGTCGGAGAGGCGCTTGAGTGCGTCTGTCATAAGAGTCTGCATCTCCTGCTGGAACATGTATGCGTGGATGTATCGGCTGTTCAGCGTCAGCGCGCTGCGGCGGCCAGAGATTCCCGGGCGGCGGCGGCGACGGCGTCGGCGGTGAAGCCGAACTCGCGGAAGAGGACCTTCCCGTCGGCCGAGGCACCGAAGTGCTCCAGCGAGACGATGCGGCCCGCGTCCCCGGTGTACCGGTGCCAGGTCAGCCCGATGCCGGCCTCGACCGCGACCCGCGCCCTGACGGCCGGCGGCAGCACCGCGTCCCGGTACTCCTGGTCCTGCTCCTCGAACCACTCCACCGACGGCATCGAGACCACCCGCGTGGGCACGCCCTCGGCCTGGAGCCGCTCCCGCGCCTCGACGGCGAGCTGCACCTCCGAACCGGTACCGATCAGCACGACCTCCGGCGCTCCGCCGTCGGCCTCGAACAGCACGTACCCGCCGCGTGCCGCGTCCTCGTTGCGCGCGTAGGTCGGCACGCCCTGACGCGTCAGCGCCAGCCCGTGCGGGGCACCCACTCCGAACTTCTTGGTGTACCGCTTGAGGATCTCGCGCCAGGCGATCGCCGTCTCGTTGGCATCCGCCGGACGGACGATGTTCAGCCCCGGGATGGCCCGCAGCGACGCCAGGTGCTCCACCGGCTGGTGGGTCGGGCCGTCCTCGCCCAGACCGATCGAGTCGTGCGTCCACACGTACGTCACCGGCAGGTGCATCAGCGCCGACAGCCGCACCGCGTTGCGCATGTAGTCCGAGAACACCAGGAAGGTGCCGCCGTAGATGCGCGTGTTGCCGTGCAGCGCGATGCCGTTCATGACCGCGGCCATCGAGTGCTCGCGGATGCCGTAGTGGACGGTGCGCCCGTACGGGTCGGCCTCGGGCAGCGGGTTGCCCACCGGCAGGAACGACGACGTCTTGTCGATGGTGGTGTTGTTCGAGCCGGCCAGGTCGGCGGAGCCGCCCCACAGCTCGGGCACCACCGCGCCCAGCGCCTGGAGGACCTTGCCGGAGGCGGCACGCGTGGCGACGCCCTTGCCCGGCTCGAACTCCGGCAGCTTCTCCTCCCAGCCCGCCGGCAGCTCGCCCGCGCGGATCCGGTCGAACGTGGCGGCGCGCTCCGGATTGGCGGTGCGCCAGGCGGCGAAGGTCTTCTCCCACTCGCCCTTGGCCTCACGGCCCCGGTCCAGCGCCTGCCGGGTGTGCCCGATGACCTCGTCGGAGACCTCGAAGCTCTGCTCCACGTCGAAGCCCAGCACCCGCTTGGTGGCCGCGACCTCCTCGTCGCCCAGCGCCGAGCCGTGCGCGGCCTCGGTGTTCTGCGCGTGCGGCGCGGGCCAGGCGATGATGGAGCGCGCGGCGATGAAGGAGGGACGCTCCGTCTCCTCCCGCGCCGCCTTCAGCGCCCGGTACAGACCCGCCGGGTCCAGGTCGCCGTTGGCCTGCTGCTCCACCCGCTGGACGTGCCAGCCGTACGCCTCGTACCGCCCCAGGGTGTCCTCGGAGACGGCCGTCTCCGTGTCGCCCTCGATCGAGATGTGGTTGTCGTCCCACAGCAGCACCAGATTGCCCAGCTTCTGGTGCCCGGCGAGCGACGACGCCTCGGCCGAGATGCCCTCCTGGAGGCAGCCGTCACCGGCGATGGCCCAGATGGTGTGGTCGAACGGCGAGGTGCCCGCCGGCGCCTCCGGGTCGAACAGGCCGCGCTCGTAGCGGGCGGCCATCGCCATGCCCACGGCGTTGGCGACACCCTGGCCCAGCGGCCCGGTGGTCGTCTCCACCCCCGTGGTGTGGCCGTACTCCGGGTGGCCGGGGGTCTTCGAACCCCAGGTGCGGAACGCCTTCAGATCGTCCAGCTCCAGGCCGTACCCGGCCAGGTAGAGCTGGATGTAGAGCGTCAGTGACGAGTGGCCGGCGGACAGGACGAAACGGTCACGGCCGGTCCAGTCCGCGTCGGCGGGGTCGTGGCGCATGAGCTTCTGGAAGAGCACATACGCGGCGGGGGCCAGGCTCATGGCCGTACCGGGGTGGCCGTTGCCGACCTTCTGTACGGAATCCATGGCCAGGACGCGGGCGGTATCGACGGCCCGCTGGTCCAGATCGGTCCAGTCGAGGTCTGTGGTGGTCGGCTCGGTGCTCACCCTGGGTCAGGGCTCCTCTCCACATGCTCCATGTCGTGTTTCCCGGCGGCGCAAGGAGCCACCGGGCGTTGTCGAGCCTACCCGCGACACGGCGCACGGCCCCTCCGCGACAGTGGTCCCCGGGGCCGCGGACCGCCGCTCAACACGACCCCACCCCCGTGCGGAGCGACACGGGGGCAGCCTCTACAGTGGCGTCGTACGCGCAAGTCATTAACCGGGCCTTCATGTATGTCCGCATGCGGCCAGGACTTGCTGGAGTCTCTGTCAGGGGTGTGCGTGACGGCCGTCGAATCCCGTCCAGTGGGTGGGGACATCTCTCATACCCACGGGGCCGCGGGGGAACTCGGGACGAGCCCCGGCCGCCGGTCGTTCGGCGCTCGCGTCATGGGGTTCGTGGCGCTGACCAAGCCGCGGATCATCGAACTGCTGCTCATCACCACAGTGCCGGTGATGTTCCTCGCCGCGCAAGGGGTACCGGACCTCACCCTGGTCCTCGCGACCTGCTTCGGCGGCTATCTCTCCGCTGGCGGCGCCAACGCGCTCAACATGTACATCGACCGCGACATCGACGCGCTGATGGACCGCACCTCGCAGCGCCCGCTGGTCACCGGCCTGATCTCGCCCCGTGAAGGCCTGGTCTTCGGCCTCTCCCTCGCGGTGGTCTCGACCCTCTGGTTCGGCCTCACCGTCAACTGGCTCTCCGCCTGGCTGGCGCTCGGCGCGCTCCTCTTCTACGTCGTCGTCTATACGATGATCCTCAAGCGGCGCACCTCGCAGAACATCGTCTGGGGCGGCATCGCGGGCTGTATGCCGGTGCTCATCGGCTGGTCGGCCGTGACGAACTCGGTCTCCTGGGCCGCCGTCGTCCTCTTCCTCGTCATCTTCTTCTGGACGCCGCCGCACTACTGGCCGCTCTCCATGAAGGTCAAGGAGGACTACGCCCGGGTGGGCGTGCCGATGCTGCCGGTCGTCGCCTCCAACAAGGTGGTCGCCCGCCAGATCGTCCTCTACAGCTGGGTGATGGTCGCCGTCTCCCTGCTGCTCACCCCGATGGGCTACACCGGCTGGTTCTACACGACGGTCGCGCTGGCCGCCGGCGGCTGGTGGCTCTGGGAGGCGCACGCCCTCCAGAACCGGGCCAAGGCGGGTGTGACGGGCGGCAAGCTCAAGGAGATGCGCCTGTTCCACTGGTCCATCACCTATGTGTCGCTGCTCTTCGTGGCCGTGGCGGTCGACCCCTTCCTGCGCTGACGCCTTCTCGCCCGGTGCCCCGGGCCGTGGCCGCCGTCACCCTCCCCGGCCATGGCCCCCGGCTCTACCCGCGAGTAGCATCCGATCATGGCAGACACCAAGCACGCCGAGCGCAGGGCCGCCAGGCTGGCGCGTGAGATCACCGCGTTCGCCGGGGCCCACGGCGGCGCCGAGGGACAGCTCGCGTACATCGGCCAGGCCGGCACCCGGATCGTCCTCGTCGGCGCCGACGGCGCCTGGGGCGACCTGGTCGCCCCCACCCACGACATCGCGGCGGCCGCCGCCGAGAAGGCCGGACTCACCCTGAGGGAAGCCTTCGACGGCGAGATGGCCGCCAAGGTCCGTACCGGCCCCTACGAGTGGACCCGGATGGCGGGCATCCAGGTCGGTGGCCCCTCCAACGGGTGACCCAAACCCGGGCGGGGTACCACTGCTGACGATCGCGCACGCGCCGTCGCCGCCGACCGGGGAGCCCCGATGATCGACACACCGAGCCTCGTGGACCAGCACTGCCACGGCGTGCTCCGCAGCGAACTGGGCCTCGGCACCTTCGAGGCACAGCTCTCCCCCACGGGGGCCCCGCCCGCGCCCGGCACCACCTTCTTCGACACCCAGACCGGGTTCGCCGTACGCCGCTGGTGCCCGCCGCTCCTCGGTCTGGAGCCGCACTGCGCCCCGGCCCGCTATCTCGCCCGGCGGCGCGAGCTGGGCGCGACCGAGACGGCCCGGCGGCTGCTGCGCGGCAGCGGCATCGGCGTCCATCTGGTCGACACGGGCCTGGCCGGGGATCTCACCCCGCCGCCCGAGCTGGCGGCGATGGCAGCGGCCGAGACCCATGAGATCGTCCGGCTGGAACCACTGCTCAGGACCGTCGCCGACCGCTCCGGCACGGTCGGCGAACTCCTCTCGGGACTCGCCGGGGCCGTGCACGCGGCCGCCGCGACCGCCGTGGCCTTCGCCTTCTCCGCGGTGGTACGGGCCGAACTCGCCACGATGCCGGGGCCGCCCGGCCCCGGGGAGGTACGCCGGGCCGCCGGGCACTGGCTCGCCGCCCGGCACCCGGGGGACACCCCCGACCCGGTCCTGTTACGCCACGCGCTGTGGACGGCCGTCGGCTCCGGCCGCCCGGTCCAGCTCCACCTGGGCGACGCGGACCCGATGCCCCTCGCGGACCTCGCCGCCGCGACGGCGGGCGCCGGAGGCCCGCTGATCCTGCTCCACGGCTCCCCGCACCACCGGGCCGCCGCCCGGCTCACCGGGCTCTTCCCCCATGTGTACGCGGATCTGGGCACCGCGCTCGCCACCACCGGGGCACGGGCCGCCGCCGTGCTCGCCGAGACCCTGGAACTGGCCCCCTTCGGCAAGCTCCTCTTCTCCAGCGGCGCCCGGGGCCTGCCGGAGCTGCACGTCGTGGCCGCCCGGCTGTTCCGCGAGGCGGTGGGCCGGGTCCTCGGCGGCTGGGTCGCGGACGGGGCCTGGTCGGCCCGGGACGCCGAACGGGTCGCCGGGCTGCTCGCGGCGGGCAACGCCCGCCGGGTCTACGGACTGACGGCTCAGGGCCCGCCGGGGTGAGCAGCGCGCCGGTGTCGTCATCGGCCTGGGGCGGCGGTCGGCCCGGGGACGACCCGGGCACGCGTACGAGCACGGGCTGCTCGGGGTGGACCGGCGCCCGGAGGGCTCAGACGCGGGACAGCTCCGGGCCCGCCGGAGCGGGCATCTCGGCCGCCGGGGCCGCCGGGCGCTCGCGCACGCTCAGCAGCAGCCGCACCACCGCGATCCACATCAGCGCGGAGCCCAGCATGTGCGCGCCCACCAGGATCTCGGGGACCCCGGTGAAGTACTGGAGATAGCCGATCCCGCCCTGCGCCAGCAGCACGATCAGCAGATCACGGGTGCGCGCCCGGATGTCGTCCGGCGCGGCCACCGACCGCAGGACGAGCCACATCGCGACGGCGAGCGCGCAGACCACCCACGCCGACGCGGCGTGCAGCTGCGCCGCCTTGGCCCAGTCCCACGGCATCCGGGCGATGTCGCTGCTGTCGCCGGCGTGCTTGCCCGCGCCGGTCACCGCCGTACCCAGGACGATCAGCAGACCGGAGACGACGGTGATGGCCCACGCCAGCCGGCCGACCGCGCGCGGCACCCGGGGCCGGGCGGCCCCGTCGCCCTCGCCCGTGCGGTGCCAGGTCATCACGGCCACCGTGAGCAGCGCGTTCGCGAGGAGGAAGTGGCCCGCCACCGTCCAGGGGTTGAGACCGGCCCAGACGGTGATGCCGCCCAGCACCGCGTTGCTCATGACGATCCAGAACTGCGCCCAGCCCATCCGGGTGAGCGAGCGGCGCCGGGGCTTCTCGGAGCGGGCGGCGATGATCGCCCAGCCCACGGCGGCCGACAGCACATAGGTCAGCATCCGGTTGCCGAACTCGATCGCGCCGTGCAGCCCCTGCTCGGGTGTGGCGAAGAGGCTGTCGTCCGTGCACTTGGGCCAGGTGTCGCAGCCGAGACCGGAACCGGTCAGCCGGACCGCGCCACCGGTGACGATGATGACGACAGTCATCACGACTGCGGAGAGCGCGGCCCGCCGGACCGTGGCGGGGGCGGGCGTCCAGCGCCGGGCGATGTGGGCGAGGGGGGTCTGCACGCGCTCCATCGTAGGACGGGTCTTGTGCATGTTTTCACTAGGGGGGCGGTTGCGGTGTGCCGCGCGGTGCGAGCCCGCCGTCGGCGTACGTCCCCGGGGGCAGTCCGGGGCCGTGCGGCGGCGTGTGGGTACGGCGGAAACACGCCCCCTCCGGGCGGCCCTCGTCCTCCCACCAGACGGCGATCCGCCAGTGCGTGGCCTCCCCGGGCCGGTCGGGCCCGGTCAGCAGGGCGTCCGTCAGCTCCGCCGCCACCTCGGCCGCGCTGCGGTCGGTGACCGCGTCCATGCCGCGCCAGGGGTACGGCATCGGGGTCCACGGGGTGTCCGGCGCGGCGCGGGTGTCGAACCGCCAGACCGCGCGCCAGCAGTGGGCCCGCAGGATCCGGGCCACCTCGGCGGGGGGTACCCGCAGCTCCCGGGCGATCGTCCCCTGGGCGACGCCCGCGACCCGTGCCGCCACCACCGCCAGCGGCAGCAGCCGTTCGGGCAGCAGGTCCTCGGCCCGCAGCCGGGTCAGGCCGCCCTGGAAACGGCACCGCCGCAGCCGCCGGGTGAGCTGGTCGGAGAGGTGCTCCAGCGTGTTCGCGTGGCGGGAGCCGGCCATACCGGGGAGCGGGTCGTCGGCGGTGTCGGTGCCGTCGGTGTCGTCGGTGGTGTCCGTGCCCTGCCCCTGCCCCCGCCCTCGCTCCTGTTCCTGTTCCTGGAGGGCTTCGAACTCCCGCTCCGCCCGCACCGCCCAGGCCACCGCCGTCACCGGGTCGCCCAGCTCCTCCAGACGGTCGCCGAGGAAGGCGCGGGCCTGCGCGAGTCCTTCGCGGTTGCGTGGATCGCCGCTGTCCAGGCCCTCCCAGACCGCCAGGGCCCGCCGGGTCGCGTCCAGCGCCGCGAGCCCGTCCGCCCGGGCGCCGGCGGGCGGCCGCTCACCCCGCTCCGGGAAGGCGTAGCGCGGCAGCCCCAGTTCGTCGCTGAGCGGTTCGGCGAGGTAGACGGCCTGGCTGAGCAGGGCCCGCGCGTACCACCGGGCGTGCTCCTCGTCATGCCGGGCCGGTCCGGCACAACGGCGGATCGCCTCGGCGACCGCGCGCAGCGCCTTCGCCCGGCGGCCCGCGTCGAAGTGGTGCCGGGCGAGGTCCGCGTAGCGCAGGCTCAGCCGGGCGGTGAGGTCGGGATCGTTCGTGGCGTGCGGGGTGAGGGCCGATATCAGGTCGAGCAGCATCCGCTCGCGCTCACCGGGCGGCACTCCCGCCCGCCCGGTCCTGACCTTGGTCCACTCCGCGTCCAGCCGCAGTGCGGCGGTGCGCTCCATCGGGCCTCCCTGCGCCGGGCGCGCGGACCGGCCCCACCAAGGCCGATCTTGCGCAGGCTCATACTGGCGCGGGTGCGGGCCGCCGGGGAAGACTCCGGCGCCGTGCGCCGCTCACTCCCCGAGGCCGGGGAACTCCCCAAGGACGGGGAACTCCCGGCGGCCGGGACGGGTCACTCCCAGCGGAAGAAGCGGGCCGCCGCCGCGAGCGAGGCCACCGCCCAGGCCGTCAGCAGGCCCAGCGCGCCCCAGGGCAGCGACTGCCCGTCCTGGAGGACGTCGCGCAGCCCGTCCGAGAGGGCGGAGATCGGCAGCAGGGAGAGCACCTGCTCGGCCCCGTCCGGGAACCGGTCCAGGGGCACGATCACCCCGCCGCCCATGAGCAGCAGCAGGAAGACCAGGTTGGCGGCGGCGAGCGTCGCCTCGGCCCGCAGGGTGCCGGCCATCAGCAGCCCCAGTCCGCTGAACGCTGCGGTGCCGAGCGCGAGCAGCAGCAGGACGGAGAAGGGGTCACCGGCCGGGGACCAGCCGAGCGCCAGCGCGATCGCGGTCAGCAGGGCTATCTGGAGCAGTTCGGTGATGAGCACCGACAGCGTCTTCGCGCACATCAGGCCCCAGCGGGGGAGCGGCGAGGCGCCGAGCCGCTTGAGGACCCCGTACCGCCGCTCGAAGCCGGTGGCGATGGCCTGGCCGGTGAAGGCGGTGGACATCACCGCGAGGGCGAGCACCCCCGGGGCGAGGAAGTCGACGGGCTCCTTCGAGCCGGTGTCCACGATGTCGACGGTGGAGAAGAGGACGAGCAGCAGCGACGGGATGACGATGGTGAGCAGCAGCTGTTCGCCGTTGCGCAGCAGCATCTTCGTCTCGAACGCGGTCTGTGCCGCGATCATGCGCCCGACCGGGGCCGCGCCCGGCCGGGGGGTGAACGTACCGGCGGTCATCCGCGCAGCTCCTTGCCCGTGAGTTCCAGGAAGACGTCCTCCAGCGTGTGGCGCTCGACCGAGATCCGGTCGGGCATGACTCCGTGCTGCGCGCACCAGGAGGTGACGGTCGCCAGCAGCTGGGGGTCGACGCTGCCGGTGATCCGGTATCCGCCGGGGGCGGGTTCGTCGGCGCCGCTGCCGTCGGGCAGGGCCTTGAGCAGGGAGGAGAGGTCGAGTCCCGGGCGTCCGGTGAACCGCAGGGTGTTCTCGGCGCCGCCCCGGCAGAGCTGCTCGGGGGTGCCCCGGGCGATGACCCGGCCGGCGTCGATGATGGCGATGTCGTCGGCCAGCTCCTCCGCCTCGTCCATGGCGTGGGTGGTGAGGACGGTGGAGACGCCGTCGGCGCGCAGTTCGCGCACGAGTTCCCAGGTGGCGCGGCGGGCCTGTGGGTCGAGTCCGGCGGTGGGCTCGTCCAGGAAGACCAGTTCCGGCCGGCCGACGAGGGCCATCGCCAGGGAGAGCCGCTGCTGCTGGCCGCCGGAGAGCCGGCGGAAGGGGGTGCGGCCGCAGCCGTCGAGTCCGAGCCGCTCGATGAGGGAGTCCACGTCGAGGGGGTGGGCGTGCAGCTTCGCCATATGGCGGAGCATGTCGCCGGCGCGGGCCGTGGTGTAGACGCCGCCGGACTGGAGCATGACACCGACCCGGGCGCGGAGCCGGGGCGCGTCGGCGACGGGGTCGAGCCCGAGGACGCGCACGGTGCCCGCGTCGGGGCGGCGGTAGCCCTCGCAGGTCTCGATGGTGGTGGTCTTGCCGGCTCCGTTGGGGCCGAGGACGGCGGTGACCCGGCCCTGGTCGACGTCGAGATCGAGGCCGTCGACGGCGGTCTTGGAGCCGTACCGCTTGACCAGGCCCTGGATCTGGACGACGGACTCGCTACGCATGCCGGGAAGTCTAGGCGGGCGCCCGGACCGTCCCGGTCGCGCCCCCGCACCGGCCGGATCGCGCCCCCGGGCGCCCGCCCGCGCCCCGCCCCCGCGCTGATTGTTTTTATGGTTTTCCCCGTCGTGCCCTCGTCGCGTCCCCGTGACGGACGCTTGAGCGCCGCTTTTTCCACGGGGTCGCCGAGCCGTTTTCCGGCCCAGGGTCCGCAGGTCCGACGGGTGGGAATGTTGGCAGGTCACAGCCTGTTTCAGCAGGTTACTGAGGGGAGCCTTCGTTAGGTGACCCTAAGTGACGAAGCGCACCGCGCAAGGGGCCTTCGACGGTTGTCACGCTCACGGGAATTACGCAACAATGGCGTTGTGAAAAACGTTGGCGAGGCCCCGAGGGAGGACTTCGCGACCGGTTCGCGCACCGATCATCCGACGCGCAACCGGGTCGCGCGGTCCATCCTGGATCACGGCCCGTCCACCGTCGCGGACCTCGCGGCACGGCTCCGCCTCACTCAGGCGGCCGTCCGCCGGCATCTCGACACCCTGGTGGCCGAGACCATGGTCGAAGCCCGTGAGCAGCGGGTCTACGGCGCCCGGACCCGGGGCCGCCCGGCCCGGGTCTTCGCGCTGACCGCCTGCGGCCGGGACGCCTTCGACCAGTCGTACGACTCGCTGGCCGTCGACGCCCTCCGCTGGATCGAGCGGCACGCGGGCGGGGAGGCGGCGGTCGCCGCCTTCGCCCGGGAGCGCGCCGAGGCCCAGGCGGGCCCCTATCGCGAGGCCGTCGACGCGGCGGCCCCCGGGGAGCGGACGGAGGCCCTGGCGAAAGCCCTGAGCGCCGACGGGTACGCTGCTACAGCGCGTAGCGCTCCCAGCCCTCAGCAGGGCGAGCAGCTCTGTCAGCACCACTGTCCGGTCGCCCATGTCGCCGAGCAGTACCCGCAGCTGTGCGAGGCGGAGACCGAGATCTTCTCCCGTCTGCTCGGGACCCATGTGCAGCGTCTGGCCACCATCGCCCACGGTGACGGTGTGTGTACGACGTTCATTCCGCGCAGCACCACAACCCCATCAGCATCTGCCAGCACGGCCGGGAGGAACCCCGCATGACTCTCCCCACGGAGACTGCCCACCCCGAACTTGAAGGGCTGGGTACGTACGAATTCGGCTGGGCCGACTCCGACGCGGCGGGCGCCGCCGCCAAGCGCGGTCTGTCCGAGGAGGTCGTACGTGACATCTCGGCGAAGAAGAACGAGCCGGAGTGGATGCTGAAGCTGCGCCTCAAGGGTCTGCGGCTGTTCGACAAGAAGCCCATGCCGAGCTGGGGCTCCGACCTCTCCGGCATCGACTTCGACAACATCAAGTACTTCGTCCGCTCCACCGAGAAGCAGGCGGCGTCCTGGGAGGACCTCCCCGAGGACATCAAGAACACCTACGACAAGCTGGGCATCCCGGAGGCCGAGAAGCAGCGTCTCGTCGCCGGTGTCGCCGCCCAGTACGAGTCCGAGGTCGTCTACCACCAGATCCGTGAGGACCTGGAGGAGCAGGGCGTCATCTTCCTGGACACCGACACGGCGCTCAAGGAGCACCCGGAGCTGTTCCAGGAGTACTTCGGCACCGTCATCCCGGTCGGCGACAACAAGTTCGCGTCGCTGAACACGGCCGTGTGGTCCGGTGGCTCCTTCATCTACGTCCCCAAGGGCGTGCAGGTCGACATCCCGCTCCAGGCCTACTTCCGTATCAACACGGAGAACATGGGCCAGTTCGAGCGGACGCTGATCATCGTGGACGAGGACGCCTACGTCCACTACGTCGAGGGCTGCACCGCCCCGATCTACTCCTCGGACTCGCTGCACAGCGCCGTCGTGGAGATCATCGTCAAGAAGGGCGGCCGCTGCCGCTACACGACCATCCAGAACTGGTCGAACAACGTCTACAACCTGGTCACCAAGCGCGCCGTCGCCTACGAGGGCGCGACCATGGAGTGGGTCGACGGCAACATCGGCTCCAAGGTGACGATGAAGTACCCGGCCGTCTACCTGATGGGCGAGCACGCCAAGGGCGAGACCCTGTCCATCGCCTTCGCGGGCGAGGGCCAGCACCAGGACGCCGGCGCCAAGATGGTCCACATGGCCCCGAACACCTCGTCCAACATCGTCTCCAAGTCGGTGGCGCGCGGCGGCGGCCGTACCTCCTACCGCGGTCTGATCGAGATCGGCGAGGGCGCCCCGGGCTCGAAGTCCAACGTGCTCTGCGACGCGCTGCTCGTGGACACGATCTCCCGGTCGGACACCTACCCCTATGTCGACGTCCGCGAGGACGACGTCTCGATGGGCCACGAGGCGACGGTCTCCAAGGTCTCCGAGGACCAGCTCTTCTACCTGATGAGCCGGGGCATGACGGAGTTCGAGGCGATGGCGATGATCGTGCGCGGCTTCGTCGAGCCGATCGCCAAGGAACTGCCGATGGAGTACGCGCTGGAGCTGAACCGGCTGATCGAGCTCCAGATGGAGGGCTCGGTCGGCTGACCCCGGCCGCAGCGGTGGGGCGGAGCCCGACAGCGGGCTGCCCGCCCCACCGACGAGAAGTCCCCTAGACGTGACCAGAAGGCAGAGAGAGAGCACGACGACAGCCATGGCTGAGGCTCAGAACATTCCGGCCGGATCCACCACCGCCGGCGCGATCGCGGTGGCCGCCGAGTCGACCGTCGCCACCCGTATGAGTGCGCCCCCGTCGTTCGACGTGGCGGACTTCCCGGTCCCGCACGGCCGCGAGGAGGAGTGGCGCTTCACTCCGCTGGAGCGGCTGTCCGGCCTGCACGACGGCACCGCCGTCGCCACCGGCGACGGCGTCAAGGTCGCGGTGGAGGCCCCCGAGGGCGTCACCGTCGAGACCGTCGACCGGGACGACGCCCGCCTCGGCCGGGCCGGCACCCCCGTCGACCGGATCGCGGCCCAGGCGTACACCTCCTTCGCGCAGGCGTCGGTCGTCACCGTCGCCAGGGAAGCCGTGCTCACCGAGCCGATCCGGATCACCGTCCGGGGCGAGGGCGGCGTGGCCTACACCCACCAGGTGGTGGAGCTGGGCGCGTTCGCCGAGGCCGTGGTCGTCATCGACCACACCGGTGACGCCGTGCTCGCCGCCAACGTCGAGTACGTCCTCGGCGACGGCGCCAAGCTGACCGTCGTCTCCGTCCAGGACTGGGACGACAAGGCCGTCCACGTGGGTCAGCAGGACGCGCTGATCGGCCGGGACGCCACCTTCAAGTCCGTGATCGTCACCTTCGGCGGCGATCTGGTCCGGCTGCACCCCCGGGTCACCTACGCGGCCACCGGCGGCGAGGCCGAGCTGTTCGGCCTCTACTTCACCGACGAGGGCCAGCACCAGGAGCACCGCCTGCTGGTCGACCACAACCAGCCGCACAACAAGTCCAACGTGGTCTACAAGGGCGCGCTCCAGGGCGAGGGCGCGCACGCGGTATGGATCGGCGATGTGCTGATCCGGGTCGCCGCCGAGGGCACCGACACCTACGAGATGAACCGGAACCTCGTCCTCACGGACGGCGCGCGGGTCGACTCCGTGCCCAACCTGGAGATCGAGACCGGCGAGATCGTCGGCGCCGGGCACGCGTCCGCGACCGGCCGCTTCGACGACGAGCAGCTGTTCTACCTGATGGCCCGGGGCATCCCGGAGCAGGAGGCCCGCCGTCTCGTCGTCCGTGGCTTCTTCGCCGAGCTGGTCCAGCAGATCGGTGTGCCGGATGTCGAGGAGCGCCTGATCGCCAAGATCGATGAGGAGCTGGAGGCGTCGGTCGCATGAGCTTCGTCCGCGTCTGCTCTCTGAGCGAGCTGGAGGACTCCACCCCCAACCGGGTGGAGATCGACGGCACGCCCGTCTCGGTCGTGAAGACCGAGGGCGAGGTCTTCGCGATCCACGACATCTGCTCGCATGCGAACGTCTCGCTGTCCGAGGGCGAGGTGGAGGACTGCCAGATCGAGTGCTGGCTGCACGGCTCCGCCTTCGACCTCCGTACCGGCAAGCCGTCCGGGCTGCCCGCGACGCGCCCCGTCCCCGTATACCCCGTCAAGATCGAAGGGGACGATGTGCTCGTCTCCATCACCCAGGAGTCCTGAGTCACCCATGGCAACGCTTGAAATCCGCGACCTGCACGTCTCCGTCGAGGCCGAGAACGGCCCCCGGGAGATCCTCAAGGGCGTCGACCTGACCGTGAAGCAGGGCGAGACCCACGCCATCATGGGCCCCAACGGCTCCGGCAAGTCGACCCTGGCGTACTCGCTCGCCGGTCACCCCAAGTACACGATCACCGGCGGTCAGGTCACCCTGGACGGCGAGGACGTGCTGGAGATGAGCGTCGACGAGCGCGCCCGCGCCGGCGTCTTCCTCGCCATGCAGTACCCGGTCGAGGTCCCGGGTGTCTCGGTCTCCAACTTCCTGCGCACCTCCGCCACCGCCATCCGTGGCGAGGCGCCCAAGCTGCGCACCTGGGTGAAGGAGGTCCGGGAGGCCATGGAGCGGCTGAACATGGACCCCGCCTTCGCCGAGCGCAACGTCAACGAGGGCTTCTCCGGCGGTGAGAAGAAGCGCCACGAGATCCTTCAGCTGGAGCTGATGAAGCCGAAGATCGCGATCCTGGACGAGACGGACTCCGGCCTGGACGTCGACGCGCTGCGCATCGTCTCCGAGGGCGTCAACCGCGTCCGCGAGTCCGGCGAGGTCGGCACCCTCCTGATCACGCACTACACGCGTATCCTCCGTTACATCAAGCCTGACCACGTGCATGTCTTCGCCAACGGGCGCATCGCCGAGTCCGGCGGCCCCGAGCTGGCCGACAAGCTGGAGGCGGAGGGCTACGAGGCCTATGTGAAGGGTGGCGCATCTTCGTGACACAGCTGCCGGGCCTCCTCGACACCGAGGCGATCCGCAAGGACTTCCCGATCCTCGACCGGGTGATCCACGGAGACAAGAAGCTGGTCTACCTGGACAGCGCGGCCAGCTCGCAGAAGCCGCGCCAGGTGATCGACGCCCTCAGCGAGTACTACGAGCGCCACCACGCCAATGTGCACCGGGGCATCCATGTACTCGCCGACGAGGCCACGGCGCTCTACGAGGGCGCCCGGGACAAGGTCGCGGCCTTCATCAACGCGCCCAGCCGCGATGAGGTGATCTTCACCAAGAACGCCTCGGAGTCGCTGAACCTGGTCGCGAACATGCTCGGCTGGGCGGACGAGCCCTACCGCGTCGACCGTGACACCGAGATCGTCATCACGGAGATGGAGCACCACTCCAACATCGTGCCGTGGCAGCTGCTCGCGCAGCGCACCGGCGCGAAGCTGAAGTGGTTCGGGCTGACCGACGACGGCCGGCTCGACCTCTCGCACATCGAAGAGGTCATCACCGAGAAGACGAAGATCGTCTCCTTTGTCCTGGTCTCCAACATCCTGGGCACCGTCAACCCGGTCGAGGCCATCGTGCGCCGCGCCCAGGACGTCGGCGCGCTGGTACTGATCGACGCCTCGCAGGCGGCCCCGCACGCCCCGCTGGACGTGCAGGCCCTCGGCGCGGACTTCGTGGCCTTCACCGGTCACAAGATGTGCGGTCCGACCGGCATAGGCGTGCTCTGGGGCCGGCAGGAGCTGCTGGAGGACCTTCCTCCGTTCCTCGGCGGCGGCGAGATGATCGAGACCGTGTCGATGAACTCGTCCACCTACGCCCCCGCGCCGCACAAGTTCGAGGCCGGTACGCCGCCGATCGCCCAGGCCGTCGGCCTCGGCGCGGCCGTGGACTACCTCAACGCCATCGGCATGGAGAAGATCGCGGCGCATGAGCACGCGATCACCGAATACGCGGTCAGGCGCCTCCAGGAAGTCCCCGACCTGCGGATCATCGGCCCCGTCTCGGCCGAGGACCGGGGCGCGGCGATCTCCTTCACGCTGGGGGACATCCACCCCCACGACGTGGGCCAGGTCCTGGACGAACAGGGCATCGCGGTCCGTGTCGGCCACCACTGCGCACGGCCGGTCTGCCTGCGGTACGGAATTCCCGCGACCACGCGGGCGTCGTTCTATCTGTACTCCACGCCCGGCGAGGTCGACGCGCTGATCGACGGGCTGGAACACGTCCGTCAGTTCTTCGGGTAGAGCGGGGTCCTCAGTGAAGCTGGATTCGATGTACCAGGACGTCATCCTGGACCACTACAAGCACCCTCACGGGCGCGGTCTGCGCGATGGCGACGCCGAGGTGCACCATGTCAATCCGACCTGCGGGGACGAGATCACGCTGCGGGTGAAGTACGACGGCTCGCGCGTCGAGGACGTGTCGTACGACGGCCAGGGCTGTTCCATCAGCCAGGCCAGCGCGTCCGTCCTCAATGAGCTGCTCGTCGGCAAGGAACTGGCCGAGGCGCGGAAGATCCAGGAGACCTTCCTGGCGCTGATGCAGTCCAAGGGGCAGATCGAGCCGGACGACGCGATGGAGGAGGTGCTGGAGGACGCGGTCGCGTTCGCCGGCGTCTCCAAGTACCCGGCGCGGGTGAAGTGCGCCCTGCTCAGCTGGATGGCGTGGAAGGACGCGACCGCCCAGGCCCTGGGCGAAAGCTCCGAGAGGAAGACGGTATGACCGAGAACACCGAGGCCGCGGCGCTGAAGCCGGCCTCCGAGGAAGAAGTCCGCGAGGCGCTGTACGACGTGGTCGACCCCGAGCTGGGGATCGACGTGGTCAACCTCGGGCTGATCTACGGGATCCATGTGGACGACTCGAATGTCGCCACGCTGGACATGACGCTGACGTCGGCGGCCTGCCCGCTGACGGATGTGATCGAGGACCAGGCGAAGTCGGCCACCGACGGCATCGTCAGCGAGCTGAAGATCAACTGGGTCTGGATGCCGCCGTGGGGCCCGGACAAGATCACGGACGACGGGCGCGAGCAGCTGCGGGCGCTGGGCTTCAACGTTTGAGCGAGCCTGATGATCGAGGGCCCCGGTGCACAGCACCGGGGCCCTCGATATTTCTAGTTTCTAGCGGCGACTCCTGAGTGCGTTCGCGAAGAGCCGGAACGCGTGCACCCGCTGATGGCCGTGCAGGCCACGCAGGGTGGCCAGGTGCGCGGTGAGCAGGGCCGCCGTGACTGCGATAGGTAGAGCGGCGAGCAGCAGGATTCCTGGGACCAGGGACATAAAACGGAACCTTTCCGAGATTGCTTCGGCGGTGTGCCGAGGACCCCAGGCAACCCCGTTTGCCGTGCTCTGAGTGGAGAGTTCTTGCAAGCCGCAGGGGTACGCCCAGGTCACGGCGGGCGAACGGGAAATCCCGGCGGGACACGAGTCATCGGCGGAAGCCGCGTTCAGGGTCGCGCTGGCGGGTCTTCCGGAACGGCTCGAACCAGCGGTCGGCCTCCAGGGCGGCTATGCCGAGGAACTGGTTGATGGTGTTGTCGGGGTCCTCGATCCCCTGGGACCATGGTTCGTAGAGAAACAGAACGTCGGTGTCCTCCAGGAACAGATCGAGGCACATGTCGAAGTCGTAGTCCTCCAGGGTCTCCGGCAGTCCCTCGGTCAGTGTGAGGACGAGCTCCGGGTCGTACGACGCCAGCTGGCCCGCGTGCTCCACGGCGAGGTGCATGGCCATCTCCTCCCCGGTGCAGGTGGGCTGGGGCCAGGTCCCTTTCTCGATGTCACCGGCCAGATCGTCGAAGCAGCGGGCCAGCTGACGGCGCCACTGACGGTTCTGGCCCCATGTCACCACGGGCAGCTCGCTGAATATGGGGACGTAGTTGTCGCGCAGGTTCACCCGCGTATCGCCGGCTTCCTCCACCGAGTCGTACGCCTCGTCGGCGATGAGGGAGAACGCTGCCTGAAGCACCCGCATGGTTCGGGGCGCGGGCTCCCAGGGCTTGTCCTCGTCGTACCACTCCTCGTCCTCTGAGGCTGGCCCGGTTGCCCGGACAGGCTCCGGGGCAGGGCCGGTCGGCACTGCCGGCTCCTGAGGAGCCGGCGCGAATTCCTCGGAGGGCTCGTCGCAGTACGCCTGGCACACCTCGTCACCAGCATCCGCTGCTCGGCGGTACCAGTCGTCCGCCGCTTGGTAGTCGCGCATGCGACGCTGCAGATTGCCCATGAGCCGCATGGCCAGGGAGTCTCCTGCGTCGACGGCCAGCTGGAGCCACTTTGCGGCTTCCTCGCGGCTTCTGCGTTGGCAGATCACTCCCAGGGCGTGTATCGCGTGCATGCTTCCGGCTTCCGCGAGCGGCCCGAGTGACCGCACCGCGATGTCCACGCGGTCATTGGCATGGGCCGCCACGGCGATGCTGAAGCGCTGGTGGTCGTTCCCGTGCCGGAGGGCCGTGTCCCAGATCCTCTTCGGGAGCAACTCAGGGGAGGGCTGCCGATCCCGCAGGTGGGCGTCCACGAGGTAGTCGAACGCACGGAATCCCGTACCGTCCGGGATCAGCAGTCGTGTGACACCCAGACGAGGTTCGGTTGCCCAGGCCAGTGCGTCCGCCAAAGGCTCGGGACCGATGAGCCGCTTGTTGGTGCCGGGCAGATAGTGCTCGTGGAGTTCCTCCAGGACTTCCGGGGCGATCGGGGTCTCCCAGCCTGCCAGCGCCAGGTCGATCGCCACCTTGACCAGCGCGGCGCCCCGGGGGTTGCCACCGATGACCGAGGCACCTCGCAGCATGCGCCACAGCTCGGGCCCGGCGGCGAGCGACTCGGCGATTCCGAAGTCTTCGGCCTGCTGAAGGGCCAGCCGCAACCGCTGATCACGAGTTGCTCGCCACTGCTTCAGCGTCCGCTCGATCTCGCCAGGTGACCACAACCTGCTCACCTGGAACTCCTCGGCCAGCCGGGTCAGCTCACAGGCGGGGAGTTCGCGGCGGATACGGGACCGTATCGTCCCCAGGACGGCCGCCCGGGCGGTACGCAGCTGCCGGAGAGCCGGAAGGCCCAGTCCGGTCGGGCCCGTGAGGAATCGTTCCGCGTCGTCGAGCCACAGGAGACAGTTCTCACCCTGTGAGGCGGCAAGCGTGAGTGCGTCGAGGGCCTCGGCGAGTTCGTCGGCGCTGGCAGGGACGAACAGCAGATGGTCCGGCAGGACCGCGTGCATGGCTTCGTAAGCGCACCGAGTCTTCCCAGCGGTCGAGTCCCCGACCAGCAGAAGCACTCCGCCGTCTTGACCTGTTCGAGCGAGAGCCCGCCGGACAGCTCCGTCCACGTCCCGCTCGATGTAAGCGGGCACCGCGTTTCCACCCGCAGTCGTGCGGGCACGGTGGACCATCAGTTCAAGGGGGTCGGAGTCCCGTACCCGGAGCGTGGTGACCCCCGGCTGCGGCTCGGCCGGTTTCTCCTTCCGCGCCATTTCGAGGAGGCGCTTCAGGGTCTTGCGCTCGTCGTCCAGTTTTCCCCGCGGCAGCCCGGCGGCCTTCTCGATGGCGGTCAGAAAGGAGTTGAGAGCCGAGTAGGAGCCGGGGATGCGCTCCCCCTTGCGCCAGGCACTGATGGCTGTGGTGCTCACTTTTGTCAGCCGAGGGTCGGTCTCTGTCGCCTGGGCGATTCGTTCCTGGGTGAGCCGTCTGTCACCCTGGTCCATCGCGGCTTGGATGCACTGCGCCAGCTGCGCTCGCGCGCTGCCCTGACGTGGAGGTGGGTTCATGGACCCATCCTGAGGGGGCGCACCGACAGTGTCAGCATGTGTGTACGCTCGTACACATCGATGCGTACACTCGCGCCCATGGGATACGGACTGCTCGCAGCGGCCATAGCGGCGGAAGTGGCCGGCACCACGGCCATGAAGTACAGCGACGGCTTCACCCGCTTCTGGCCCTCGCTCCTCACCGTCGTCGGCTACGGCATCGCCTTCTCACTGCTCGCGCAGACGCTGAAGACGCTGGAGGTCGGCACCGCCTACGCGATCTGGGCCGGCGTCGGCACGGCGGCCATCGCCGCGATCGGGATGATCTTCCTCGGGGAGAGCACGAGCCTCGTCAAGGTCGCCGGGATCCTGCTGGTGATCGCCGGGGTCGTCGTGCTCAATGTGGGCGGGGCACACTGATGGGCGTTCCTGATCCGGGCCGGGCCCGGTGAGGGCCCGGCGTCACGACCCCGAGCGGCGGGAGCGGATCATCGACGCCGCGCTGAGGGTCGTCGCCCGCGACGGCATCGCGGGACTCAGCCACCGGACCGCCGCCGCCGAGGCCGATGTCCCCCTCGGCTCCACTACGTACCACTTCTCCTCCCTGGACGAACTCCTCGTCGCCGCACTGCGCCGCACCAACGAGAACATCGCCGCGACGGTCGGGCGGTCCCCGGCGCTCGCGCAGCCCGGCGCCGACGTCGCGGACGTGCTCGCCCGGCTGATCGGCGACTGGCTCACCACCGGGCGTGCGCGCGTCGAGCTGGGGTACGAGCTGTACCTCGCCGCCCTGCGCCGGCCCGCGCTGCGGCCCGTCGCCGCCGAATGGACCGAGCAGGTCGTCGCCGTCCTCGCCCGGCACACCGGCCCCGCCGACGCGCGGGCCCTCGTCGCGGTCGTGGACGGGATCTGCCTCCAGACCCTTCTGACGGACACCCCGTACGACGAGGAGCGCACGCGCGTGATCCTGGCCCGGATCCTCACCCCGGGCGGCGTCCGACCGCAGCGTGGGACCGGTTCGCCCGGGAGCCCGGCCGGAGGTTAGGTTTTCCCCATGACCGATACCACCGCCCCCCGCACCACCGGCGCCGTCGCCGCCGGACTCGCCACCCTCGCCGCCGACGGCACCGTGCTCGACACCTGGTTCCCCGCCCCGGAGCTGGCCGAGGCCCCCGGCCCCGCCGGCACCGAGCGGCTCACCGCCGAGCAGGCCGTGGACATCCTCGGCGCGGGCGCGGCCAAGGCGATCGGCTCCGACGCCCGGCGCGGTGTCGAGGTCGTCGCCGTGCGGACGGTCATCTCCTCCCTGGACGAGAAGCCCATCGACGCGCACGACGCCTACCTCCGCCTCCACCTGCTCTCCCACCGGCTGGTCAAGCCGCACGGCCAGAGCCTGGACGGCGTCTTCGGCCTCCTCGCCAACGTCGCCTGGACCTCGCTCGGCCCCGTCGCCGTCGCCGACGTCGAGACCGTCCGTCTCAACACCCGTGCCGAGGGCCTGCACCTCCAGGTCACCAGCATCGACAAGTTCCCCCGGATGACGGACTACGTCTCCCCGCAGGGCGTCCGCATCGCCGACGCCGACCGCGTCCGCCTCGGCGCGCACCTCGCCGAGGGCACCACCGTCATGCACGAGGGCTTCGTCAACTTCAACGCCGGAACCCTCGGCACCTCCATGGTCGAAGGCCGCATCTCCGCCGGTGTCGTCGTCGGCAACGGTTCCGACATCGGCGGCGGCGCCTCCACCATGGGCACCCTCTCCGGCGGCGGCAACGTCATCATCTCCATCGGCGAGCGCTGCCTCGTCGGCGCGGAGGCCGGTGTCGGCATCGCCCTCGGCGACGAGTGCGTCGTCGAGGCCGGTCTGTACGTCACCGCCGGTACCCGGGTCACCCTCCCGGACGGCCAGATCGTCAAGGCCCGCGAGCTGTCCGGCGCCAGCAACATCCTCTTCCGCCGCAACTCCGTCACCGGCGCGGTCGAGGCCCGGCCCAACAACGCGGTCTGGGGCGGCCTCAACGACGTCCTGCACAGCCACAACTGACGCGTTACGCCTGGTGTTGTGAGGCGTTCAGTACGGTGAGCGCCGCCCGCAGCCCGTCGACCGTCCCCCGGTTGGCGGGCTGCAACGGTTCCCGCACCGGGCCCGCGCCCAGCAGCGCCTTCGCCGTCACCGTCCCCGGCAGGCCCCCGTACATCATCAGCTCCACCAGCGGCAGCAGCCGGGCGTTCAGCCGGGCCGCTGTGGCCGTCTCCCCCCGGTCGAAGGCGTCCAGCACCGCGCGCGTCGCCGCCGGAGCCGCGTTCGCCACCGTGCTCACGTACCCGGCGCCGCCCACCGCGTACAGCGGAAGGTTCAGCTCCTCGCTGCCCGAGTAGTACGCCAGACCGGTCCGGTCGATCACCCGGGCGGCGGCGAGGAGATCGCCCGCGCAGTCCTTCACGGCGGTGATGCGCGGGTGCTCCGCCAGCCGCAGCATCGTCTCGGGCGCGATCCGGGTCCCCGTGCGGCCCGGGATGTCGTACACCATCACCGGTACGCCCACCGCGTCCGCGACCCTGCGGAAGTGCGCCTCCACGGCGGGCTGCGGGGGCCTGCTGTAGTACGGGGTCACCACCAGCAGCCCGTCCGCCCCCGCCGCCTCGGCGGCCCGCGCCAGCTCCACCGTGTGGCGGGTGTCCGCCGAACCCACACCAGCGAGCAGGGGGACCGACGGGCCCACCGCCTCCCGTACGGCCCGCAGCAGCGCGGTCTTCTCCGCGTCGGAGGTGGTCGGCGACTCACCGGTGGTGCCGTTCAGGACGAGGCCGTCGCACCGCCCGGTGCTGGTCAGCCGGGTGGCGAGGGCTGCCGCCGCGTCCAGGTCCAGGTTCTGGCCGTCCTTCGTGAACGGGGTGATCATCGCGCAGAGGGCCCTGCCGAAGGGCGGTGGAGTGGTCATGCTCGCAGTCTGCGTGGACCCGACGGCCGAGGTCCACGTAGATCTGCTTCGCCAGATGGTGAAGAGGAGCTGAAGAGTCGGGGCCCTTGACGGCCCTTGACCTCCAGCGCGCTGGAGGTTCCACGATGGTGATCCACCGCGCACCATGGGGGAGCGCGTGAACGGAGGGAACCCGTCATGCCCAGGCCCGCCATCGCCCGTACCCCGGCCCGTCCCTCCTTCGAGCGCCCGGACGCCGGGCTGATCGGCATCTCCACCTGGGACGTCCAGACCCCCGAACGCCAGCGGGCGACCGTCGCCGCCATCGAACGGGCCTGGCTCAGCCGCCCCTGGCCCGAGGGCGGGCCGCTCTCGTACACCGTCCACATCGGCGACGACGGCCGCACCCTGCTGCACTACTCGCAGTGGCCCGACAAGGCCGCGTACGACCACTTCGTCCGGACCTTCCGGGACGAGCGGAACGCCGAGATCGACGCGGCCGTGCCCGGGATCGAACGGATCCGGCTCGACTTCTACGAGCTGTACCGGGGGCGCGGGGACGCGGAACGGGAGCCGGGTTCCGTGGTCGTCGTGGAGGTCGAATTCGACGGGCCGGACGCGGGGCGGCAGCGGGACTGGGTCGACACCGTGTTCGCGGCGCTCGAATCGGACGGGACCGAGGGGGAGGGCGGGCCCCGGGCGGCAGGTATCGGTGGCTGGTTCCACGTCGGCACGGAGGGCGACCGGGTCCTGAACTACGCCGAGTGGGAGAGCGCCGAAGCCCACGAGAGGGCGCTCACCGCGCCGGGCGAAGGGATCGGCACCGGGACGCCGGAGTGGGATCGCGTGCGGGGGTTCGCGGGGGTGACGGGGAATCGGGTACGGAGATATGTGTCGGGTGTCGCACTGGTCCCTGGCGGCTGAGGGCCGCACGATCCCAGCCCTTGGGGGAGTTTGAGGCGCGGGATTGTGTGCGGGTGGGTCTCCGCCGATCCCCTGCGGGGGCGACCCTGCACCCCCGCCCACACAGCAAGCGAAGGTGGCCGGTACCCCGTGCCGGGGGGAAGAAGGGGTGGCCCCGGTCGTCCCTGTGCGGGGGGCAGGTGGCGACCGGGGCCGGGGAGCGCGAGGCGTGGGGCGCTCCCCCTTCCTCCCGGGTGCGGTCCGGGAGGGGACTGGGGGCTGGGCCTAGTTCCAGCCATGCGGGGGTATCAGGGGCGGCTCCCACGCGAGGCATAGGTAGCCGACGCCGAGCAGCGCGACGGTGATGCAGCAGCGGATGCGGCTCACGCCTACACCCCCAGCCGGCTGTTCGCGTTCCGCTCCGCCAGAGCGGGAGACAGTTGTTCGGACAGGGTCGCCCTGCGGGTGAACTCGCGCAGCCCGTCCCACTCGATCCCACCCTTCGGCGGGCGGAGCGCGTAGTGGGTCTCGTAGATCTCCATGACCTCTCCGACCACGCATTTCGCGGTGTCGTACGCGAGGTCGCCGACGCTGAGTTCGTCGCCTTCGGCAGGCATGGACCGCTTCCTCTCCGTGATGGAGTCGCTACCAAGTGCCGTCATGGTGGCCTAGAGTTGGCCGCCCTTCAACGTGCTGGAACGGGAGGAAACTTTGGTAAACCGCAAGGAGTTGAACCCCGAAGCGAGCCCTTGCGCGGCTTACGGGGCCCGTCTGCGCAGTTCGCGAGAGGCCCGTGGTTGGACGCAGGATGACCTTGCCGAACTCATGACTTACTCCGGCAGGCACATCTCGGCCGTCGAAACTGCTCGCAAACCCCCTACCCGCCACTTTTCGCTGTGCGCCGACGCCGCGTTCGGGCTCGAAAACACGACCGACACCTTTGAGCGCGCATGGCGGGAGATCCGTACGGGCGCGCTGCTGGAAGGCTTCCCCGAGTACGTCGCGTACGAGGCACGGGCCATTGAGATCCGGCTGTACGAGGTCGGGATCATCCCGGGCTTGTTGCAGATCCCGGCGTACGCGCGGGCGATGGCGGACGGCGATGTGTATCGGGGCAGCATCCCGTCCGAGCTGGCCGACGAGCGAGTGGCGTTCGTGGCTGAGCGACAGGCGGCTCTGGCGCGGTCCCGGCCGCCCATGATGTTCGTGGTGATGGACCAGAGCTGCATCCGGAGGCAGGTGGGCGGGCCCGAGGTCATGCGTGCCCAGTACGACCGGCTGCTGGAGTTCGCGGAACAGCCGAACGCCGTGCTTCAGATCGCCACCGATCAGATAGGAGAACGTCGCCCGTTCAATCTGCCGATCAACCTGCTGACGCTGGCGGACTGGACCGTGATGGCGTACGCCGAGTCCCAGATGCAGGGGTATCTGGAACGTGAGATCACCGCTGTCCGGCCGTTGCTCCGGGAGTACCATCAGCTCCAGGCCGTATCCGCCTCGCAGGCGGAATCCCTCGCCATGATCCGCGAGTTACGAAAGGGCACCCCGTGACCACCACGACCGATTCCCTCCGCTGGATCAAGTCCTCCTACAGCTCCAACGGCGGCAACTGCATCGAGTTTGCCCCCGCCTACGCGTCCGCCACCGGTGTCGTCCCGGTTCGGGACAGCAAGCAGGTCGGCGGACCGGTGCTCATGGTCTCGGCCCCCGCCTTCGCGGGTCTGGTCACCCTCGCGCGGGGGGCCGACCTGTGACGACGGCCGATTCCCTCCGCTGGATCAAGTCCTCGTACAGCTCCAACGGCGGCGACTGCATCGAGATTGCCCCCGTGTATGCGTCCACCACCGGCATCGTCCCCGTCCGGGACAGCAAGCAGGCTGGCGGGCCCGTGCTCATGGTCTCCGCCCCCGCCTTCGCCGGGCTCCTCACCCTCGCGCGAGGCGCCGGCATCTGACGGTCGTGCACGCTGATACCCGGTCCGGGTCCTCCCGGGCCGGGTATCACGCGTTCCGGGTGCGGTTCGCTGTCCAGGCACCCAGGGCGACTTTCAGCCATCCGCACCGAGCCGACAGCGTCGGCCGGGGAAACGCGTCTGCGACGGCCGTCCCTCCGTTCGCCATGGCCGCGTAGAGGCAGGGGAGGCCCTTCCTCTTTCGGGTCAAGATCACACCGGGACTCGCCATCGCCCCTCCCCGGCACCACTGCTGAGCAGGCAAAACGGGCGCACGCGCAGGCGTTGTCCAAGAACACCACGTTGCGGATCACGGTAACTGGAGCAGCGCGTTCCGTTCGTGAGTGAATGCGGATCGCTTCAGATCGTTTTCCTTGTGGGCCCGACGAAAGGGTACGGACATGCCTTCGGCCATGCGCAAGACGACGAATACTCCGGTGGTACGGCGGCTGATCGCGGCGGCCGTCGCGCTGGGCAGCTGCCTGGCCCTCGCCGGCCCGGCGGGAAGCGCCGGTGCCGCGCCCGCAGAACCCGTACCGACGGTCTTCTTCGGCGACTCCTACACCTCCAACTTCGGCATCGCCCCGTACCACGAGGACGGCGAGAGGACCTTCTGCTTCCGGGCGAAGGAGAACTATCCCGCCGTCGCCACCCGGAGCCTCGCGGACAAGGGCATCACGCTCGACGTCCAGGCGGATGTCTCCTGCGGGGGCGCCCTCGCCCAGAACTTCTGGACGGACCAGGAGCTGCTGCTGCCCGGCATGAAGGTCCCGCCGCAGCAGGACGCGCTCAAGCAGGACACCCGGCTGACCGTGGGCAGTCTGGGTGGCAACACGCTGGGCTTCAACCGCATCCTGAAGCAGTGTTCCGACGAGCTGCGGGGCCACGCCCTGCTGCCGGGAGAGCCGGTGGACGCGGACGACCCGGCCGCCAAGTGCGGTGAGTTCTTCGAGTCCGGAGCCGGAAAGCAGTGGCTGGACGGTCAGTTCGAGCAGGTCGCCGGGGACCTGGAGGAGTTGCTCGACCGCATCGGCTACTTCTCACCGGATGCCAGGCGCGTCCTGGTCGGCTACCCCCGGCTTGTGCCCGAGGACACCACCAAGTGCCTCACCGCAGCGCCGGGCCAGACCAAGCTGCCGTTCGCCGACATCCACCAGGACGCCCTGCCGGTCCTGGACCGGATCCAGAAGCGGCTGGACGACGCCATGAAGAAGGCCGTCGCCGACGCCGCCGCCGACGCCGCCACCGACGGTGGTGCCGACTTCGTGGATCTCTACGGCCAGACCGGCGGCAACACGGCCTGTGACGGTGCCAACCGGGGCATCGGCGGCCTCCTGGAGGACTCCCAGATCGGAACCGGCGACGCCCACATCCCCTGGTACGCGCACCCCAACGACAAGGGCCGCGACATCCAGGCCAAGCAGGTGGCCGTGAAGGTGGAGGAGATCCTCAACCGGTGACGCCCCCGTGGGCCGGATCAAGCCAATGGCAGTGGCTCGATCTGGCCCACGGTGCTGTCCTAGGGGCGGAAGCGCAGCACCTGCGGGTCGTGGTCGCTGTTCTGCGCCGCGAACTCCGCGTTGATGTGCACGCTGTCGTAGCGGAAGTCCCGGATCGACGGGCTCGTCAGGATCTGGTCGAGCACCTGGCTGTTGCCCTGGAAGACATAGGAGTAACGGTCCTTCCGGGGCAGCGACTTGACCGCCGGGTACAGTGCGCCGCCGTCGGTGAGGGCCTTCGTGGTCGCGGAGAACTCGAAGTCGTTGATGTCACCGACGACCAGGACGTCCGCCCGGCGGTCCGCCTTCAGGATCTTCTTGACGAAGGCGTTCACCGACTGCGCCTGCTGGAGCCGCTTCACCTCGGAGCTGCGGTTCGGGGGCTGGTACTGCGAGGTCAGGCCCTGGTCGCCACCCTTCGAGCCGAAGTGGTTGGCGATCACGAAGACCGTCTCGCCCCGGAAGGAGAACTCGCCCGCGAGCGGCTTGCGGCTGTCCTCCCACGCCGGGTTCGCCGGGTCGACCCGGCCCGGCGACAGGGTCAGCGCCGCCCGGGAGCCCTGGCCCGTCACATCGGTGGGCGTCGTCGCGTCGCCGCCCGCGCGGTCCGTGAAGGAGACCCGCTCCGGGTTGAAGAGGAAGACCTGGCGGATGTTGCCGCCCGGCTCGCCGCCGTCCTCGTTGTTCACCGGCGAGATGCTGCGCCAGTCGTACGCCGGGCCGCCCGCCGCGATGATCGCGTCCGTGAACTTCTTGACGGTCTGGTCCGCCGCGACCACGCCGTTGTTGGTCCGGCCGGTGTTGTCCTGGATCTCCTCCAGGGCCAGGATGTCGGGCGACGACAGGTTCTCCACCACGGCCCGCGCCAGCGAGTCGAACTTCTCCTGCGGGTCCGACGGGTCCAGGTTCTCCACGTTGTACGTGGCCACCGCCAGCTCGCCGCCGCGCTGCGGGCGGGTCGTCTCCGGCTTCAGGCCCCGGTCCTGGACGGTGCCCAGGGTGCGGGCGGTCAGCGTGTAGCCGCCGTGCTGGTTGAAGTCGAGCGGGCCCTCGGTGACACCGGTGAGCACGTCGCCGACGTTCGCGGTGGGGAACGGCCGCTCCGCGAGGGGTATCAGGGACTGGATCTTCAGCCGGCCGCTGTTCTGCGAGGTGTACGAGCCGTAGAGCGCGCCGCCGCGCGGGGTGCGGTTCTCGTGCGGCTTGACCGTCACCCACAGCTCGGCGAAGTCGTTGCTCGCGCCGACGACCCGGGACGTGCCGACGCGGACGTTCACGCCCTCCAGGGACTCGTAGTAGTCCAGGGCGTACGCGCGGGGGCGCAGCGGCAGCCCGTTGACGCTGCCACCGGCCGCCGGGTCGCCCTCGGGGGCGTACGCGGAGGGAACGCTCCGGGAGGTGAGGGTGACGGGCGCGGGAATCTCGTTGCCGGAGGAGACCACGGTGACGGTGGGGCGGCTGATCTGCGTCAGCGACTGGTTGCCGGAGGAGGCGCCGCCGGGGACGAATTCAGTCACCGTTCCGGAAACCTTCACCTCGTCGCCCGCCCGCACGGTCGGGGTCGAGCCGGTGAAGACGAAGAGGCCCTCACTGGTCGCCGGGTTGTCGTCGGGGGTGCGCTCCTGGATCCAGAAGCCGCGCGACGAGCCGTAGCCGCGTACCCCGGTGACGATGCCGGGGACGTCCGTCACGGTCTGGCCGGCCAGCGGCGATATTCGGGTGGTGCCCTGGATGTCGTGGACACGGACGTCGGCGGGGTCGGCGGCGGCGGTGGAGCCCGCGAGCAGGCCGGCGGCGAGCGCGGTGGCGACGGCGGCGGAGAGGACGACGGCGTTTCTCGGGGTCGCGGACGAGGAGAAGGGCGACGGCATGAATGATCTCCGGGTGAGAGAACGGGAGAGGGTGGAAGCGCTGCCCTGATGCGTCATCACGGCAGCTCTACGCGCGTCAATGTCGGTGCTGCCCCCGGAACTTGTCAAGGGCGGTCACCCGGTCCGTACCCGGACAGCCGTACGGGAACCCGTGCGCATCGGTCACCAGGGTGCTCGCAGGCGTGTGCGGAGGGTGTCAGAGGATTGCGGGCCGCGCGGCGAAACCCGGTGATATACGTCTACGCTGGAGCCCGCCCGGAGCCCTGCGCGGACCCTTGGCCCAGAGCCCTGGCCCGAGCGCGCCGCCTTCGGCCCGGGCCCGGCGGTGCCCGACCGACCCGCCGGACACCGACCGCCGGAGCCCTGACCGGATCCGTACGCCCGAGGAGACACAGCCCGATGCCCCAAGACGGCCCCACCCTGCCGCCCGTACGGCTGCGCCCGGACGCGGAGCTGGCGCGGGACGCCCTGTCCACCCCCCTGCTCGCCAGGGCCGTCCGTCTCGCCCGGTGGGCCGGGCCCGACACCCGGGTCGGCGCGGGCGGCGAGCTGGCGGACGACCTGCTGCCCCTGGCGGCGAAGGAACTGGGGCTCGACACCGACGGGGACGGGCCCGCGTACGCCAGCGAGGCGTGGCGGGTCGCCGTGGACGCGGGCCTCATCGAGGTGAGCGATCCCGAGGAGGACGCCGACGCGGAGGCCTGGGGTGCCGCCGGGCCGGGGGAGAACCTGGCGCTCGTCACCGGCGGCAGCCCGCAGGACGTGCTCGCCGTCTGGCTGGAGGCCCTGGAGGCGGTCCACGCCGACGCCATCGCGCCGCTGCTCGACGATCTCGACGACGTCATCGGCGAGGACGGCGAGATCGACTTCGGCCGGCTGGACTGGGACCCGGACGCGGAGGCCGAATTCCTCGACGGGGTCCTCGGCAACCTGTATCTGCTGACCGTCTCCGAGACCGGCGCGGGCGACGAGCCGGTGCCGCTGCCCGCGCTCGCCGCTTCCATGATCGTCCCCGATGACATGGGCGAGCCCACCAATGACGTGCTGGAGCAGGTCTCCGACGCGATGATGCGGCTGGACGACCAGTTCCGGCTGCTGGAGCCGATCGGCCTGGTCGAGTACCAGCCGGTGGACGAGGCCCTGATGGCCGAGGACGACGGCAGCGCGCCCCTCACCGACGAGGACGTCTCCCGGTACGGGCTGGTCCGGCTGACCCCACTCGGACTCCACGGCGTCCGCGCGCGGATGCTGGAGGCCGGCGTCGACGCGCCCGCCGTGGGCGAACTGGCCGACAAAGGCGCTGACGCGCTGCTGGACGGTCTGGCCCATTACCCGGAGCGGGCCGCCCGCGCCGAGGTCGAGCAGTGGCTCGCCCGGCGCGAGCCCGTGACCGCCGCCGGGGAGCTGCTGGCGGCGGCGCGCGGCGGCGACGAGGGCGGCCCGCTGCGGCGGCTCCGCGCCCAGCAGGCCCTGGCGCTCGTCGGCGACCAGGCCGAGCCCGAGGTCCGCGCGGTCCTGGACGACCCCGAGCTGGGCGGCCTCGCCCGGGTCTGGCTCGCCGAGCGCGGCGCCGCCGATGTGCCCGCGCCGCCGGAGTCCCTGATCTTCTGGCTCTCCATCGACACGATCGCCGCGCAGCTCGACGCCGAGGGCGAGTCGGCCGAGCTGTGCGACCTGATCGAAGGGCTGACCGGGCAGCACAGCGGCTTCTTCGACGCGGCCTGGCGGGTGGACCACCCCGCGACGGCCGACGTCCTGGAGGCCATGGGCCGTCTCCACCCGGACCGGCAGTCCGCGAAGGCCGCCCGGAAGGCCGCGTTCCGCGCGCGCTCACGGGCAGGGTCCCGCTGACGTCCGCCTGATACCGGGCCGCGTCGCGGGGACCTGGGTGCGTCGGCATGTCCCGCCTGTCCTGGGAACAGGCGGGGCGGCCGTCACGAGCCCGCCGGGCCCTGCCGCACCACCCTGAACCGCTGATCCACCAGATCGACACACGCGTGCAGACCCGGAGTCGGCGGGTCCACACGCTCACGTATCAGCGCGATCGCGTGCACGTTCCGGCCTGCCGAGACGAGGCTGTCCACCTCGGCGCGTATCTGATCCGGGAGCCGGTCCCACAGGTCGACGTCCATCCCCGCAGGGAACCACAGGAGCGGCCTGGGACGGCGGCCCGATCCGCGTGGGCCGGGACCGGCCGCACGACCCTGCTGGAGCGAGCCCCCTCTCAGCCCGGCGCCGACGGCAGCCGCAGCGACGCCGTCAGACCCCCGGCCGCCCCGGGGGCCAGCGTCAGCGCCCCGCCGTGACGGCCGGTGATCGCCGCCGCGATGGACAGCCCCAGACCGTGCCCCCGGCGGCCCGCCGTCGTCGTCCGGCCCTGCCCCCGCAGGAAAGGCTCCGTGAACGTGGCCACCGCCGCCGCGCTCAGCACCGGACCCGTGTTCCGTACGGTCAGCAGCGCACCGCCCGCAGGATCCGTCCCGGTCGTCAGGGTGAGCGAGCCGCCCGACGGCAGATTGTGACGTATCGCGTTCTGGAGAAGATTCACCGCGACCTGCCGCAGCAGCACGTCGTGCCCGGTCACCCAGGTCTCGCCCAGCTCCGCCGTCACCGCCACCCCCCGGTCCGCCGCCTCCTCCCGGACCAGCTCCAGCGCCTCCCCGGCGACGCCGGCCAGCTCCAGCGGGCGCGGCCGCAGCGGCTCGTGGCTCAGCGACGAGAGCTGGAGCAGCGCCTCCACGATCTCTATACCGCGCTGGTTCGTCTCGTCCAGCCGGGTCGTCAGCCGGTCCCAGTCCTGGCCCTCCGGGTCCGCGCGGGCCACGTCCAGCATCGCGCGGGTTATCGACAGCGGGGTGCGCAGCTCGTGGGAGGCGTTCGCCGCGAACCGCTGCTGCATCTCGAAGGCCTCCTGGAGCCGGTCGAGCATGTGGTCGAAGGCGTCGGAGAGGTCCGTGAACTCGTCCCGGCGGCCCGTGAGCCCGATCCTGTGGTCCAGCGCGCCCGTGGCCGCCTGGTGCGCGGCGGCCGTGATGCTCTGGAGGGGCCGCAGCACCCGGCCCGCGATCACATAGCCGGCAGTGAGGCCGACGATCCCGAGAAGGATCAGGGCGTACCCGGATGCCTCGATCAGGGCGTCCATGATCTGGTTCCGGGTGGGGGCCACCGGCCGGTCGCGGGGGTTCGACGCGGTCAGCGGATAGTTGGGGATGAAGCGCATGGCCGTGATGATCATCGCGAGCGAGGCCGACCCCGCGACCAGGGTGAAGAAGGCGTAGCTGAGGGTGAGCCGCCAGCGGGCGGTCAGCCGCCGGCGCCGCCACACCAGCAGCGGACCCGCCGCCGGATCCCCGGGCGTGAGCACCCCGGCGGGGTGCTGGGCCGCGGCGCTCATGCCCGCACGCCCCGGTCCGCCGCTCCGGGCGCTCCCTGCGCGCCACCCGTGTCGTCCATGGCGTAGCCCACCCCGGGGACCGTC
Source organism: Streptomyces yaizuensis (assembly GCF_034961445.1). Lineage (NCBI taxonomy): Bacteria > Bacillati > Actinomycetota > Actinomycetes > Kitasatosporales > Streptomycetaceae > Streptomyces > Streptomyces yaizuensis. The sequence continues at coordinate 151,435 of NZ_BSBI01000015.1, forward strand.
CGGACCACCCACGGCTCGCCCAGGCGCTTGCGCAGGGTGGAGATGGTGATCCGGACGGCGTTGGTGAACGGGTCCGCGTTCTCGTCCCACGCACGCTCCAGCAGGGTCTCCGCGCCGACCACCCCGCCCCGCGCCGCCATCAGCACCTCCAGCACGGCGAACTGCTTACGCGTGAGCGCGATGTGCCGCCCGGAGCGGAAGACCTCCCGCCGGAACGGGTCGAGCCGGATCCCCGCGTACTCCAGGACCGGCGGGGCGCACTCCCCGGGACGGCGGGCCAGCGAGCGCAGCCGGACCACCAGCTCCCGCATCGCGAAGGGCTTGGTGAGGTAGTCGTCCGCGCCGAGCTCGAAGCCGGTCACCTTCTCCTGGAGGCGGCTCGCGGCCGTCAGCATCAGCACCCGGCAGCCGAACCGCTGCTCCACGATGACACGGCAGACCTCGTCTCCGTGGGTGCCCGGTATATCCCGGTCCAGGACGACCACGTCGTACGTGTGGACGGCCAGCCGCTCCAGCGCCGTGTCGCCGTCGGCCGCGATGTCGGCGGCTATCGCCTCCAGGCGCAGCCCCGCCTGCACCGCCTCGGCGAGATAGGGCTCGTCCTCGACAATCAGCACCCGCATACGGCGTCGTTCCTTTCCACGTCTGTGACCGGCCGATCCCGTGCGGCACTGCACAGGGCTTCATGAGACCACGGCGGGCATATCAGCGGCGTATCGGAAAAGCGAGACGCTCCCGCAACACGCCTCCCCCTTCACTGGTGACATCGGAACGCGACAGGCACCGATACCCACACGACGTCCGGAGGGCGGCCCATGACCGTGCGCCAGAACGAGCACCGCACCACTGGCGCGGAGGCCGCGCCCCCTTCGGGGCGCCGCGGGTCCGGACTCCGCGTGACGGCCGCGGCCGGTGCGCTGCTGGTGCTCGCGGCCCTGCTCGTGTGGCTGGTGACCGACCCGGGGAGCGGGCCCGCGGTGCGCGCCGCCGGCGCCGCCGAAGTCGCCGGCATCGTCGGTGCCGGCCCGGCGGGCGAGAAGAGCAAGGGAGACGGTTCCATCGGGGACGAGCGGAGACTCACCCCCTTCGACACCGGGCACCCGGCGGTCGACCGCCTCGATCCGGCGCTGCGCACCGCGCTCCGGCAGGCGGCCACCAGGGCCCGCGAGGACGGGATCGAGCTGCGGATCACCTCGGGGTGGCGCAGCAAGGCGTACCAGCAGCGGCTGTTCGACGGAGCCGTGATCAAGCACGGCGGCACGGACCGGGCACGGCAGTGGGTGGCCACCCCGGAGAAATCGGCGCACGTCTTCGGGAAGGCGGTCGACATAGGCCCGACCGACTCCGCCGACTGGATGGTCCGCAAGGGCGCCGCGTTCGGTCTCTGCCAGGTCTACGCGAACGAGATGTGGCACTTCGAGCTGCTCACCACCCCGGGGGGCGAGTGCCCGCAGCAGCGGTCGAACGCGGCCGGCTGAGAATCCACCTTTTGAGACAGGGAGTTTCCTCTTGTACAAGTCAATGAACCGACGGGTGTTCGCCTGCCTCGCGGGTGTCGGAGCGTTCGGCATCGCGCTCACCACGGCACCGTCCGCGTCGGCGATCGTCGGCGGGACCCCGGTCGCGGACGGCAAGTGGCCCTTCATGGCGCAGATCGAACAGCAGCTTGACGACGGATCGTGGGAACACCGCTGTGGCGCGGCACTCATCGACAAGCGGGTCGTCGCCACGGCGGCACACTGTTTGATGCCCGACCTGAGCAAGGACAGGATCCGGCTCGTCCTGGGGCGGACCGATGCGAATTCCCCCGGGGGCACGGTGGTCAACAAGGACCGCTTCTCCGCTTACAGGATCCCGTTCTCGACACAGACCAACACCGACCTCGCCCTCCTCGTGCTCGACCGTTCCGTCAAGCAGAAGACCGCGGCCCTTCCCCCGCTGAACACGCGACCGCAGCCCGGGCAGCTCCTGCACGTCGCGGGCTGGGGACGCACCATCCTCGAAGACCCGAACTCCAGGCCGACCCGTATGCGCGAAGCGATGCTCCCGGTCACCGAGTTCAACACCGAGGGAGGCATGTGGAGCAAGGAGTTCATCTGCGCGGGCACCGAGGAGACGCGGGTCGCGGGCAGGGACAGCGGAGGGCCGCTGTTCTCCACGACCAAGTCCGGTAAGACCGTGGTGCACGGTCTCGTGACCGGAGAGACCAACACCTGCACGGGACTCTTCACCAACCTGGGCGACCCGACCATATGGGAACCGTTCCGGAAGCCGCTCGCCTCCCACGGTCTCGCCCACGTCCTGCCGAAGGCCGCCAAGACCGTGACTGAGCAGCCGGTGGGGTGACCTCGGGATCCGGTGGCGGCCCGCTTCGCGGACCAGGCGGAGCGGGCCGCCGCCGGATCGCACCGGACCGAGTGGATCAAGCCAAGTGGACGGCCGATTATGAGCCCCCCGTGTCGCCGGGTGTTCAAAAGCGGTTCGTACGAGGGAGGAATCGTTTGCTCGCACGCCCAACATGCGCGCGGCACCAGCAAGCGAACCCACCGGATCCTCAGGTCCACCCCCTGACCCCAGGAGTCAACAGATGCCGCTCACCCGCAGGGAATTCAGCAGACAATCCGCGCTCACCGGCGCGGGTGTCGCTCTCACCGGCGCCGTCGGGGCGCTCTCCACCGCACCCGGGGCGCTCGCCGCCGATGAGCCGGCGGCCCGGGACCACACGGAGAGCCCCCGCCTCGGCTACGGACCGCTGATAACCGACCCGGAGGGACTGCTCTCGCTGCCGGAGGGCTTCTCGTACCGCGTCCTCACCCACGCCGGGGAGACCCGGCTGGAGAGCGGCGAGTTCACCCCGTCGAGCCACGACGGCACCGCCGCCTTCCCCGGCCCCCGGGGCGCGACCCTTCTCGTGGTCAACCATGAACTGCGCGGCACCCGCGACCGCTGGGACCACCCCGTACCGCTCACCGAGGGCCTGGTGTACGACCCGGCGGCCTCCGGCGGCTGCACCGTCGTGGAGTCCCGGCCCGACGGCCGTGTCGCCCAGTGGGTCGGCGTCGCCGGCACCTCCACCAACTGCGCGGGCGGCAGCACCCCCTGGGGCACCTGGATCACCTGCGAGGAGAACGAGGACCTCGCCGGGCAGAACGGCATGACCAAGGACCACGGCTACGCCTTCGAGGTCGACCCCTACGACCGCCGGGCCAACCGCGACCCCAAGCCGATCAAGGCGTTCGGCCGCTACCCCCACGAGGCCGTCGTCATCGACCCCGCGCGCGGCCACGCCTATCTGACCGAGGACGCGAACACCCCTCACGGGCTCCTCTACCGCTGGGTCCCCCCGCGCGGCTTCCGCCACGGCCGGGGCCGGCTGCGCGCCCTCGCCGACGACGCCGGGCAGCTCCAGGCCCCCCGCTGTTTCGACGCGGGCGGCCGGCTCATAGACGACCTCTCCCGGGCCACCCGGATCGGCACCGTCTACGGCGTGGACTGGGTCGACGTACCCGACCGGGACGCCCGCACCACCCCGGTGCGCCGCCAGTTCGCCGACGGCGAGATCACCCGGGGCCGCAAGCTGGAGGGCATGTGGTGGGGTGACGGCGGCGCCTACTTCGTCTCCTCGTACGCCCGCGCGGACAGCCCCGGCGGCGCGCACAACGGCCAGGTCTGGTTCTACAACCCCCGGCGGCGCACCCTCACCCTCAAGGTGCTCCTCGGTGTCGCCGACGGCTACGACGGCCCCGACAACATCACGGTCTCCCCGTACGGCGGACTGGTCATCGCCGAGGACGGCGACGGGGCACAGCACCTCTTCGGCGCGACCGACCAGGGGCGGACCTACCCGATCGCCCGCAGCGAGCTGAACAACGGCTCCGAGGAGGCCCCCGAGTACAGCGAGTTCGCCGGGGTCTGCTTCTCCCCGGACGGACGGACCCTCTTCGCCCATATGCAGTCCCCGGGGATCATGTTCGCCATCACCGGCCCGTGGCGGAGGCAGCCCCACCGCCACTGAGACCACCGAGGTCACTGAGGTCACTGAGCGGTGACCCGGTTGTACGCCTGTACCGTCCGCTTGTCGGCGGTACGGGCGTACCAGCCCCGCTCGTCGGCGGCCGGGTTCTTTGGGCAGGCGCGGCCCAGAAGCGCAGGGCACTCCTGCTGCGGAGGTTTCCGGTCACCTCCCGGCTCTCTTCGCCCCCTGCCGTCCCTCCCGGGCCGACCGATGGGATTCGGCCCTGTGGCGGGATCCTGCTCCCCGGCGGGGCCTGTCAGCGGGATCCGTCCCCTCCGTATCCCGTGCAGCGATCATCGCGACCGGACCGGGCCGCTCCCACGGCGCCGCCGCCCGCGCCGAGCGGCGCGACGATCCGGTACCCGGCGACCCACTCCATTTGGCCCCCCATGGCCGACAGTTGCCATTCTTCCCGTCACATCGACGCCGCCGCCACAATGGCCGGTTGCGATTCCCGAACGCCCGGTGCGCGGTGCTGCGGACCTCCTACAGTGATCCTGTCCAGGTGTGCGGGAGGACCCTTCCCGGGGGCGGTGCCGGGATCCGAACCACGAAATCCGGCCGTGACCGGCGCGGATCGGCCGACAATACGTTCCACCGGTTCCACGGGCTTGTTCCGCGTGGGCGGGCCCCTATGATGGGCGAACCTCCCGGTGCGCGGGCTGCGGCTCCTTCCTGCAAAGAAACCGCCGCCGTTACTTCATCTCGGGAGGCTCATTGCGAGGCGCCTTTGGGGGCCTTTGCGCTGTGCTTCCCCCCGTGAGTTCGGGGGAATTCACATGGCACGTTTTTTCACTCCTGACGTCCGCCGACCCACGGGCCCCGGCCCCGAGCGCGATGCCCGGTCCGAGCTGTTCCAACTGGTCGTCACCCATTTCCTGGTCCCGGGCGCACTGCGCGCACCCGGTGGTGAACGGTCCGAACGCTTTGTCGCGCTGGTGCGGAAACTCGCCGTCGACGACCCGGAGTGGACGGCCGGTCTGATCGGCTGGCTGCGATCCCAGAGGCCCATGCGGACGGTGTCCCATGTCGCGGCCGCGGAATATGTCAAGGCACGTACGGAGGGCCCGGCAGCCGATGGCCCCCCGGGCCGTTCCGTCGTCGGCTCGGTGCTCCGCCGCGCCGACGAGCCGGGCGAATTGCTGGCCTACTGGATGGCCAGGCACGGCCGTGCGCTGCCCAAGCCGCTCAAAAGAGGATTGGCCGACGCGGTGACCCGGTTGTGGAATGGCCGGGCGCTGCTGGAGTACGACGACGCCACCAGCGGTTTCCGCTTCGGTGACATCCTCAGCCTGGTGCACGCCGTGCCCGATCCCGCGAAGCCGTGGCAGCGCGAGCTGTTCCGGTACGCGGTGGAGCGCCGGCACCGCCCGGACACCGCCCGGCCGCCCGCGGCGGTCAAGGATCTGGCGGCCCATCACGCCCTGCTGGCGCTGCCCGTCGCCGCACGCCGGGCGGCGGTCCTCGAACCGGGCGCGGTGACCCGGCTGGCCGCCCTGGGCCTCGGCGCCGAGGAGATCGTCCGGCTCCTCCAGGGCGCGGTGGACGCCGCCGTGTGGGAGGCCCTGGTCCCGGTGATGGAGCCGATGGCCCTGGTCGACCAGTTGTGCACCTTCGACCGGGGAGGGCTCGGGGAGGCGGCCGCCCGCGGGATAGCGGAGCGGATCGCCGACCCCGCCCGGGTCGCCCGCGCCGGGGCGCTGCCGCTGCACTACCTCGGCGTCTACCAGCAGACCCCGTCCCTGCACTGGTCGCACGCGCTGGAACAGGCCCTCGGCCATGCGCTGGCGCTGGTGCCCAGGCTGCCCGGGCGCACCCTGGTCCTGGTCGACCGCTCCGCCTCGATGTGGTCCATGCTCATGGACGGCTCCCGGCTCACGAAGGCGGACGCGGCGGCCGTCTTCGGGATCGCCGTCGCGATGCGGGCCGAACGGGCCGACCTGGTGCAGTTCGGCTCCTCCAGCGCGGTGGTGCGGTTCCGGCCGGGTGAGCCGGTCCTCGTGGTGCTGGAGCGCTTCGTCAGCATGGGCGGCACCCACGCCGCCGAGGCCCTGCGCGAGCGCTACCGGGGCCACGACCGGGTGATCGTCGTCACCGACGAGCCGCTGGGGCACCGCCCCGGCGACTCCTGGCAGGCCGCTCCGGCCCCCGGACCCGGCGCGGCGGGGACGGGCGCCCCCGTCTACTCCTGGCATCTGGCGGGCCGAAGATCCGTCCGCGTACCGGAGCCGGGGGCCCCGCGCCACTACGCCTTCGACGGACTCTCCGACGACGCCTTCCTGATGGTGCCGCTGCTGGAGCGCGGCGAGCGGGGCGACTGGCCCTGGCAGTGACGCCCCGGGCCCGGGAAGGACCCGGGCCCGGGTCCTTCCCGCCCGCGTCCGGGAGTGCGCCGGCCTGCGGTCCTCAGCGGGCCCGGGCTCAGAGGGCCCGGTCCGGGAGAGCCTGCTCTCAGTGGGCCCGGGTCCGGGAGAGCCTGGTCTCGGTGGGCCCGGTCTCAGAGGGCCTGGGCGGCGGGCTTCACCATGTCGCGCACGGTCTTCGCCTTGACGAAGTCGCCCATCGCCGTCATCTCCCACTCGCCCGAGTACTGCCGGATCAGCTTCGCCATCATCACGCCGGTCTTGGCCTCGGCGCTGGTGAGGTCGAAGCGGACCAGCTCCTCGCCGCTGGCCGCGTCCAGCAGACGGCAGTACGCCTTGGCGACCTCGGTGAACTTCTGGCCGGTGAACGAGTTCACCGTGAAGACCAGGCCGGTGGCCTCGGCGGGGATCCGGCCCAGGTCCACCGTGATCGTCTCGTCGTCCCCGGCGCCCTCGCCGGTGAGATTGTCCCCGGAGTGCTTGATCGCGCCGCCGAGGATCGACAGCTTGCCGAAGTAGCAGGCGTCCAGCACATTGCGCTGGGGGCCGTAGGCGATGACGGACGCGTCGAGGTCGATGTCCCGGCCGCGGTAGGCGGGCTCCCAGCCGAGCCCCATCCGCACCTGGGAGAGGAGCGGACGGCCGCCCTTGACCAGCGACACCGTCTCGTTCTTCCGCAGGCTGACCCGGCCCTTGTCCAGATTGACCTTCCCGGCGCCCAGCGGCGGGGCGGCGGGCGCCGAAGGAGCGGCGGGCGCGGCGGGTGCGGAGGGCGCGGCGGCGGGGGCCGGAGCGGCGCCCGCGCGGGCCCGGGCCGGCGGGGCGGGAGGCGCGGGGGGCGCCGGAGCGGCCGGTGCCGGGGGCGGGGTGACGGCGGCGGCGGGCGCGGCCGGCTCCTCCACCGAGACCCCGAAGTCCGTGGCGATGCCCGCCAGCCCCTCCGCGTATCCCTGGCCGACCGCGCGGACCTTCCAGGCGCCGTTCCGCTGGTAGATCTCGACCACGACGAGCGCCGTCTCGGTGCCCAGCCGGGGCGGGGTGAAGCTGGCCAGCACCGCGCCGCTGTCCGCGTCACGCACGGTGGCGGTGGGCTCGATGCCCTGGAAGGTCTGGCCGGCGGCGTCCGGGCTCGCGGTGACGACGATCTTCTCGATCCCCGCGGGCACCGCCCCGGTGTCCACCACGATGGCGTCCGGGGCGCCCTGGCCGCCGGGGCGATGGGTCACCCCGGGGCCCGCCGGCTGGTTGTAGAAGATGAAGTCGTCGTCGGAGCGCACCTTGCCCTGGGCGGTGAGCAGCAGGCCCGAGACGTCGAGCCGCACCGGCGCGGCGACGTCCACCGCCACCCGCGCGGCGGTGAGGGGAAGGTTCGATCCGGGGGTCATGGCTGTCATACCCGGAACAACGAGCCAGGGCGCTTTGCCGTTCCCTTACCGATGCCGCCCGTGTCCCCCGACCGGGTGAGGTATCCGGCCCCGGACCGGGTATCGGGAGGGCCGGTGGATCAGTGCGGCCACATCGGCGGCCGGGTGACGAAATGCCCCCCGAGATGCCGGTGGTCCGGGTTCCGCGGGTCCAGTTCGCCCTGCTCGGCGATGAGATCGGCCGCGAACCGCTCCGAGTCGTCCCGCGGCTCGTACCCCAGGGCCCTGGCCGGTCCCAGGTCCCACCAGACCCGGGTGTTCGCCGACGATCCGTAGACCACCGTATGGCCGACACCCTCGGCGGTGAGCGCCGCGTGGAAGAGCCGGGCGCCGTCCTCGGGGCTCATCCACACCGAGAGCATCCGCACCGAGGTGGGCGCCCGGAAGCAGGAGCCGATCCGGACCGAGACCGTCTCCACCCCGTACTGGTCCCAGTAGAGCTGGGCCAGATCCTCGCCGAAGCACTTGGAGAGCCCGTAGTAGGTGTCCGGGCGGCGCGGGGCGTCGACGCGGATCAGATCCCCGGGCGCGACACGGGGGCCGCCCGGGGGCCGGGGCGTGAAGCCGACCGCGTGGTTGCTGGAGGCGAAGACGACCCGCCGCACCCCCTCGGCGCGCGCGGCCTCGTAGAGGTGGTACGTCCCCTCGATGTTCGCGCGCAGGATCCTCTCGAAGGAGGACTCCAGGGAGATCGCCGCCAGATGGAGGACCGCGTCCACGCCCCGCACCGCCGCGCGCAGCGCCTCCCGGTCGGCGAGGTCCGCGACGATCGCGTCCGGTGCGCCCGTGACGGGCCGGACATCGAAGAGCCGCAGGGCGTAGCCGTGCGCGGGCAGCAGTTCCCGCATCAGTGTGCCGAGTCCGCCTGCTGCGCCGGTGAGCAGAACCGTGCGGGGAGCGGTCATGGATGAGTCTCCTCGAAATGCTCAGGTCCATGGACGGCATTCACATGCATGGACACGCTAGGGAGTGGTCCCGACACCGTCAAGTGTGGCCCGGAGCAGCCGAATCCGCCTCGGGGGTCGGTGTTTTCCTTCTTGACCGGCCCCGGGTGGGGGCCTTAGCGTGACGGCGTTCAGGGATCGTTCAGGGACATGGACAACGTGCATATCGATGCACGAGTTCGTTCTTGGGAGGCTCGATGCCCGGCCAGGGAGCACCCGTGACCACAGCCCCGCTCGCCACCCGCCTCACCCGCGCCCAGGGACCGCTCTTCTTCCCCGTCACCCCCTTCGGCCCCGACGGCACCGTCGACCTCGCCGTCTACCGCGCCCACATCCGGGCCGGAGTGGAGGCCGGGGCCGCCGCCGTCTTCGCCTGCTGCGGCACCGGCGAATTCCACGCGCTGACCCCCGAGGAGTTCGAGAGCTGCGTCGCCACCGCCGTGGACACCACCGCCGGCGCGGTCCCCGTGGTCGCCGGAGCGGGCTACGGAACCGCCCTCGCCGTGCGATACGCCCGCACCGCCGAGGCGGCCGGCGCCGACGGACTGCTCGCCCTGCCCCCCTACCTCGTCGTCGCCGACCAGGCCGGGCTGCTGCGCCACTACACCGAACTGGCCGCCGCCACCTCCCTCGACATCGTCGTCTACCAGCGGGACAACGCCGTCTTCACCCCCGAGACCGTCGTGGCCCTGGCCCGCGACCCCTCGATCGCCGGGCTCAAGGACGGCGTCGGCGACCTCGACCTCCTCCAGCGCACCGTCAGCGCCGTCCGCCGCGACCTGCCCGGCCGCGACTTCCTCTACTTCAACGGGCTGCCCACCGCCGAACTCACCGGCCCCGCCTACCGCGGCATCGGCGTCACCCTCTACTCCTCCGCCGCCTTCGCCTTCGTCCCCGACATCGCCATGGCCTTCCACCGGGCCCTCGCCCAGGGCGACGACAAGACGGTCGGACGGCTCCTCGACGGCTTCTTCACCCCCCTCGTCGCCCTGCGCAACCAGGGCCGCGGATACGCCGTCTCGCTGGTCAAAGCGGGCGTACGGCTCGCCGGGCTCGACGTCGGCGGCGTCCGGTCACCACTGAGCGACCCCGCCGCGGCCCACGTGGAAGCCCTCGCCGAGCTGATCGGGCAGGGCCGCGGGCTGCTGGAGGACCCGGCATGAGGGCCGCGGCCTTCCTCTACCCGTGGGACGTCGTCGGCGACCCCGGCGCCGCCACCCGCACCGCCGCGCTCGGCGTACAGCAGGTCACCCTCGCCGCCGCCTACCACTCGACCCGGGCACTCACCCCCCGCCACCCCCGGCACCGGATCGTCACCGCCGCACACTCCGCCGTCCTCTACCCGCCCGACCCCGCGCGCTGGGCGGGACGGACACTGCGCCCCTACCCGGCGGGGCAGTGGGCCTCCGGCGACGCCTTCGGCGCGGCCGCCGAAGCGCTCACCGCCGCCGGCCTGGACGTGCACACCTGGGTCGTGCTCGCCCACAACTCCCGCCTCGGGACCGAACACCCCGGCAGCTGCGTCGTCAACGCCTACGGGGACCGCTACCCCTGGGCGCCCTGCGTCGCCCGGCCGGAGGTCCGCTCCTACCTGACCGCCCTCGCGGCGGAAGCGGCCACCCGGCCCGGCGCCCGCGGCACCGAACTGGAATCCTGCGGCTGGTACGGACTCGCCCACCTGCACGCCCACGACAAGATCGCGGGCGTGGGGATGGGGGACGCGGAGCGGTATCTGATGTCCCTCTGCTTCTGCGACATCTGCGGCGACGGATACGCCCGCCACGGCACCGACCCCGACCGGTTCGCGCACACCGTACGGACCGCCCTCGCGCCCCTGTGGGCGGGGACGGCCCCCGCCGGCGCGGGCATCGAACGGCTCATCGGCGCCGAACCGACCGCCGCGACCCTGGACTTCCGCACCCGCGTCGCCCGCACGCTCCAGGAAGACGTGGTGGCCGCGGTGCGGGCGGCCGCCCCGGTGGGCTTCCGGGTACTGCTGCACGCGCACCCGGTCGCCTACCACTGCGGCGCCGACGCGGGCGTGGACCCCGCGCACATCCTGTCCGTCGCCGACGGCGTCGTCGTCCCCTGCACCGGAGGTGCGCAGGCACTGCGGCCGTTCGCGGATCGGGCCGCCGTGACCGGGACGGATCCGGTGCTGGCGGCGAACCTCACGGTGGTCAGGGGGATGGGTGGCAGGCCGGACAGGTTGGCGGAGGACGCGCGGGCGGCGGCGGGGGTGGGGGCGACGGAGCTGCGGCTCTATCATGCGGGGCTGGCGGCGGATGGCGATCTGTGCGCGGTGCGGGTGGCGTTGTCCGGGCTCTCCTGAGTGGTGCGGGTGCGTTGTCTGGGCTTGGTTTGTGCGGGTGGTCGTCGGGGACCAGTCCCCGAACCCCTGCGCCTCAATCGCCGGCGGGGCTTGTTTTGTGCGGGTCGACCCGGCCCGGGTGTGGTGCGGGTTGGCGGGGCCTCCGGGCTCACCTCCTCGGGGTCGGCGGACACAAGGCCATCCGTCAGTGCAAGCCGGACTTCCCGCCGATCCCCTGCGGGGGCGACCCTGCACCCCCGCCCACGCAGCCAGTGGACGTGGACAGTACCCCCGCCGGGGGGAAAGAACAGGTGCGGGCTCCTGTACCGACGCGGGCGGGCAGGCCGGGCCTTGGACGAGCGCGATGTCCTTGTATCGACGCGGGTCCCGCAGCGCAAGGGCCGGCTTGTGCAGGTGGGGAGGGTTCCTTGACGGGGATCAGGGCCGGTCCTAGCGTCGAGTGGCCCGTTCCGGGCGCCGTACCCGCAGCCCGTACCGCCCCGCCGAGGAGATGGATCCCCATGGCCCAGGCACTTCGCGCAGCGCTCGCCGATGTGGTGGCGATCCCCGTCACCCCGTTCGCCGCCGACGGCACCGTGGACGAGGGGGCCCAGCGCGCGCTGCTGCGGCTGCTCGTCGACAGCGGCGTCAATACCCTCACCCCCAACGGCAACACCGGCGAGTTCTACGCCCTCACACCCGACGAGCGCTACCGGGCCGTCGAAGTCACCGTGGAGGAGGCGGGCGCCGCCACCGTCGTCGTCGGGATTGGGCAGGAGATCCCCACCGCCGTCGCCGCCGCCCGGCACGCCGCCGCCGTCGGTGCGCGGCTGGTGATGATCCATCAGCCGGTGCACCCCTATATCTCCCGGGGTGGCTGGATCGACTACCACCGGGCCCTCGCCGACGCGGTGCCGGAGCTGGGTGTCGTCCCGTACGTCCGCGACCCCCGGCTCCCCGGTGCCACCCTCGCCGAACTGGGCCGGCTCTGTCCGAATGTGATCGGCGTGAAGTACGCGGTCCCGGACGCCGTGACCTTCGCCGCCTTCGCCCGGGACGCGGGGCTGGAACGCTTTGTCTGGATCGCGGGCCTGGCCGAGCTGTACGCGCCCGCCTACTGGGCGGTCGGCGCCACCGGCTTCACCTCGGGGCTCGTCAACGTCGCCCCCGGGATCTCCCTCGCGCTGCGGGACGCGCTGCGGGCCGGCCGGTACGGGGAGGCGATGGAGCTGTGGGAGCGGATCCGGCCCTTCGAGGAACTGCGCGCCCGTGACGGGTCCGCCGACAACGTGAGCGTGGTCAAGGAGGCGCTCGCGGCACTCGGCCGCTGCCGCAGGGACGTCCGCCCGCCCAGCCGCACGCTCCCGGACGACCGGCGGGCCGGGGTCGCGGCCCTGGTCCGGGAGTGGGACGTGTGATGGGACCGGCGCCCGGTTCCGACGGCGTGCCCGGCCCCCGCGACGCGCCCGACGGCCCGCTCATGCCCGCCGAGAGGCTGCGCAGCCACCAGTGGTACGGCGCCGGGGGCCTGCGCGCCTTCAGCCACCGGGCCCGGACCCGCCAGCTCGGCTACCTCCCCGAGGAACACCTCGGCAAACCGGTGATCGCCGTCCTCAACACCTGGTCCGACATCAACCCCTGCCACGTCCATCTCCGCGACCGGGCCCAGGCCGTCAAGCGCGGGATCTGGCAGGCCGGCGGCTTCCCGCTGGAGTTCCCCGTCGCCACCCTCTCCGAGACCTTCCAGAAGCCCACCCCGATGCTCTACCGCAATCTGCTGGCGATGGAGACCGAGGAACTGCTGCGCTCCTACCCCGTCGACGGCGCGGTGCTCCTCGGCGGCTGCGACAAGTCCACGCCCGCGCTGCTGATGGGCGCCGCCAGCGTGGACCTGCCCGCCGTGTTCGTCCCCGCCGGACCGATGCTTCCCGGCCACTGGCGCAATGAGGTGCTGGGCTCCGGCACCGACATGTGGAAGTACTGGGACGACCGGCGGGCCGGGCTCATCGGTGACCGCGAACTGGCCGAGCTGGAGACCGGACTCGCCCGCTCACCCGGGACCTGCATGACCATGGGTACGGCGTCGACGCTGACCGCCGCCGCCGAGGCGCTGGGCGTCACCGTTCCCGGGGCGTCGTCCATCCCGGCCGTCGACTCCGGCCACGAGCGGATGGCGGCGGCCGCCGGACGGCTCGGTGTCGGCCTCGTCCACCGGGGCCTGCGCCTCTCCGGCGTGCTGACCCGCCCGGCGTACGAGGACGCCGTCGCCGCCGTCCTGGCGCTGGGCGGCTCTACCAATGCCGTGATCCATCTGATCGCGCTCGCGGGCCGCTCCGGTGTCCGGCTCACCCTGGACGACTTCGACCGGATCGCGCGGACCGTGCCCGTCCTCGCGGACCTGCGCCCCGGCGGCCGCTATCTGATGGAGGACTTCCACTTCGCCGGCGGGCTGCCCGCCTTCCTCACCCGGATCGCGGACCGGCTCCATCTGGACCGGCCCACCGTCGCCCACCGCACCCTGCGGGAGCAGCTGTCCGGGGCGCTCGTGCACAACCCCGAGGTGATACGCCCCCGTGAGTGGCCGCTCGCGGCGGAGGGCGGGGTGGCGGTGCTGCGCGGCAACCTCTGCCCGGACGGCGCCGTCATCAAACACATCGCCGCGGAGCCCCGGTTGCTGCGGCACACCGGGCCCGCCGTGGTCTTCCCCGACTACCGCACGCTGCAACGCACCATCGACGACCCCTCCCTCGGCATCACCCGCGACCATGTCCTGGTGCTCCAGAACGCGGGCCCGATCGGCGGCCCGGGGATGCCCGAGTACGGGATGCTGCCCCTCCCCGCCCATCTGCTGGAGCAGGGCGTACGGGACATGGTCCGCATCTCCGACGCGCGGATGAGCGGCACCAGCTACGGCGCCTGCGTGCTGCACATCGCGCCCGAGTCGTACGTCGGCGGGCCGCTGGCGCTGGTGCGCGACGGGGACCTCGTCACCCTCGACGTCCCCGCGCGCACCCTGCGGCTGGAGGTGTCCGACGCGGAGCTGGCCCGCCGGCGGGCGGCCTGGACCCCGCCCCCCGAGCGGTACGAACGGGGGTACGGGGCCCTGTACGCCGAGCACGTCACCCAGGCCGACACCGGCTGCGACTTCGGCTTCCTCGCCCGCCGGGGCCGCGTCCCCGACCCGTACGCGGGCTGACCCGCCGGCCCGCGGGGGACACCGGTCACTTCAGGGCGGCGGCCATCATCTTCTGGGCGACGGGCGCGGCCAGTCCGTTGCCGCTGACCTCGGACCGGGGCCCGCCCGCGTCCTCGATCAGCACCGCGACGGCGACCTCCTTGCCGGTGTCGGCGTCCTGGGCGTAGGAGGTGAACCAGGCGTACGGATTCTCGCTGTTGTCCACACCGCGCTGGGCGGTGCCGGTCTTGCCGCCGACCGTGGCGCCCGGGACCTGGGCGTTGGATCCGGTGCCGCCGTCCGCCACCACGGTCTCCATGGCGCTGCGCAGCTGCTGCGCGGTCCGCTCGGAGACGATCCGCCGCTCGCCCCCGTCGTGGGACTCCAGCGTCCTGCCCTCGGAGTCGATCACCTCGGAGACCATGTGCGGGTCCTTGAGCACCCCGTCGTTGGCGATGGCGGCCGAGACCATCGCCATCTGGAGCGGGGTCGCGGTCACGTCGAACTGCCCGATGCCGGTGAGCGCGGTCTGCGCCGGGTCGAGGTCCTTCGGGTAGACACTCGCGTACGCCCGCACGGGGACGTCCAGCTCGTCGTCGTTGAAGCCGAACCGCTCCGCCGTCTCCCGGACCTTGTCCTGCCCCAGGTCGACGGCGAGCTGGGCGAAGACGTTGTTGCAGGACCAGCGCAGGGCGGTGCGGATCGACGCGTTCTCGCAGGGCGCGGAGGCGATGTCGTTGGGCAGCTCGCGGACGGTGCCGGGCAGGACGTACGGGGACGGGCTGTCGGTCCGCTCGTCCACCGAGTCGTACAGCCCCTCCTCCAGCGCGGCGGCCGCGACCACCACCTTGAAGGTGGAGCCGGGGGCCAGCGGCTGCCGGATGGCCCGGTTGACCATGGGCTTGTCGGGGTCGGCGAGCAGCGCCTCCCAGGCGTCCTGGTCGTCGACGCCCGCGATCGTGGACGGGTCGTACGACGGGGTGCTGACCATGCCGAGGATCTTCCCGGTCGCGGGGTCGAGGGCGACGGCCGCGCCCTTGGCGTCCCCGAGCGCCCGGTAGCCGGCCTTCTGCACGTCGGGGTCGATGGTGGTCAGCACGGAGCCGGGCTGCTGCGGTTCGCGGGTGAGCGCGTCGAGGGGGTTCTTCAGCCGGTCGTCGCTGCCGTCGAGCACATCGCTGTGGATGCCCTCCAGCTGGGAGCTGCCGTACGCCTGCGAGCTGTAGCCGGTCACCGGCGCGTACAGCCCGCCCTCGGGGTAGGTGCGCTGGTACGCGAGCGAGCTGTCCGACGATCTCGCCGAGCCGGTGACGGGCGTGCCGGCCACGACGATGTCGCCCAGCGGCTGGGCGTACTGGGCGATCCTCTTGCGCTGGTTGCGGTCGTTGTCCGCCAGCGCCTCGGCCTGGTGGAACTGGAGCCAGGTGGCCCGCAGCAGCAGGGCGAGGACGAGCAGCAGAGTGAAGACGGCGGTGTGCCTGATCGTTTTGTTCATCCCCTCAGCAGACGAATGGAATCGTGAATTCCGTTCCGGCTGGGGGGAGATTCTCAGACAATCCTCATTTTCTGGCCTGATTCTGACGCCGGCCCCGGCTAACCGGGCACCACGAACCCCGACTCGTACGCCGTGATCACCGCCTCGGTGCGGTGCCGCGCCCCGGTCTTCGCCAGCACCGCCGCGACATGCGACTTCACCGTCGCCGGGCCCACGGCCATCCGCTCCGCGATCTCCGTGTTGGTCAGACCGGTGGCCATCAGCCGCAGCACGTCCGCCTCGCGCTCCGTCAGCCGCTTCACCCAGGGCGACCGACCCGTCCGCTCCCGGTTCCCGTGCGCGGCGGCGAGCGACCGCACGGCCGCCGGGAAGAGCAGCGAGTCGCTGCCGGCGACCAGCCGCACCGCCTGCACCAGCTCCTCGACGGCGATCCGCTTCAGCAGGAAGCCCGCGGCGCCCGCGCGCAGCGCGTCGTACACGTAGGCGTCGTTCTCGAAGGTCGTCACCACCACGATCCGCGGTGGCGGAACCACGCTCTCCATGATCCGCTCGGTCGCCGCTATGCCGTCCAGTTCCGGCATCCGCACATCCATCAGGACCACGTCCGGCCGCAGCTCCGTCACGGCCGTCACCGCCTCCGCGCCCGTCGACGCCTCGCCGACCACGGTCAGGCCCGGTTCGGCGTCGATGATCACCCGCAGCGCGGTACGGACCATCCGCTCGTCGTCGGCGAGCACCACCCGTACCCCGGTCGCTCCTCGTACCCCGGTCACCGCCCGCCCTCCCGTGTGCCGTCGCGGCGGTCCAGCGGCAGCCGGACGACGAGCCGCCAGACCGCGTCGCCGGGGCCGGTGGGCACGGAGCCCGCCGTGGCCCGGCCGCCGAGCAGCGCGGCCCGCTCGGTGATGCCTTGCAGGCCCCGGCCGCCGCCCCGCCGTGCCGGGGCCGACGCGGGCAGCGGATTCTCCACCGTGATCTCCAGCTCCCGGCCCCCTCGGCCGTCACCCGCCCGCTGCCCCTCGCCGGTCGCGTCCGCCCGCCTCGCGGCCGCCCCGCCGAACAGGAGCGACCACCAGGGGGCCGTCGCGGACGGGCGCCCGCCCGCGACGGCGTCGCGCAGCCGGATCTCCACATGGGCCGGGGCGTTCCCGCTGTGGCGCAGGACGTTGGTCAGCCCCTCCTGGACGATCCGGTACGCCTCGCGCGAGAGCCGCTCGGGGACGGCGGAGAGGTCGTCGCCGCTCAGTGCCACGGACAGTCCGCTGTGGGCCAGCAGTCCGTCCAGGGCCTCCAGGCCCGGACCCGTGGTGTCGTCCATCCGATCCTCCCTCAGCAGCCCGAGGACCGCGTCCAGTTCGCCCACCGTGCGGCGGGTGGTCTCCTCGATGGCGGTCAGCGCCTCCCGGACGAACGCCGGGTCCCGGTCCAGCACCCGGCGCGCGGCCCCCGCCTGGAGGGTGACCGCGCTCAGCGCGTGGCCCACCGAGTCGTGCAGCTCCCGGGCGATCCGGTTGCGCTCCGCCAGGTGCGCCGCCCGCCGTTCGGAGGCGGCCAGCCGGTCGGCGGGGGTCGGGCCGAGCAGCCGGGGCGCGAGCGCGGCCAGCAGCCGGCCGGTCAGGGCGGCGCAGACGGCGAGCGCCAGCAGCATGCCCGTACCGGCCACCGGGAGGAGCGCCAGGATCCACGGCGGGGAGTCGGCCACCCTCATCGGACCCTGCAACCGGGGCAGGAACGGTGTCAGGATCACGACGCTCGCGAACGGCGGCACCGCCAGCGTCGCCCCGCTGACGAGCGCCCCGAGGCCGGAGTGCACGGAGAACCAGGCCGACACCCGCAGCCGCGCCGACCAGGTGCGCGCGGGCCCGTCCTCCAGCGCCGTGGCCGGAACCGAGCACAGCGCCCGCGCCGCCGCCACCGACAGCGGCCGGGCCACCGGGGCGAGCGCGGTCACGGCGGCGACCGGCAGCGCCGCCGCCCACACCCAGAACCAGGACGCCAGCGTCCCCGTGAAGAGCGGGACGTCGTCCTCGGTCACCGGGGTGAGCAGGACACCCGCGAAGAGCCAGCACGGCATCATCAGCGCGCCGCCCAGCAGCAGATGGAACCAGCGCAGCCGGGCGGTCCGGCCGAACAGGGCCCGTACGGGACCGGAGGCCCGCCGCGCGCTCACGCACCGCCCCCCGGCGAACCGATCATCATCCTGTCAGCTTAGATCGCGTCCCCCGGGGAGCGCCCCGCGCCGGTTCGGTCCGTTTCCGGGCGGTTTCCGGCCGGTTTTCGGCTGGCCTGAAAGGGTCAGAGCCTCCGGGTCGCCAGCGTCAGCCGGTCCCGCGCGTCGAACAGCGCGTCCTTGATCAGCTGTTCGTGGGCCGGGGTGAGCCGCGCCACCGGCACCGAGCAGCTGATCGCGTCCCGCGCCGGCGTCCGGTACGGGATCGCCACCCCGAAACAGCGCAGCCCCAGCGTGTTCTCCTCGCGGTCCACCGCGTACCCCTGCTCCCGGATCACCTGCAACTCCCGGATCAGCTTCTCCCGGTCGGTGACGGTGTGCTCGGTCAGCGACGGCAGCGCCGCCGGGAGCATCCTGCGCACCTGCTCGTCGCTGTGGGTGGCGAGCAGCGCCTTGCCCAGCGATGTGGAGTGCGCGGGCAGCCGGCGGCCCACCCGGGTGAAGGGCCGCAGATAGTGCTGGGACTGACGGGTGGCCAGATAGACCACGTTGGTGCCGTCGAGCCGGGCGAGGTGGATGGTCTCGGTGGTGTCGTCGGAGAGCCGGTCCAGGGTGGGGCGGGCCGCCGCCACGACCTCGTCGCCGTCGATGTAGGAGGTGCCCACCAGCAGGGCCCGCACCCCGATGCCGTACCGGGTGCCGGTCGCGTCCGTCTCCACCCACCCCAGCTCGACCAGGGTGCGCAGCAGCATGTACAGGCTGGACTTGGGGTAGCCGACCGCTTCCTGGACGGCGGCCAGCGAGTGCATGCCGGGCCGCCCCGCGAAGTACTCCAGCAACTCCACCGTCCGCACCGCGGACTTGACCTGTGATCCACCGGAATCGATCGTCGGCATCCTTCTCCGCCCTTCTCGACCGCGCGGCTCTGCCGGCCGCGCGGGCCTCGGTCCGCACGGGCCCTCGCGACCGTGCGGGCTCCCTCGATCCGCCTTCTTGACCGCTCTGAACGCCCGGAAATAGAGTCCCCTTGCCGTTCATCACCGGGAACGCTGTTCACGATACCGAACAAGCGCTGGTGAGGGCCCCTAGAGGGAGAAAATCCAGGAAGGAGGCCACGGGTGGCAGCACCAGTCTGGAGCGTCGACCCCCGGACCGGGAAGCAGCGGGAGAAGGTCGCGGCGGAGTCGTCGGCCACCGACGTCGACCGGGCCGTACGCGCCGCGCACGGCGCCCGCGCCGCCCTCGCCGACCGGGAGGCGCGCGCCCTGCTCCTGTGCGCCGCCGCCGACGCGCTCGACGGCGCCGGTGACCGGATCGTCGCCACCGCCGACGCCGAGACCGCCCTCGGCACCGCCCGCCTCACCGGCGAACTCGCCCGCACCACCGCCCAGCTGAGGGCCTTCGCCGAGGTCGTGACCGACGGCTCGTTCCTCGACATCCGCATCGACCACGCGGACCCCGGACGCGTCCCCCCTTGGCCCGACCTGCGGCGCTACCGCGTCCCCCTCGGCGTGGTCGCCGTCTACGCGGCGAGCAACTTCCCGCTCGCGTTCTCCGTCCCCGGCGGCGACACCGCCAGCGCGCTCGCCGCCGGCTGCCCCGTCGTCGTCAAGGCCCACCCGGACCACCCCGCCACCTCCGCGCTCTGCGCCGGCCTGCTGCGGAAGGCCGCCCGCGCGACCGTCGCCACCGAGGACGCCGTCACCCTGGTCCACGGCTTCGACGCGGGTACGGAGCTGATCCGCCACCCGCTGGTCGCCGCGGCCGGATTCACCGGCTCGGTACGCGGCGGACGCGCCCTGCACGACCTCGCCGCCGCCCGCCCCGTCCCCATCCCCTTCCACGGCGAACTCGGCTCGCTCAACCCGGTCGTGGTGACCGGGGCCGCCGCCGCCGAGCGCGCCGGGGAACTCGGCACCGGACTCGCCCTCTCCATGACGCTGGGCGAGGGACAGTTCTGCACCAAGCCGGGGCTGGTCCTGGTCCCGGCGGGCCCGGCGGGGGACGCGCTCCTCGCCGCTCTGGCCGGGGCTGTCGCCGACCATGCCCCGGGGGTGCTCCTGGACCACCGGATGCGGACCGCGTTCCTGGACGGGGTACGGGAACGGGCGGCGCTGCCCTCGGTCGAGGCGCCCGTCCCCCCGGGCGCGGGCCCCGACGGCGGCCACGGCGGCAGCGGCGGCGACGGCGGCGGCAGCGATGGCGATGGCGGCAGCGACGGCGATGGCGATGGCGACGGCGGGCACACCGTCACCGCCGGATTCCTGACCGTACCGGCCCGGCTCCTCGCCGCCGGAGGACCGTACGACCTGCTGTACGACGAGTGCTTCGGACCGGTCACCGTCGTCGCCCGCTACACCGCCGCCGACGAGATCGAGGCCGTCCTCGACCGGCTCCCCGGCAGCCTCACCGCCACCCTCCACCTCTCCATGGCCGAGGCGGCGGGCGACGCCACCGCCGCGGCCCTGCTCGCCCGGCTCACCCCGCTCGCCGGACGCGTCCTGGTCGGCGGCTGGCCCACCGGGGTCGCCGTCGCCCCCGCCCAGCACCACGGCGGGCCCTACCCCGCCACCACCTCCACCGGCACCTCCGTCGGCGCCACCGCCGTCGAACGCTGGCTGCGCCCGGTCACGTACCAGTCCGCACCGCAGCCGCTGCTCCCGCCCGAACTGCGCGAGGACAACCCGCTGGGGCTGCCGCGCAGGGTCGACGGCGAAGCGTTCCCCGGACAGGGGTGACCTGGTCCAAGGGGAATCAGCCGGGGTGGCTCGTTGTTGTCGCCGGGGGCGGTACGCGCGGTGCCGTCTCCCATGCCACCCCCCCCTCGCTACCCCTGGAGAGAACCGTCATGCGTGTCGAGATCTGGAGCGACATCGCCTGCCCGTGGTGCTACATCGGCAAGGCCCGCTTCGAGCGGGGGCTCGCCGCCTTCCCGCACCGGGACCGGGTGGAGGTCGTGCACCGCTCCTTCGAACTCGACCCCCGCCGGCCCCGGGGCGCCACCGAGGCCGTGACCGACATGCTGGTCGCCAAGTACGGCCGCACCCCCGACGAGGCACGGGCGATGGAGGAGCACGTCGCCGCCTCCGCACACGCCGAGGGCCTGGCGTACGTCACGGCGGGCCGGGACCACGGCAACACCTTTGACCTGCACCGACTGCTCCATCTGGCCGCCGCGCGCGGCCTTGGGGACGCCCTGCTGAACGGTCTCTACCGGGCCAACTTCGCCGAGGAGCGCTCCGTGTACGACCCGGCGGCCGCCCTCGCCGTCGCCGTCGAAGCCGGTCTGGACGAGGCCGAGGCCCGCGCCGTCCTCGCCGACCCGGACGCCTACGCGGCGGAAGTGCGCGCCGACGAGCGCGAGGCCGCCGACCTCGGCGCGACCGCCGTGCCGTTCTTCGTCCTCGACCGGCGGTACGGGATCTCCGGCGGCCAGCCCGCCGAGGTCTTCACCCGGGCCCTGGAACAGGCGTGGCAGGACCGGGCGGACGTGGCCGACCCCGCCCCGGAGCCGGTTGCCGACCCCGCTCCCGAGCCGGTGGGCGGGCCCGCTCCCGAGTGCGGCCCCGACGGCGCCTGCGAGGTCCCGCGCGATTGAGCCGCGCGGCGGGTGGCCGAGTCCCATCGGTTGACCCACCGTACGCAGCCCACCACTGTGGTCCCATGGACACCGTGGACGCCGGGGATGCCGTGGACGCGCTGGAGACACCGGGTGGCGCGGAATTCACACCGGGGACGACCTATCTGAACACCGCCGGCTGCGGGCTGCTGCCCGCCCGCGCCGCCGCCGCGATGACCGGGCTGATCCAGGAGCTGACCGAGGGCCGCACCGGCGGCGCCGGTGACGAGGCGCCCATCGCCGCCGCGCGCCGGTCCTTCGCCCGGATCGCCCACGTCCCCGAGGACCGCGTCGCCGTCGGCGGCGCGGTCGCCGTCCATGTGGGCATGATCGCCCAGTCCCTCCCGCCCGGAGCGGAGGTGCTGCTCCCCGAGGGGGAGTTCACCTCGGTCGTCACCCCGTTCACCATCCGTGACGACCTCCGGGTCCGGTACGCGCCGCTGGACCGCCTCGCCGACGCGGTACGCCCCGGAACGGCCCTCGTGGCCTTCTCCCTCGTCCAGTCCGCCGACGGCCGCTTCGCCGACGGGGCCGCCGTGCGCGCCGCGGCCGGGGCCCACGGCGCGCGCACCCTGGCCGACGCCAGCCAGTCCGCCGGATGGCTGCCCCTGGCGGCGGGGGAGTGGGACTACACCGTCACGGCCGGTTTCAAGTACCTGCTCTGCCCGCGCGGGGTCTCCTTCCTCACCGTCGGCGAGGACGCGCAGGAGTCGCTGCCGCCGATCCACGCCGGAGCCGTCGCGGCCGAACGGCCCGGCAGTCTCTACGGGCCCGTCGAGGAGCTGGCCCGCTCCGCCCGCCGCTACGACGAGCCGGTCTCCTTTGTCCCGTACTACGGCGCCGAGCAGGCGCTCGCCCTCGTCGAGGAGATCGGGGTCGACGCCCTGCGCGCACACGCCACCGCGCTCGCCCGGCGGTTCCGCTCCGGGCTCGCGGACTCCGGGCTCGCGGAGCTGGGCCAGCCGCTCCCGGAGGAGGAGTCCGCCGTCGTCTGTGTGCCGGGGCTCGGCCACCGGGCGGCCGATCTGGAGCGCGCCGGAGTCGTCGTCTCGGCCCGCGCCGGGCATCTGCGGACCGCGTTCCACCTGTACAACTCGGCGGCGGACGTGGACCGTGCCCTCGACGTGCTGGCTGCGGCCCCGCGTACCTGAGCCCGCGTACCTGAGCCCGCGTACCTGAGCCCGCGTACCTGAGCCCGCGTGCCGTACCGCAGGGTGGGCCGCTGGGTGGGCCGCAAGGCGGTGTGCCGTACCGCCGGGCCGGGCGTGATCAGCAGACCGGACCGCACTCCGGCGGCGGGCAGTCCGCCGTCTGCGCGCACAGGTTCTCCTCCACCCGCCCCAGCAGCCGGCTCAGCTCGGCCCGCTCCGCCTCGCTGAGGCCGGTCACCGTGTGCTCCTCCAGCCGCTCCCAGGCCCGCTCGACCTCCTGCCGGAGCCCGCAGCTGCGCTCGGTCGCCTCCACCAGCACCGCCCGCCGGTCGGCCGGGTCGGGCCGGCGGCGCACATGCCCCGACTGCTCCAGCCGCTGGAGCATCTTGGTCACCGTGGACGGGTCCAGCTCCAGCCGCTTGATCAGCTCGGACTGGCGGACCGCCCCGGCCTCCCACAGGCACATCATCAGGAACTCCTGCCCCGGGTAGAGGCCGAGCCCCCGCAGCAGCTTCGCCGCCGCCATCCGGTGCAGCCGCCCCACCCGGGAGATCCCCCGGCTGGTGGGCCCGTCCAGCAGACAGTCCAGCTGGGGCAGGCCGGTGGAACACTCCGTGGTCTCGGATCCGGCTCTCATGGGGGACCTCCTCGGGGCGACATGACGGCGCACGATCCCACCGCGACCGGCCGGTGTCCATCCTGGGGCACCGCTCTGCCGAAATTTTACCTTGGTCGACCAATCATTGCGCTACAGTTGCTTCCGTCGAATTGATTGGCCGACCACATAATTTTTCTGGAGCCCTCATGCCCACCGCCTTCGACCCCATCGACCTCTCCGGTGTCCGCCTCGCCAGCCGCATCGCCATGGCCCCGATGACCCGGAGCCGCGCCTACGGCCCGGGGCTCACCCCCACGGAATCCACGGTCCGCTACTACGCCCAGCGGGCCGGCGCCGGCCTGATCATCACCGAGGGCATCCAGCCCTCCGCCACCGGCCAGGGCTACCCCGACACCCCGGGGCTGCACACCGACGAGCAGGTCGCGGCCTGGCGCGAGGTCACCGCCGCCGTCCACGCCCGGGGTGGGCGGATCTTCGCCCAGCTGATGCACGCGGGCCGGATCGGCCACCCGCTGCTCTTCCCGGACGGACGCTCCAGCGTCGCCCCCTCCGCCGTGGCCGCCGCCGGGCAGATCTACACCCACGAGGGCATGAAGGACTTCCCCGAACCCAGAGCCCTCGCCGCCGAGGAGATCCCCTCGGTGATCGCGGAGTACGCGCACAGCGCCCGCAACGCGATCGCGGCCGGTTTCGACGGCGTGGAGATCCACGGGGCGAACGGCTATCTCATCCACCAGTTCCTGGCGCCCAACACCAACCGGCGCACCGACGGGTGGGGCGGCTCCGTCGAGGGCCGGATCCGCTTCGCCACCGAGGTCACCGAGGCCGTCGTCGCCGCGATCGGCGCCGCCCGCACCGCCATCCGGCTGTCGCCCGCCAACCCGTACAACGACATGGACGAGCCGGACGCGGGCGAGGTCTACCCCGAGCTGATCCGGCGGCTGGAGCCGCTGGGCCTGGCCTATGTGCACGTCACCGAGATCACCGAGGCCGCCCGGGACATCACCCTGGCGCTCCGCAAGGAGTACAGCGGGACCCTCGTCCTCAACCCGGTGACCGAGGGGCCGACGGACCACCGCGCCCTGCCGCTCATCGAGGACGGCATCGCCGACATCCTCGCCTTCGGCTCCCTCTACCTCGCCAACCCGGACCTGCCCGAGCGGCTGCGCCAGGCGGGCCCGTACAACACGCCGGACCCGGCGGCCTTCTTCGGCGGCGGCGACCAGGGCTACACCGACTACCCGGAGCTGGCCGCCGTCTGACCTCGGACGCGGCCGCCCGGCCTCGGCAGCGGGGCCCGGCCTCCGGCACGGCGGCCGACCTCGGACACGGCGCCCGGCCTCGGGCGCGGCGGCGGGCCGACCCCACGGGGGTGGGCCGGCCCGCCGCCGTCCCTCGCTCCGTACCGGTCAGCGCACGGGGGTGAAGTCCCGGGCCCCGATGAACTCCGGCCGGGGCGCGGGCGCCGCGTACGGCCGGACCGCCGCGTTCTCCACGCTGTTGAACACGATGAACACATTGCTGCGCGCGTACGGCGTGATGTTGTCCCCGGATCCGTGCATGCAGTTGCAGTCGAACCAGGTCGCCGACCCCGCCCGGCCGGTGAAGAGCCGGATGCCGTGGTCGTCGGCGAGCCGGGTCAGGGCCGCGTCCGATGGCGTACCCGCCTCCTGCATCCGCAGGGACGACTTGTAGTTGTCGTCGGGGGTCGCGCCCGCGCAGCCGAGGAAGGTCCGGTGCGACCCCGGCATGATCATCAGACCGCCGTTGGTGTCGCGGTTCTCGGTCAGCGCGATGGAGACGGACACCGCCCGCATCCGGGGCAGCCCGTCCTCGGCGTGCCAGGTCTCGAAGTCGGAGTGCCAGTAAAAGCCCGAGGCGCCGAAGCCCGGCTTCACATTGATCCGCGACTGGTGGACGTAGACGTCCGAGCCGAGGATCTGCCGGGCGCGGCCCACCACCCGCTCGTCCCGCACCAGGGCGGCGAAGACCTGGCTCAGCCGGTGCACCTCGAAGATCGAACGCACCTTCCGCGACGCCGGCTCCACGATCGCGCGCTCGTCGGCCCGCAGGACGGGGTCGGCGACCATCCGGTCCAGCTCGGCCCGGTAGAGGGCGACCTCGTCGTCCGAGATCATGTTCTCCACCCCCAGGAAGCCGTCCCGCTCATAGGCGAGCAGCTCGTCCGTGGTGGCCGGCCCGGGAGCGCCCGGCGCGGACCACAGGACCGGGTCCTGGCGCGGGGTCAGCACTTCGGCGGCGCCCCGGGTCGGGTAGAGGTCGGTGGGTACGGCGGTGGCGGTGGTGGCGGTGGTGGTGCTCGTGCCGGCGGTGGTCATGTCAGCCCTCCTCGGTCTCGGTCAGCAGCGGATAGACGCCGTTCTCGTCGTGGTCCTCCCGGCCGGTGACCGGCGGGTTGAAGACGCAGACACAGCGGAAGTCGGTCTTCGGGCGGAGCGTGTGCCGCTCGTGCCCGTCCAGCAGATAGAGCGTGCCGGGGGAGATCCAGTGGGTCTCGCCGGTCTCCTCGTCGGTGAGTTCGGCCTCGCCCTCGACGCAGAGGACGGCCTCGACATGGTTCGCGTACCACATCGACGTCTCGGTCCCCGCGTAGAGGACGGTCTCGTGGAGCGAGAAGCCCACCCGCTCCCGGGCGAGGATCAGACGTTTGCTCTCCCAGGTCCCGGACGCGGACCTGAGGTGGCGGTCGGTGTTCTCGATCTCCCGGAGAGAACGGACGATCATGGTGGTACGGCCTTTCGGTACGGGATGCAGGGGTACGGGATCAGGGGGGGCGGGGACGAAGGGGTGCGGCCGGGCGAAGGGCGGGCGCGGCGCCGGGGATTCGGGGGAGTCCGGGGATTCGAGGCGTCCGGGGGACTCCGGGGCGTCGGGGGAGTCCGGGCGTCAGGCGGTCTCGCGGACGGAGCGGGCCAGGATCCGCAGCCCCTCGTCCAGCTCCTCCGGGCTGATCGTCAGCGGCGGCAGCAGCTTCACCACCTCGCCGCGCGGCCCCGAGGTCTCCAGCAGCAGCCCCAGGCCGAAGGCGCGGGAGCAGACGGCCGACGCCCGCGCCGGGTCGCCGAACTCCAGCCCCCACACCAGCCCCCGGCCCCGGAACCGGGCCTGAGGGTCGCCGCTCTCCGCCGCGATCGCGAGCAGCGCCTCCTCCACCTGTTCGCCCCGGGTCAGGGTCTGCTTCTCCATCTGGCCGTCCGCCCAGTACGTGTCGAGCGCGGCGGCGGCGGTGACGAAGGCGGGGTTGTGGCCCCGGAAGGTGCCGTTGTGCTCACCGGGCTCCCACACGTCCAGCTCCGGCTTGAACAGGCAGAGCGACATGGGCAGTCCGTAGCCGCTGATGGACTTGGAGAGGGTGACGATGTCCGGGGTGATCCCGGCCTCCTCGAACGAGAAGAAGCCGCCCGTGCGGCCGCAGCCCATCTGGATGTCGTCGACGATCAGCAGCATGTCCCGGCGTTCGCACAGCTCCTGGAGCGCGCGCAGCCACTCGGCGCGGGCCACGTTGATCCCGCCCTCGCCCTGGACGGTCTCCACGATCACGGCCGCCGGGTGGTTGAGCCCGGACCCCCGGTCCTCCAGCAGCCGTTCGAACCAGAGGAAGTCCGGCACCCGGCCGTCGAAGTAGTGGTCGAACGGCATGGGCGTGCCGTGCACCAGCGGGATCCCGGCCCCGGCCCGCTTGAAGGCGTTGCCGGTGACGGCGAGCGAGCCCAGCGACATCCCGTGGAAGGCGTTGGTGAAGGAGACCACCGACTCGCGGCCCTTCACCTTGCGGGCCAGCTTCAGCGCCGCCTCGACGGCGTTGGTCCCGGTGGGGCCGGGGAACATCACCTTGTACGGGAGGTCGCGCGGGCGCAGCACGATGTTCTGGAAGGACTCCAGGAACGCCCGTTTCGCGGTGGTGGCCATGTCGAGGCCGTGGACGAGACCGTCCCGCTCCAGATAGTCGAGGAGCGCCCGTTTCAGTACGGGGTTGTTGTGGCCGTAGTTGAGCGAACCCGCTCCGGCGAAGAAGTCGAGATAGGCGTGGCCGTCCTCGTCGTGGAGTCGGCTGCCGCGCGCGTGGTCGAAGACGGCGGGCCAGCCCCGGCAGTAACTGCGGACCTCGGATTCCAGGGTCTCGAAGACACTCAGGGCGGGCGGGGTGATGGTCACAGCGTTCTCCTGAAGGTGGGTGGGCCGGCGCGGGGAGGGGAGGGGGTGCGGAGGGGCGGTTCAGCCGGGGAAGGGGCCGATCCGGTAGAGGACTTCCGGCTGATGGGCGGGGAGCGCGTCGCCACCGGGGCCGGGGCCGGGGCCGGGGCCGTCGGGACCGCCGTCGGGGCCGCTGCCGGGGCCGCTGCCGGGGCCGGGCTCCGGCTCGCGGGGGAAGAGCGAGCCGTCGAAGAGGACCTCGCGGGCGAGCCCCACCCCGTGCCGCCGGGCGTAGGCGGTGAACAGCCGGTGGGACGCGGTGTTGTCGGGGGTGATCGTGGTCTCGATCTCCCGCACCCCGTGCTGGGCGGTGACCCGGGCGGTCAGCGCGTCCAGCAGCTCCCCGGCGAGCCCCCGCCCCCGGTGCGCGCGGTCGACGGCGATCTGCCAGACGACCAGCGCGCGCGGGCGGTCGGGCCGGACATAGCCGGTCACGAAGGCGATCGGGGCGCCCGTCGCGTCCCGGGCCACCAGCGAGGTCGCGGCGAAGTCCCGGCACCAGAGGAGATAGCTGTACGAGGAGTTCAGGTCCAGGACCCGGGAGTCGCGGGCGATCCTCCAGAGCGCGGCTCCGTCCTCCACCCGTGGGCTCGTGAGGGTCGTCGATCCACGTGTCGCGGTCGTCGAATCACGGGGGGCATCGGCTCGTACCAGGTCTTCTTGCGCGGCGGTCATGCCCTGGCAATTTACCGATCGACAGCGGAATATTCATGGGTCCAAAAACTTGGGGAGAATGCTCCTCTGTGTTATCGCGCGGGCGCGAGTCGCCCTTCTGTAGCCCGATGTTGCCAGGCGAATGGAGGGGTTTGTCCTGGATATATACGGCAAAGTGGACCGATTGTGGGGTCGGTCACAAAGGCCCCCGCCCTTGTTGAAATCTTGGCGTTTGCTGGCGGAGAACCGGGGAAAAAGAAATACGGGAAGCGGCCAGAAAAGGCGCTTCCCGTATTTCTTCTATATTCTTGTTCTGCTGTGAATTGCCCGGCTGCGGGCTGTGGGCTGCGGGCAGTGCCGTCAGGCCCAGACCTCCGAGACCGCGCGGCCCGCCGCCACCGGATCGACCGTGGCACCCGTCTCGGCCAGCGCCGCGCCCAGGGCGGCCAGCGACGACCGCACCGCGCCCCGGGTGGCGTCCACGCCGTAGTGGTTGACGCGGATCATCTCCTTCGCGAGCGCCCCGCCACCCGCGATCAGCGGCAGCGTGGGGTCGGTCGCCAGCGCCTTCGCCACCAGCTCGGAGGCGTCCGTCCCGGCCGGGGCGCGCAGCGTGGTGGCCACCGGGGCCGCGTCCCCGGCCTCGTACACGTACGGCTCCAGGCCGCCGCCGAGGGCCAGGGCGCCCGCGCGGGTGGCCGAGGCCGCCGCCGCGTGCCGCTCCATCACCGCCGTCAGCCCCTCCGACTCGATCCGCTCCACGCACGCCTCCAGGGCCAGCATCTCCAGCTGGGCGGGGGCGTGCAGCAGCGCCTTGCGCCCGCCGTCGATCCACCGCTCCTTCCAGTCCAGGAGCGAGAGGTACGAGCGGCGCGGCGCGGCCGGGTTGGCGGCGAACCGCTCCCAGGCGCGGGGGCTCACCGACACCGCCGACACCCCCGCCGGGCCGCCCATCGCCTTCTGGGCGCCGATCACGCAGAGGTCCACGCCCCAGACGTCCGGCAGCAGCGGCTCGGCGGCCACGGACGCCACCGCGTCCAGCATGAACAGGGCCCCGTGGCGGCGGACCACCTCACCGATCTCCGCCACCGGGTTGGTGTTGCCGGTCGCCGCCTCCGCGTGCACCAGCGAGACGAAGTCGATCTCCGGGTGGGCGGCGAGCGCCCGTTCCACCTGCTCGGCGGTGACCGCCGTGTGGAAGGGCACCTCCAGGTCGACCACGCGGGCCCCGCAGTCGCGCAGCCAGTTGCCGAAGGTCTGCCCGTACGGGCCGGTGACCACGTTCAGCGCGGTCGAACCGGCACGGGCCCCGGAGCGGATGCAGCCCTCCAGCGGCAGCAGCGCCTCACCCTGGGTGATCACGACGTCCTGCTCGGTGTCGAGCAGGGCGGCGACGCGGGCCTCGATGCGCGCGAAGTGCTCGGCGGTGAGCGGGGGCAGGTCCAGCAGCGGATGCGTCACGGCGGTGCCTTCTCAGGGGGTGTTTCCCGGGTGGATGGACTCGGGTGAGGTGAATGGGCTCGGGTGAACGGACTCGGGGGAATGGATGTGCTTCGACCGGATCGCCCGGTCTCCCGGACGAGGGTAGCCGGACCGCCCTCCCACGGCCCCGGCGCCGTCCCCGTCCCCGTCCCCGTCCCTGTCCCTGTCCCTGTCCCATCTCCGCCTCCGTCCCCGCCTCCGTCCCCGTCCCGTCCCCGTGCGGTGACCGCTCCCGGCGCGCTCGCCGCCCTCGTACAGTGCGGATATGAGCGATCACGTGGAACTGCATGTGAAGGGGCGGGTGCTCGTCGGACCCGAGGAGGTGCGGGACGAACTCTGGGTGGCCGGCGGCCGGATCACCTTCCGGCGGCCCCCGGGCGCCGACGCGGCGCCGACCGTGACCGGCTGGGTGCTGCCGGGCCTGGTCGACGCCCACTGCCATGTCGGCCTCGACGCGCACGGCCCGGTGGACGACGCCACCAGCGAGAAGCAGGCGCTCACCGACCGTGACGCCGGCACCCTGCTGCTCCGGGACGCCGGATCGCCCTCCGACACCCGCTGGATCGACGGCCGCGAGGACCTGCCGAAGATCATCCGCGCGGGGCGGCACATCGCGCGCACCCGCCGCTACATCCGCAACTACGCCCATGAGATCGAGCCCCGTGACCTGGTCGCCTACGTCGCCCGCGAGGCCCGGCGCGGCGACGGCTGGGTCAAGCTGGTCGGGGACTGGATCGACCGGGACGCCGGGGACCTCACCGCCTGCTGGCCGCGCGACGCCGTCGAGGCCGCCATCGCCGAGGCGCACCGGCTGGGCGCCCGGGTGACCGCCCACTGCTTCGCCGAGGACTCGCTGCGGGACCTGGTGGAGGCCGGCATCGACTGCGTCGAGCACGCCACCGGACTCACCGACGACACCATTCCGCTCTTCGCCGAGCGCGGGGTGGCCATCGTGCCGACGCTGGTGAACATCGCCACCTTCCCGGTGCTCGCCGACGGCGGCGCGTCCAAGTTCCCCGCCTGGTCCGCCCATATGCGACGGCTCCACGCCCGGCGGTACGAGACGGTCCGCAACGCCTACGACGCGGGCATCCCCGTCTTCGTCGGCACCGACGCGGGCGGCTCGCTCCCGCACGGCCTGGTCGCCGCCGAGGTCGCCGAACTCGTCACGGCGGGCATCCCGCCGCTGGCGGCGCTCGCGGCCACCACCTGGGACGCCCGTTCCTGGCTGGGCCGCCCGGGGCTGACCGAGGGGGCGCCCGCCGACCTGGTGGTGTACGACACGGATCCGCGCGCCGACGTCCGGGCGCTGGCCGCCCCGCGCCGGATCGTCCTGGCCGGCCGCGTGGTCGGCTGAGCCTCCTCGCCTCCCGCGTCGCCGCGCCGGGTTGACGGCGCGTGACCCCGTACCACCCCGGAGCGTTGAGCACCCGGCGCACCGGGGTCGGTACCGGGGCGGATGGGAACTCCCGTGCCGCCGGATTCGAATACGGGCTCGGAAACCCCCCGTTGGGGTGAACTGACGCCAGGTGTCTGTCAGTTCACTCTCAGTGCGTAAGTATTCCGGTGTCCCGGTCGCCGCCGCCCCCGGTCCCAGGGGGTGGGCGGACGGCGCCATGCCTTCTGTGGGGGTTCCACCACCGTGAACAGCAACACCTTCCGCATGCCCGCGCGCAGCCGCCGCACCGCCGCCGTCGCGGCCTGCCTCGCACTGATCGCCGTGCCCGGGGCCCTGGCGGCTCCGGCGCAGGCCACCGGAGGCGGGGGCGGGGCCGACGGCCGGGCGAGCGCGGTCGTCCTGCGGGCCGGGCTCGACGTCTCCCTCGCCGACCGGGCCGTGCAGGTCCCCGTCCGCGCCGCGCTCAACGAGGTCACGGCGCCGGCCACGGCCTCCCGTACCGCCCTGGACGTCGAGGTGGCCGGCATCGGCGGGCCCACCACCGTCCCGCTGGTACGGGCCCGCGCCGCCACCGCGCGGGCCACCGCCGAACGGGGCCGGGCCGAGGGGTACGCGGAGCTGGCGCGGGCCCGGGTGCAGGTGCCCGGACTGCCGGCGCTCACCCTAGTGGAGGTCCAAAAGGCCACCTCGCGGGCCGTCTGCGTGCCGGGCGCACGGCCCGCCGCGCACGCGGAACTGGTGGGCCCGGTCACCGTGCTCGGGCGGCCCGTCACGCTCACGGCGGGCGGCCGCACCAAGGTCACGGCGGAGGGCGTCGGCGAGGTCACCCTCGATCTGGCCCGCAAGGCGGTGACCTCCCGCCAGGCGACGGCCACGGCCCTGGAGCTGACGGTCGCGGTCAATCCGCTCAAGCTGAACATCGCCTCCGTGAGCGGCACGGTCACCCTGGTCAGTGCGGCGTGCACGACCCCGGCGGCACCGGCCCGCACGGCGGAGCCCGGCAAGCCCGGCATCGAGCCGCAGGGCCCCACGGAGAACCTGGCCGAGACCGGCGGCAGCGCCACGACCGGGTACATCGCCGGGGGCGCGGCGGTCCTGCTGGCCCTGGGCGGTGGCACCGTGCTGCTGGCCCGCTCCCGCTCCCGCTCCCGCGCCCGGGCCCGGGCCCGGGGCTGAACGGCCGGGCCCGGGGGACGGGGACGGCCCCGCCCCCCGGGCCCGGTGCGGTGAGATGCGGTGTCCGGCGCGGTCCCGGGGTGCGGTCGGCGTACCCCCGCGAACGGCGCCGGGCACGCCGCCCGGCACCCCCGCTCAGCCGCAGACCATGGCCAGCGCCTGATCCAGGGCCTGGAGGAAACGATTGGTCGTGACCCGGTCCCGGACCGCGATCCGCAGCCACCCGGGACCCAGCCCCGGGAAGGTGTCGCCCCGCCGCACGGCGAACCCCAGCAGCCGCAGCCGCTCCCGTACCAGGTCACCCTGGTGCACATGGACGAGGACGAAGGACGCCTCGGCCGCCGACACCACCCGGACCTCCTCGAACTCCGCGAGACCGGCCAGCAGATGGGCCCGCTCCACGGCGATCCGCCGGGCGGCCTGATCGGCCTCCTTCAGCGCGGCGGGCGTCACACACGCCTCCGCGGCCGCCAGCGCGGGGGTGGAAACCGGCCACAGCGGCTGGGCCCGTTCCAGAGCGGCGATCGTCTCCGGCGCGGCCAGCGCGTAGCCGATCCGCAGCCCGGCGAGCCCCCAGGTCTTGGTGAGGCTGCGGAGCACCACCAGACCGGGGATGTCGGTACGGTCCGCCAGGGTCTCGGACTCGTCCGGTACGGCGTCCATGAACGCCTCGTCCACGACCAGCGTCCGGCCGGGCCGGGCCAGCGCGGCGACGGCGTCGGCCGGGTGGAGCACCGACGTCGGATTGGTGGGGTTCCCGATCACCACCAGGTCCGCTTCCTCCGGTACGGCGTCCGGGTCGAGCCGGAAACCGTGCTCCTCGCGCAGCAGCAGCCGGTCCACCGTGTGGCCCGCGTCCCGCAGCGCCGCCTCCGGCTCGGTGAACTGCGGATGCACCACCAGCGGATGACGGGCCGGCAGGGCGCGGGCGAGCAGCACGAACGCCTCGGCCGCCCCCGCCGTCAGCAGCACCCGGTCGGTGGGCAGACCGTGCCGGTCGGCGACGGCCGCGCGCGCGGGCCGGCCGTCGGGGTAGGCGGCGAGCGAACGCAGCGAACGCGCGACGCACTCGTGCAGCCAGTCGGGGGGCGTGCCCGCGCGGACGTTCACCGCGAGATCGGTCAGCAGCCCCCCGGAGTCGCGTATCTCCGCGTCGCCGTGGTGGCGCAGGTCGTGGGGGCCGTCAGTGTGCGTATGCATGAGCGTGGCCGCCGTGGTGGTGCGGGCCCGTGACCCGGTCGTACAGGGGTCGGTCGGCTCCGAGGGGGCGGAGCCCGTCCACGCCGGGGCGCGGTGGCGGCGCGGCGGCTCGTCTCTCGCGGTGACCGGCGGGTTCACCGCTCGGTCTCGCCGTGCCGGTGCGGGTGGCATGGCCGACGTTCATCAGCGTTCTCCTAGGGGGTGGGGGAAGGTGTCGCAAGGTCGTGGGGGCGGCACCCCGGGCTGCTGGGACGCCTGGGCCGGCGGGGGATGGGGACAGCGGCAGGTGGGGCAACAGGTCCGCCGGTGGTACGGATGGCGGTACGGACGGTGGTACGGACCGCTGGGGGACGGCGGTACGGGTGCGGACGGGCGTACGGGCGCGGACGGGTGGGGACGCGCGCGGGGACGGCATCCCGGATCCCTGCCCACCGGGTCCCTGATCCGGTACGAACGGGGGCCGCGGCCCGGACCGGAGCGCCCCCGGGCGGTGCGGGACCCCGGTCCGTCCGATGCCCCTGTGTCCCCGCCGGCGGATGGGCGCACCGCGGCCGGGGGAGCGGTGGGCGCTGCCCGCACGCCCGGTCCGGCCCCGCGTCCGGGCCCCGGGCGCAGGGTACGAGGATCGCCACCGCCGGTGAACCCGCGGTGGACCGGGCGAGGAGTCCGGTGAAGCTCCGGGCGAACGCCGGGGGACGCCACTCCGCCGTCCCCGGCTCTGGCACCGGCACCGTCCCTGACCCCGTGCCCGGCGCCGGGCAGCGCGGAGCACCCCCCGCCCTCCGGCGGAAGGACCGGCGCGCGGTGCGCGGCTCTGGGCGCGGGGCCGCGCGGGATCACGCCTGCCACCGATGACCGGGCGGGGTCGCCGCGCGGCCCGCGATGGCGCGGGTGGCTGATGTGCCGACCGTCACGACGGACATCATGTCCACCAGCGCGGGATCCACTCCGGCCAGCACGGTCACACGGCTCGATTCCCCCGTTCGTGACGCGTTCTCGATGATTCTCACCGGTGTACAGGGTGGCCTCTCCTCTTGGAGAAGCGCCAGTATTCTGCCGAGTCGCTGCTCTCCTTGCAGGTCAAAGGGGTTGAGCAGGGTGAGGTCCGCGCCGGTGGCGGCCACGGCCCGCAGCCGGGCGCGCTGGAGGTCCCATGGCGGAAAACCGTCGGAGAGTCCGATCCAGAACGGGTCACCCCCGGGCCGGCCCGCCCCGGGGAGGCCGCCGCCCGCCGCCGCCCCGGGCCGCCGGGCCACCGCGCACGTGGCACGGGCGGGCCGTCCTAGGGGGGCCGACTTCCGCTTGGGTACCAGCAGTTCCCCGCCACCGGCCAGTGCCGCCGCCTCCGCGACCGACGCGGTGCCGAGCGCCCGCAGCACGGCCCCGGACGGATGCGGTACGGGGACGGCGGCCAGCCGCTCGGCCGGATGGGTCACCAGCGGCACGGCCAGCCGCCGGGCCGCCGCCACGATCCCCGGCTCCCGGGCCTTCGCGGCGGCCGTGGCCACCTCCGCGACGCTGAGCACCGAAAGACCGGCCGCCGCGAGCGCCGTCACCACCAGCTCCACGATCTCGTCGGCGGACACCCCACGGGCCCCGCCCACACCGACGACCAGGGACGGCGGGCGCAGCACCGCCTCCCCGGGGCCGAACGGCACCACCCGGTCGGTGACCGTGAACGCGCCGGGACCGAAGGGCGCCGGAGGCGTGGGCGGTCCCCCCG
This sequence comes from Streptomyces yaizuensis, assembly GCF_034961445.1. NCBI lineage: Bacteria > Bacillati > Actinomycetota > Actinomycetes > Kitasatosporales > Streptomycetaceae > Streptomyces > Streptomyces yaizuensis. Next base: position 186,570 of record NZ_BSBI01000015.1, read on the forward strand.
GTCCCCCCGGTCCCCCCGGTCCCCCCGGATCCCCCGGCTCCCCCGGCTCCCCGGTGCGGGAGGCGGACGCGGCGAACGGGTGATTCGGGCGGGCGGCCTCCCGGCCGGGGGCGGTGCGGCGGGCGGATCCGCTACAAAGGCGCATGGCGGTGTTTGTCGCGCTCGGCGCGTTCGTGATGACGCTGGTCGGCGGTTGGACGGCGCGGCGCGTCACCGACCGCCGCCATCTGGTGCTCGGCCTCGCGGGCGGGCTGATGCTCGGCGTCGTCGGGCTCGACCTGCTGCCCGAGGCACTGGAGACGGCGGGCGATGACCTGTTCGGCGTCCCGAGGGCACTGCTGCTCTTCGTGGCGGGCTTCCTCGGGGCCCATATGGTCGAGCGGCTGCTCGCCGGGCGCCAGGCCGCGCACGGGGCGGGGGAGAGCCGCGTCCCCCAGGTGGGGCTGACGGCCGCCGCCGCGATGGTCGGGCACAGCCTGCTGGACGGGGTGGCGATCGGCGCCGCCTTCCAGGTGGGCGAGGCGATGGGGCTCACGGTGGCGCTGGCGGTCATCGCCCACGACTTCGCGGACGGGTTCAACACGTACACCCTCACCAGCCTGTACGGGAACACGCGGGCCAAGGCGGTCGCGATGCTGGTGGCGGACGCCTGCGCCCCGGTGGTCGGCGCCGCCTCCACGCTGCTGTTCACGATCCCGGCCGAAGCGCTCGGCAGCTACCTCGGCTTCTTCGGCGGCGCGCTGCTCTACCTCGCGGCCGCGGAGATCCTGCCGGAGGCGCACCACGCGCACCCCGCCGGCCCCACCCTGCTCTGCACGGCGGCGGGCGTGGGGTTCATCTGGCTGGTGGTCGGGCTCTCGCACTGAACGGCACGCCGCCGGCCGGTGCTTCGGGGCGGCCCTGAGCGACGAGGAAACGATTCTGCGCCGCCGCCGCAAGACCGCCGCGCCGACGGCCGCCGTCACCGCGCCGACGGCCCCGGTCACCGCGCGCACCGCTCCACGAACCGCCGCGCCACCGCCGGCTCCGCCGCCCAGTGCGTATGCAGATAGCTGGCGTGCACCCCCTGCCGCACGAACCCCTCCACCCGGCGCTCCGGCCGGTGCATCCCCCACGCGGGCGCGGGCCCCGCCCCGGGCTCGATCACCGTCCGGTGGAACTCGTGCCCCCGCATCCGCGTACCGACCGGCGCGAGACAGCTGTCGGTCACCGCCACCGCCTCCCGGTAGCCCAGCGTCAGCCGCTTCTCCATCCGGGCGTCCGCCTCCAGCACCCCGCACATCGGCAGCCCGTCCAGCGAACGCGCCAGATACAGCAGCCCCGCGCACTCGGCCGCCACCGGACCGCCCGCCAGCGCGAACGCCGACACCTGCGCCCGCAGCTCCTTGTTCGCGGACAGCTCCGGCGCGTACACCTCCGGGAAGCCGCCGCCGATGACGACCCCCGAGGTCCCCTCCGGCAACTCCGTGTCCCGCAGCGGGTCAAAGACGACGACCTCGGCGCCCCGGGCGGCCAGCAGCTCCGGGTGCTCCGCGTACGCGAACGTGAACGCGGGCCCGCCGGCCACGGCCACCACGGGCCGCCGGCCCTCCGCCGTCACCACCGGGCCGCCCGCGTCCTCGGGGCTCCACACGCCGCCGCCCAGCGGCGGCGCCGACCGGGCCAGCGCCAGCAGCCCCGGCAGGTCGCAGCCCTCCCGTACCAGCTCCGCCATCGCCGCCACCGAGCCGACCGCGTCGGCGGCCCGCTCCGCGACCGGGACCAGACCCAGATGGCGCGAGGGCGTCGCCACGGCGGCCCGCCGCCGCACCACCCCCAGCACCGGCACGCCCACCTCCTCCAGCGCGTCCCGCAGCAGCCCCTCGTGCCGGTCGGTCGCCACCTTGTTGAGGATCACCCCGCCGACCCGGACCTCCGGGTCGAACGAGACGAAGCCGTGCACCAGCGCCGCCACCGACCGCGACTGCGACGAGGCGTCCACCACCAGCACCACCGGCGCCCGCAGCAGCTTCGCCAGCTGTGCCGTGGACGCCAGCTCACCGGCGCCGGACGCGCCGTCGTACATGCCCATCACGCCCTCGACCACGGCGAGGTCCGCGCCCGCCGCGCCGTGCGCGAACAACGGGGCCATCAGCTCCGTACCGCACAGATACGCGTCGAGATTGCGCCCCGGGCGGCCCGTCGCCAGCGAGTGGTACCCCGGATCGATGTAGTCGGGGCCCACCTTGTGCGGGGAGACGGTCAGGCCCGCCGCCGTGAAGGCCGCCATGAGGCCCGTCGCGACGGTGGTCTTGCCGGTGCCCGAAGCGGGCGCCGCGATGACGAGTCTCGCTACCACTCGATGCCCCGCTGGCCCTTCTGACCCGCGTCCATCGGGTGCTTCACCTTGGTCATCTCGGTCACCAGATCGGCGAAGTCCAGCAGCTCCGCCGGGGCGTTCCGGCCGGTGATCACCACATGCTGGTTCCCGGGGCGGTCCCGCAGCACGGAGATCACCTCCGCCGTGTCCACCCACCCCCAGTGCAGCGGATACGCGAACTCGTCCAGCACGTACAGCCGGTAGGTCTCGGCCGCGAGGTCCCGCTTGACCTGCTCCCAGCCCTCCCGGGCCGCCTCCTCGTTGTCGTACTGGGCGTCCCGCTGGACCCAGGACCAGCCCTCGCCCATCTTGAACCAGTCCACCCGGCCGCCCTCGCCGGACGCGCCCAGCACCTTCAGCGCGTTCTCCTCGCCCACCTTCCACTTCGCGGACTTGACGAACTGGAACACCCCGATCGGCCACCCCTGGTTCCAGGCGCGCAGCGCCAGCCCGAACGCGGCCGTCGACTTGCCCTTCCCGGTGCCCGTGTGGACGAACACCAGCGGCCGGTTGCGCCGCTGACGTGTGGTGAGCCCGTCATCGGGGACGACGGACGGCTTTCCCTGGGGCATTACGCGGCCCTTCTGTCGGTACGGAACGATCCGGAGGCACCCGCCGCCGCCGGGGTGCGGGCAGGGGTACGGGCGGGGGAGCCGGCGGCCGGGCCGCCCCGCGCGCCGCGCACCAGCGAGGTGATCGCGTCCGCGCGCAGCTCGTCCAGGGTGACGGCCGTGCCCCGCAACTCGGCGGCCAGGGAGCCCGCGAGCCCCAGCCGGACCGGCCCCGCCTCGCAGTCCACCACGATCGCGGCGGTGCCGTCGGCGGCGTGCAGCCGCGCGGCACGGGACGCGAGCGCCACCGGGTCGGCGCCGCCGCCCGTCGCCCGCCCGTCCGTCACCACGACCAGCAGCGGACGGCGCGACGGGTCCCGCATCCGCTCCACCCGCAGCACGTCGTGCGCCTTCAGCAGCCCGGCACCCAGCGGCGTACGGCCACCGGTGGGCAGCCGTTCAAGACGGGCCGCCGCCGCGTCCACGGACGACGTCGGCGGCAGCGCCAGCTCCGCCTCCCGGCCCCGGAACGTCACCAGACCCACCTTGTCCCGGCGCTGGTACGCGTCCAGGAGCAGCGACAGCACCGCGCCCTTGACCGCGCTCATCCGCCGCCGGGCCGCCATCGAACCGGACGCGTCCACCACGAACAGCACGAGATTGGACTCACGGCCCTCCCGGACCGCCTGCCGCAGATCGTCCCGCCGCACCACCAGACCCGGCCCGCCGCGCCCCCGCGCCCGCTGGTACGGGGCGGCCGCCCGGACGGTCGCCGCCAGATGGAGCCGCGTCAGCGGGCCCCGGGGGAGCCGGGACCCCGTCGTCCGGCCGTGCTCCGACCGCGCGCGGGACCGGCGGCCCGCCGCACCCTCGCCGATACCGGGCACGCTCAGGATCCGGGTACGGAACGGCTCGGCCGCCGCGACCGCCTGCTGTTCCCGACCGCCGCCGGGACCTTGGGGCGCGGGCGCCCCGTCCGTGCTGTCCGCCGGCTGCGCCTGCTGCTCCTGAGGGTCCTGCTCCGCCGCCGGGCCGTTCGGGTCGCGCTGCGGCGGCACGCCACCGCCCCCGCCACCGGGGCCGCCGCCCCCGCCGTCGGGATCGGTGTCCGGATCCGGGTCCTCGGGGCCTTCCTGCGGCTCCTGTCCCTGCTCCTGTTCCTGCTTCTGCTCCTGCGCGGGCTCCGGCTCCTGCTCCTGCTCCGCGAACTCGTCCAGCGTCCGGTCCAGCTTCTCCTCGTCCAGACCCGGCGCGTCGAACGGATTGCGCCGCCGCCGGTGCGGCAGCGCCAGCAGCGCCGCCTGCCGGACGTCCTCCGCCAGCACCTCCGTACGCCCCGCCCACGCGGCGAGCGCGGTCGCGGTCCGCGCCATCACGATGTCCGCGCGCATCCCGTCCACCTCGAACGCGGCACAGGTCGCCGCGATCTGACGGAGCACCCCGTCGCCGAGGACCACGGACGGCAGCAGCGCCCGCGCCACCCGGATCCGCTCCCGCAGCTCCTCCTCCGCACCGGCCCACCGGTCCGCGAAGGAGGCCGCGTCGTCCTCGTACGCGAGCCGCCGCCGCACCACCTCGACCCGCTGCTCCGGCTCCCGGGACGCGGCGACCTCCACGGTCAGCCCGAACCGGTCGAGCAGCTGCGGACGCAGCTCGCCCTCCTCCGGGTTCATCGTCCCCACCAGCAGGAAGCGCGCCGCGTGCCGGACCGACACCCCTTCGCGCTCCACATGGGACGCGCCCATCGCGGCGGCGTCCAGCAGCACGTCCACCAGGTGGTCGTGGAGCAGATTGACCTCGTCCACGTAGAGAATGCCCCGGTGCGCGTCGGCGAGCAGGCCCGGCTCGAAGGCCTTGACCCCCTCCGCCAGCGCCCGTTCGATGTCGAGCGCCCCCACGAGCCGGTCCTCGGACGCGCCCACCGGCAGCTCCACCATCCGCGCGGGACGTCCCACCACCGCCGTGCCGTCGTGGGGGCCGTCCGGGCAGCGCGGGTCGGGGTCCGCCGGATCGCAGGAGAAGCGGCAGCCCGTGACCGTGTCCACCGGCGGCAGCAGCGCCGCGAGCGCCCGTACGGCCGTCGACTTGGCGGTGCCCTTCTCGCCGCGCACCAGCACCCCGCCGACCCGTGGCGAGACGGCGTTCAGCAGCAGCGCGAGGCGCAGATCGTCCTGTCCGACGACGGCGGTGAACGGGTACGGCGTGCTCATACGGTCTCCTCGACCAGTTCGGGCGCCCCGGGCGCGACAAAGGGAAGGCCGGCCGGCGGGCCCTGCTCGATCAGCCGCAGCAGCGCGTCCGTGTCCGTGTGCTCCTCGATCAGATCGCCGAGGCGGTCCAGCTGCTCCTCGCGCAGCGTCCCGAACGAGGTGTCCGGGGCGGGGACGAAGCGCCTTCCCGCGGCGTCGGCCACCCGCCGCAGGAACTCCCGCCGGAAGCCGTCGCTCTCCAGCGAGCCGTGCCAGTGGGTGCCCCAGACCGCGCCGGAGCGGCAGCCGTCGAGGAACGGCTCCCCGCCCAGCACCTCGGCCACGCCGTGATGGATCTCGTACCCCTCCACCCGCTCGCCCAGCGCCGTGCCCACCGGCCGGGCCAGCGTCTTCGCCGCGTGGAACCGCACCCGTACCGGTAGCAGCCCCAGACCCGGAACGGATCCCTCCCGGGACTCGACCTCGTCCTCGATGTGCTCGCCGAGCAGCTGGAACCCGCCGCAGATGCCCAGCACGGGACGGCCGGCGGCGGCCCGCCGCGCCAGCTCCCGCGCGAGACCCCGCTCGCGCAGCCACGCCAGGGCCCGGACGGTGCCCCGGGTGCCGGGGACGACCACCAGGTCCGCGTCGGCCAGCTCCTCCGGGCGGTCGACGAAACGGACCACCACCCCGGGCTCGGCCGCCAGCGCGTCCACATCGGTGAAGTTCGACATCAGCGGCACCGCGCAGACCGCTACCCGCAGCACGTCCTCGCCGACGGGCGGCGCGAGGGCGGACTCGCGGACGGTGCCCCGCAGGGAGACCCGCAGCCCGTCCTCCTCGTCGATGCCGAGGCCGTGGGCGTACGGCAGCACCCCGTACGTCGGCCGCCCGGTCAGCCCCCTGAGCATGTCGAGCCCCGGCTCCAGCAGCGACACATCCCCCCGGAACTTGTTCACGAGATACCCGGCGACCAGCCGCTGGTCCTCCGCCGCGAGGAGCGCCGTCGTCCCGAAGAAGGAGGCGAAGACGCCGCCCCGGTCGATGTCGCCGACCACGAGCACCGGCAGCCGCCCCGCCCGCGCGACACCCATGTTCACGATGTCGGTACGGCGCAGATTGATCTCGGCGGGGCTGCCGGCGCCCTCGCAGATCACCGCGTCATGGGTGGCCCGCAGCTCCTCCAGGCACTCCACGACCGTCCCGAACAGGGCCTCCCGGCCGCCGCCGCGCAGCGGACCCGGCACGGCGGGGTCCCCGGGCGTGCCGAAGAAGCCCCGGGCGCTCAGCTCGCCCACCGGGCGCCCCAGCAGCACCACCTGGCTGCTGCGGTCGCCGCCGGGCTTCAGCAGGACCGGGTTCATCAGCGCCGTCGGCTCCACCCGCGCGGCCTGCGCCTGCATCGCCTGCGCCCGGCCGATCTCGGCGCCGTCGCGGGTCACGTACGAGTTGAGGGACATGTTCTGTCCCTTGAACGGGGCCACCTTCAGCCCCTGGCGCGTCAGCCAGCGGCAGATCCCGGCGGTGACGACGCTCTTGCCCGCGTCCGACGTGGTGCCCGCGACGAGCAGTCCGCCTCCGGTCATCGTGTCCCTCCCTGTGTTCCTCGGCGGGCCGCCCGCCCGGCGGCCCAGCGGCCCGCGGCGGCCGCGCCGAGCGCCAGCAGGCCCACCCGTCTCGACAGCCGGACCGCGCGTTCGATGTCCGCGACCGCCACCGGGCGGCCCGGCGCGTTCAGCACCGGGCGGTGCTCGACCCGTCCGGCGTACGAGAGGGTCCCCCCGAGCCGTACGCCCAGCGCGCCCGCGAAGGCGGCCTCCACGGGGCCCGCGTTCGGGCTGGGGTGCCGGTGGGCGTCCGCGCGCCAGGCCCGTACCGCCCCCCGGGGGTCGCCCCCGGCGGCCACGGCGAGCACGGCCGTCAGCCGGGCACCCGGCCAGCCTGCGAGATCGTCCAGCCGGGCGGAGGCCCAGCCGAACCGCAGATGGCGTGGTGAACGGTGGCCGACCATCGCGTCCAGGGTGTTCACCGCGCGGAACGCGGCGAGGCCCGGCACCCCCGCGAGCGCCCCCCACACCAGCGCGCCGACCACGGCGTCGGAGGTGTTCTCGGCGACGGATTCGACCACGGCACGGGCGATGCCCGCCTCGTCCAGGGCGTGCGGATCACGGCCGCACAGATGGGGCAGGCGCTCCCGGGCCCGCTCGGTGTCACCGGCCGCGAGAGCGGCGCCGACGGCCCGCGCCTCCCGGCCCAGCGAGGTGCCGCCGACGACGGCCCACGTGGTGGCGGCGGTCAGGGCCACACCGAGCGCGGGGCTGCGGCGCGCACCCCGGGCGAGCAGGGCCGCCCCGGCGGCCGTACCACCGGCGCAGACGGCCGTGTGTAGGGCTCCCCAGCCCCGGTGGTCGTGCCAGAGCAGCCGCTCGACGGCGGTCGCGGCCCGTCCGAAGGCGGCGACGGGGTGGCCCCGGCGGGGATCGCCGAACAGCAGATCCCCCAGCAGCCCGGCGGTGGCACCGCAGACGAAGACACGGTCGGCCCGCACGGCCTCAGGCACCGCTTCCGGGCCGGGGTACGGGGGCGGGCGGTACGACGGGGGGCGGGGCGCAGCCGCGGCCGGGCATGGCGATATGTCCTCACTCAGGGTGTCCGCGCCCTGGTTCGACGTGATCGGCGGCGAGAGTTCCTGGCTCCCGGGTCTCCCCGGTGACAGTGGCGGGACCGCGCCGGATTCGCACCGGCTTCCTCTGCTGCCGCCCAATGGCCCCGGCAGTCCACCACGCTGCGAGAACACCCGTCAACCTGCCGTTGACCTGCGGCGGGGGCAGTGTGCTCAGCCCCACACCCGGGCCGCCGGGGCATGCGGAACGGGCCGGACACCCCAGGGGGTGTCCGGCCCGTTCGTGTGGACGGCCGGTCAGACGACGATCAGGTAGATGCCGAAGCTGACCGCCACCAGGCAGAGCGTGAAGCAGAGGTAGGCGCCGGCCCGGGCGACGGCTGCCGAACCGCCGGCCTGCGAGGCCACCTCCTGCTTGCTGAGGCCGACGAGCCCCAGGACGAAGAGGCCCGCGATGGTCACGGTGGCGAGGAGGCTCACGCCGAAGACGGAGCCGAGTGCTACCCAGTCGATGTTCATGCTGATCTGTCCTTACACCGCGGCCGGGCTGGCCGGGCCGGATTCGGTGGCCGGGGCGGCCGGGGTCTTGTGCTCGTCCTGCGCGGGGATGATGCCGGCCGGCGGCGGGGTGACGGCGGCGATGGCGGCGGTGACCACGCCCTGCTCCGCCTCGGCGGCCTCGGTGGCCGCGGCGTCATCGGTCTCGTTGACGTTGGTGTGGTCGACGACCTGGCGGCGGGAGTAGATCCAGATCGCGACGGAGGAGCCGACGAGGAAGGCGGCCACGACGCCGACACCCCAGTCGCCCTGCTTGGTGACCAGCTCGGAGAGCGCGGCGACCAGACCGGCCGCGGGCAGGGTCAGACCCCAGGCGACGAACATCCGGGTGGCGGTCGACCAGCGGACGACGCCGCCCTTGCGGCCGAGGCCCGAGCCCATGACGGCGCCGGAGCAGGAGTGGGTGGTGGAGAGCGAGAAGCCCAGGTTGGACGAGGCCAGGATGACGCTCGCGGCGCTGGTCTGGGCGGCGAAGCCCTGCTGCGGCTGGAGGTCGGTCAGGCCCTTGCCCATGGTGCGGATGATGCGCCAGCCGCCCAGGTAGGTGCCCAGCGCGATCGCGACACCGGCGGAGACGATGACCCACAGGGGCGGGTTCGAGCCGGGGGCGAGCACATTGCCGGCGACCAGGGCCAGCGTGATGATGCCCATCGTCTTCTGGGCGTCGTTGGTGCCGTGGGCGAGCGAGACCAGGCCGGCGGAGGCGATCTGGCCCGCGCGGTAGCCCTTCGAGCTGGTCTTGTCGTCGATGTTCTTGCCGAGCTTGTAGGTCAGCTTCGCGGCGAGGTAACCACCGATGCCCGCGACCAGCGGGGCCGCGATGGCGGGGATGAGCACCTTGGTCACGACGGTGCCGCCGTTGACGCCGCTGATGCCGACCGAGGCTATGGTCGCGCCGATCAGACCGCCCATGAGGGCGTGCGAGGAGCTGGACGGCAGTCCGACCAGCCACGTCAGGAGATTCCAGAGGATGGCGCCGACGAGCGCCGCGAAGATCACTTCTGGTGTTATGCCTGCCTCGTCGACCATGCCGCTGGAGATCGTCTTGGCGACCTCCACGGACATGAAGGCGCCGACGAGGTTGAGCACGGCGGACATGGCCACCGCGGCTTTGGGCTTCATGGCGCCGGTCGAGATGGTCGTCGCCATCGCGTTGGCGGTGTCGTGGAAACCGTTCGTGAAATCGAACACGAGAGCCGTCACGATCACGATCGCGAGCAGCAGCGTGATGTGTTCCATTTACCCAGGCAATCTTTGGACGTCAGTGGCTCGGTGAACGTAGGTAACCTGAGTGAACGGAAGGTGAACTCGGACCGGATTCCGGGTGGCTCCATGTGGGGTCAGGGGTTCCGCTTGCCACTCTCCAGGGGCTGGATGGGCCTCTGTGGCGGGTTGGGCGAGCCTCTAAGTGGCTTTCGTCACCTTTTCCTATGATCAAGCCGCCTTCGCCCCGCGAAACGTTCCAGCCCCACTTTGGTGGCCCTCTGTAGTCACGTGTTCGATCCTGACAGGATCGCTCGTATGACCGATTACGTACGGCAGGACGCGATCGACGAGACCTGGCGGGCCGTGGTGGACACCGCCCGCCGAACCGCCCGGGACGGCCTCGTCGTGGGAACCTCGGGCAACGTCTCCGCCCGGGTCGGGGACCTGGTCCTCGTCACCCCCAGCGGGGTGCCCTACGACCGGCTCACCCCCGACGACACCGTCGCCGTCGACCTCGACGGCCGACAGGTCCTCGGCAGCCTCAGACCCACCAGCGAGCTGCCGCTCCACCTCGCGGTCTACCGCGAGACCGACGCCCGCGCCGTGGTCCACACCCACGCGGCACACGCCACCGCCGTCTCCACACTCGTGCCCGAGCTGCCGCCCATCCACTACATGACCGCCGAACTGGGCGGACCGGTCCGGGTCGCCGACTACGCGCTCTACGGGACGGAGGAACTCGCCCGCAACCTGATCCGGGCGCTGGACGGGCGCTCCGCCGCGCTGCTGAGGAACCATGGCACCGTCGTCCACGGCGCCACCCTGGACCAGGCGCACGCCCGCACCGCGCAACTGGAGTGGATGTGCCACGTCTGGCTCCTCGCGTCGTCGGTCCCGGGCCGCACCCCGTCCCTGCTGACCCCGCCCCAGCTCGCGGAGGCATCCACCCAATTCCAGACCTACGGCCAGCCCTGACCCGGCCTTCGCGCTGCGGGGCCCGCGCCGGTACGTGTGCGGGGCGCTCGTCCGGGGTTCCGGCCTGTCTGGCCCGTGTCGGTACGGGGGCCTCGGCCTCCCGTCCAGGGTCTCGGCCGCGTGGCCCGTGCCGACGGGGTGGCCCGCACCCTTTTTTCCCCGGCTCGGGGTACCGGCCACCCTCCGGCTGTTCCGTGGGTGGGGGGTGCAGGGTCGCCCCCGCAGGGGATCGGCGGTAAGTCCGGCGTGCGTTGACCGTGGGCCTTCGGTCCGCCGACCCCGAGGAGGTGAGCTCGGAGGCCACCGCCAACCCGCACCACACGGTGCGCCGGGACCACCCGAACAAATCCAGCCTCGCCGGCGTTTGAGGCGCGGGGGCTCGGGGGCTGGCCCTCGACAAGGGCCCGCACATGCCATGTGCCCGAGAACCTGTCCGCCCCTGCGGCAACCCGGGAAACTCAGCCTCGCTGACGATCACCCGAACAAATCCAGCCTCGCCGGCGATTGAGGCGCGGAGGTTCGGGGGCTGGCCCCCGACCGCAGTGTGCGGGCCCGTGTCGGGGACCAGTCCCCGAACCCCTGCGCCTCAATCGCCGGCGAGGCTGAATTTGCTCGGGTCGCCGGTCCCCCAGGGGTGGTGGTGCGGCTGCTTCGGTCACCCCTGGGCGGGGTGCGGGTCCGTCCTCAAGCGCCGGACGGGCTCAGTTTGTGCGGGTCGGCCCGGGACCGGGTGGTGGTGCGGGTTGGCGGGGCCTCCGGGCTCACCTCCTCGGGGTCGGCGAGCGTACTCACCAGGTCCGGTGCGGGTCGGGCTCCGCCGATCCCCTGCGGGGGCGACCCTGCACCCCCGCCCACGGACCAGCCGGAGGTGCCCGGTACCCCCGGGCGGGGGGAGGGAAGGTGCGGGACCCCGTACCGACACGGGCCGGTCGGGGTGAAGCCGACCTCGTACAGGGTGCGGGTGGCCGGTACCCCGAGCCGGGGAAGGGTGCGGGACCCCGTACCGACACGGGCCGGACAGCCGGGACCCCGGACGAGCGCGAGCAAACCGTACCGACACGGGTCGGGGCCGGGTCCGGGTCGGCCCGGGGAAATTGGGGGGCCGGCGCACGGGGTGTCCGCTGGCAGGGCGAGGGGCGGGCCCCGACACTGGAACGGTGCGACCGGTCACCGCGGCAGCCGCCGTCACCACCCTGCTCGGCCTCGGCGCAGCCACTTACGCCGCCGGCCGCTACGCCAGCGACTCCGTGCTCCGCCCCTCCCCGGACCGCCCCTTCCCCGGCGACCCCCGGCTCACCGTGCACGCCCTGGACGCCGACCGGGTCACCCTGACCCGCAGCCTCGCGTCCGGCCGCCCCGGGACCTACGGGCTCCGCGGTGACGGGGTGCACGCCGTGGTCGGCCCGGTCCTGGAGGAGGTGACCCGTTCCGCCGACACCCTGGTGCGCCGGCTGGAGCGGGTCGTGCACGGCGTCCTGGAGCCGGGGGCGCGGGTCCGGCTGACGCCGCAGCTCCATGTCGGCGACCCCGCGACCGCCCTCGGTATCGACTCCGCCGACGTCAGCATCCCCGGTGAACTCGGCCCGCTGCCCGCCTGGTCCGTCCAGGGCCCGCGGGAGACCTGGGTGATCGCCGTGCACGGTCTGGGCGCCACCCGTGAACATCCCATGAACCTCCTTCCCTTTCTGCACCGCCGCCGCATCCCGGTGCTGGGTCTCGGATACCGGGGCGACCCGGACGCGCCCCGGCCTCCCGACGGCCTCGGGCACCTCGGCGACACCGAGTGGCGCGACCTGGACGCGGCCCTCCGCTTCGCCGTCGCGGGCGGTGCCCGCAGGGTCGTTCTCTACGGCTGGTCCACCGGCGCCACGATGGCCCTGCACACCGCCGCGGATTCCGCGCTGCGCGACCGGATCAGCGGTCTGGTCCTCGATTCCCCGGTCCTCGACAAGGACGCGACCCTGCGGGCGCTGGCCGCCGCCCGCCGCACCCCCGCCGCCCTCGTCCCGCTGGCCCTGCGCGCGGCCCGGGGCCGGGCCGGGCTCTACGACGGCCGTGAACTGCCCGCGCCCGCCGCCGCGGACGCCGACGCGCTCCGCGTCCCGACGCTGATCTTCCACGGTCCCGACGACGCCGTCGCCCCCTGGGCGGCGTCCCGCGAACTCGCCGCCCACCGGCCGGGGCTGGTGTCGCTCATCACCGTGCCCGGCGCTCCGCACGCCGCGATGTGGAACGCGGACCCGGCGCGTTACGAAGAGGCGCTGCGCCGCTTCCTCACCCCCTTGATGTGACCGCGCCGGGGCGCACCCCGGCGCGGATCTCCCCGGTATCCATCGGCTTCCGATTGGGCTTTCGGGCCGTCAACGGGAACACTGCTCCTTGTGACGTCCCGAAAGCCTGATGAGCAATTGGCGCGCAACTCCAGACTCCGTCTTGTCCGCCCCCGGCCCCTGGCCACCGCCCGGCGGGCGGTCACGACCCGGCGCACCCGCCCGGCTGCCAGGCCCCCCGAGGGCACCCCACCCCCCGCCGAGCTGGCCCGCCAGGCCAGAGAAGTCCTCGCCGATGCCGTGCGCATCGCCCGCTGGGCGGCCGTGGAACGCGATCCCGGCGCCGCACCCCTCGCCGCCCCCGCCCGGGAACGGGCCGCCGCGGCACTCGACATGACCCCCCTCCAGGTGCGGGCCGGCTGGGACCGGGCCCGCCTCGCCGGCCTGGTGGAGCTGCACGGCGACACCGCCCGCCCCGGCTGGCGGCTGCGTGCCTGGGACCGGGACGACATGGCCGTGCTGCGCGGCTGGGTCGCCCTCTTCGACGCCTGGTCGCTGGCCCACCCGGCGCCCGCCGACGTCCCTCCCACCGCCGTCGCGGAAGTGGTGGAGGCCGTCCCCCAACTCCTCTCCCTGCTCCAGCTCTCGGCGGGGCCCGTCCTGGTGCCCGCCCTGCTGGATCTGCTGGAGCAGCGGGTCCAGGAACTGCGCGAGGAACGCTGTGAGGTCCCGTACGCCCCGGAGGGCCCGGTGCCGCCCCCCGAGGGCGGCCCGGACGGCTCCCGCCGGGACCCGTACACCCAGGGCACGTCCCCGGCGACCGCTGCCGGTGACGCCGTGCTGCACGGTCTGCCATCGGTCTCCCCCCTTCTCGACTGGGCCCTCGAAGGGCTCGCCGCCGTCGGCGCGCTCACCCTGGACAAGGGCCGCTCCGCCACCCTCACCCCGCTGGGCAACTGGGCGGTCTGGGTCAAACTGGAACAGATCTGTGTCGCCGCGCAGAGCCCGGCGGGCAATATCGAGCAGCCCGCCGACGACATGCTCCGCGGCTGCGCCCGGCTCACCCCCGGGCCCGCACGCGCCGAGTACCGCGCCTGGCTCGCGGCGCGCACGGTCTCCGCCGCCGTGATCGAACTCCTGACCGTCGCCCGGGGCGAGGACGCCCTGCTGCGGGGCCTCGCCTTCGAGGCCCTGCGGGTCGTGGGCGCCCCCGCCGAGGCCGAGGTGCGCGCCGCCGCGGGCGAACCCTCCCTGCGGCCGTACGCCCTCCTGTGGCTGGCCGAGTACGACGGGATGGACCCCGAGGACGCCCAGGACGTCCTCACCCGCGAGGAAGCCACCTGGCTCTGGGTCGACACGGCCGCCGCCGTCGCCGACCACGGGGAGCCCCAGCTGCTGCTGCGCCATCTCGACTCGGCGGTCCAGGGCACCGTCCCGGCGCTGCTGGAGGAGGTCAGGTCCGGGGGTCACCCGCGCACGGTGCAGGTCCTGGTCGCCCTCGCCGCTGCCCACCCCGACCCGGCCCTCGCGAAGGCCGTGCGCCGGGCCGCCTTCCAGGTCCACACCGGCGGGGCGTAGCCCGCTGTCCGGCGGGGCCGCGCACCGGGCCCCGCCGGCACCCCGCACCCGCTCCGGACCTCCCGTGAACCCGCGGACCCGGCGGGGCCGGTGGCCTCAGCCCTCCCGGGACCCCCGGAACCCCTGGGGTATGTAGTCCCCGAAGCTCCACACGTGGCCCTCCAGATCGCGCGCCAGGTACTCCCGCGCGCCGTACTCCTGGTCGGTGGGTGGCGACAGCACCTCCACGCCGTGCTCCACCGCCCTGCGGTGATGCGCGTCCACATCCTCGACGTGGACGAAGACCCCGGCCGGGCCGCCGGCCCCCAGTGCCTTGTCGTACTCCCCGCCCGTGCCCTTGCTGCCCAGCATCACGAGGCCGTCGCCGTGGCGCAGCTCCGCGTGGACCACGAGGCCGTCCCCGTCCTCGTACACCGCGTGCTCGGTGAAGCCGAACGCCCCGGTGAGCTGCCTGATCGCGGCCTTCGCGTCCTCGTACAGCAGGGACGGACAGATGCTCGGTGCCCGCTCCATCTCCCTCACTCCTTCCCCACTCCTTCCCCGTGCCACCGGTCGGACCCGATCCGGCGCGAGCGCCGCGGTGGACTCCGACCCACTGCCGATCGCACGGTCGATGTGAACTGCGTCTCAGTCTGGCACCCCCCACTGACAATGCCCGCCGAGCAGGCATCCCCGCAGGTCACAGCCGTACCACCGCCCCCGGTACCGGCCCGCCGGCCGGCCGGGGCCGTGCCCGGCCGCCCGAAACCGCGCCCCGGGCCGCACCCCCCGGCCCGCACCGCCTCCCACGCCCCGCACCCGGCGCCCCGGGCCCGCCCGAAGCCGTAAAACCACTTGCAGGCCACCGTTAGACTGGCCGTATGGCCTTTCTCCCTGTGCATTAGACGGCGTCGAAGCCCATCCCGCCCGTCCTTCCGCCGTCCCGTCCGCCCTGGAGTCTGTCCGTGATCACCGCTTCCGGTATCGAGCTGCGCGCCGGTGCCCGCATCCTCATCGAGTCCGCTTCCTTCCGTGTCGCCAAGGGCGACCGCATCGGCCTGGTCGGCCGCAACGGAGCGGGCAAGACCACGCTCACCAAGTGCCTCGCGGGCGAGGGCATCCCCGCCTCCGGCACCATCAGCCGCTCCGGCGAGGTCGGCTACCTCCCCCAGGACCCGCGCACCGGCGACCTCGACACCCTCGCGCGCGACCGCATCCTCTCCGCCCGTGAACTCGACAGCGTGCTGCGCCGGATGCGGGAGAACGAGGAGCGCATGGCGAACGGGAAGGGCGCCACGCGCGAGAAGGCGATGAAGAAGTACGAGCGCCTGGAGACGGAGTTCCTGACCAAGGGCGGCTACGCGGCGGAGGCCGAGGCGGCCACCATCGCCGCCGCGCTCGGCCTGCCCGACCGGGTCCTCGGCCAGCCCCTGCACACCCTCTCCGGCGGCCAGCGCCGCCGGGTCGAGCTGGCGCGCATCCTCTTCTCGGACGCCGACACCCTGCTCCTGGACGAGCCCACCAACCACCTCGACGCCGACTCGATCGTCTGGCTGCGCGACTACCTCAAGTCCTACCGCGGCGGCTTCATCGTGATCTCCCACGACGTCGACCTGGTCGAGACGGTCGTCAACAAGGTCTTCTACCTGGACGCCAACCGCTCCGCCATCGACGTCTACAACATGGGCTGGAAGCTCTACCAGCAGCAGCGCGAGGCCGACGAGAAGCGCCGCAAGCGCGAGCGGCAGAACGCGGAGAAGAAGGCCGCCGCCCTCAACGCCCAGGCCGACAAGATGCGCGCCAAGGCCACCAAGACGGTCGCCGCGCAGAACATGGCCCGCCGTGCCGAGCGGCTGCTCTCCGGCCTGGAGGCCGCGCGGGTCTCCGACAAGGTCGCCAAGCTCCGCTTCCCCGAGCCCGCGCCCTGCGGCAAGACGCCGCTGCGGGCGGAGGGCCTCTCCAAGTCGTACGGCTCGCTGGAGATCTTCACCGATGTCGACCTCGCCATCGACAAGGGCTCCCGCGTCGTCATCCTCGGTCTGAACGGCGCCGGCAAGACCACGCTGCTGCGGCTGCTCGCGGGCGTGGAGCAGCCGGACACCGGTGCCGTCAGCCCCGGTCACGGCCTCAAGCTGGGCTACTACGCCCAGGAGCACGAGACCCTGGACCCGGAGCGCACGGTCCTGGAGAACATGCGCTCCTCCGCCCCCGACCTCGATCTGGTGGAGGTCCGCAAGACCCTCGGCTCGTTCCTGTTCTCCGGCGACGACGTCGACAAGCCCGCCGGGGTGCTCTCCGGTGGCGAGAAGACCCGGCTGGCCCTGGCCACCCTGGTCGTCTCCTCGGCGAACGTCCTCCTCCTGGACGAGCCCACCAACAACCTCGACCCGGCCAGCCGGGAGGAGATCCTGGGCGCGCTGCGCACCTACAAGGGCGCGGTCATCCTGGTCACCCATGACGAGGGCGCGGTCGAGGCACTGGAGCCGGAGCGGATCATTCTGCTGCCCGACGGCGTCGAGGACCTGTGGGGCGCCGACTACGCGGACCTGGTCAGCCTCGCCTGACCGGCGCCTGGCTCCGGCGCCTGACCGGCGCCGCGCTCCGGAGGCGCCGGTCCGCCGGCCGCCGCCGACCCGCTCGGTGACTTTGGCTCGGCGACTTTGGCTCGGTGACTCCGCAGAGTCACCGGCCGACCCTCCGCCGGTGATCGGCACCGTCCCTCCGGGGGCGACGCCGACCCCGGCCAGCACACTGATCCACTCCCTATGGATCATTCGGCTCACGGGTGATCCATCATCTGAGTGAGCGTGTCTCATCCCCCTGCCGGAGTACGGCCCGCCGCGCGCCCGGCGTGCGGCGATCCGGGCCCTTTCCGGCCCACCCGTTCTGACCTGGTCATTTTCCTTGGTGAACCGTTCTGATGTGCGGAATCCTGCGCTGGGAATGAACCTTTCCGGACCTCTGGGACGTATATCGGCTCACCAAGGTCCTCCCATGGACCTTGCCGAATGGGTGGCCAGGAAGGGCGCAAGGGGTGATCATGAGAAGTCCAGAGCGCACTTCCCATGAGGAGGCACGGGTGGCCGAGACTCTGAAGAAGGGCAGCCGGGTTACCGGCGCCGCGCGCGACAAGCTCGCGGCAGACCTGAAGAAGAAATACGACTCCGGTGCGAGTATCCGGGCGCTGGCCGAAGAGACCGGCCGGTCCTATGGATTCGTCCATCGGATGCTGAGTGAGTCCGGAGTCACACTGCGGGGACGCGGTGGAGCCACACGGGGAAAGAAGGCCGCTTCGGCCTGAGGGCGGGCCGGGCCCGACAGGCCCGGTTCCCCTCCGGTTCCGAGGTGTCCATCCGGTCGGCCGGACGGCGGTCCGGATGGACACCGTCGGTCACTGGTGGTCTTCGCCCGTCGGCGGTCGGTCGCACCGGCCGCCGGGCCCCGGAGTGCCGGGCGGGTGGTTACTGTGCGGTCGCTTAGCTAGTCTGCGACTGCACGGCTCACCTCACCCGAACCGGAGGCGCCCCATGACTTCGCCCGGCTCCGCGCACGACCCCGTCCTGGACCAGGACGGCGTACGGCTCACCGTCGAGGACACGGTCGCCACGGTGACCCTGGCCAACCCGGCGAAGCGCAATGCCCAGTCACCCGCCCTGTGGCGGGCCCTGGCGCACGCGGGCCGTTCGCTGCCCGGCACCGTGCGGGTCGTCGTGCTGCGCGCCGAGGGCAAGTCGTTCTCCGCCGGGCTCGACCGGCAGGCGTTCACGCCCGAGGGCTTCCCGGGCGAGCCGTCCTTCCCCGAACTCGCGCGCCTGTCCGACGACGCGCTCGACGGCGTGATCGCCGAGTACCAGGAGGCGTTCACCTGGTGGCGCAGGAGCGACCTCGTCACGGTCGCGGCCGTCCAGGGGCATGCGATCGGCGCCGGCTTCCAGCTGGCCCTCGCCTGCGATCTGCGGGTGGTGGCCCAGGACGTCCAGTTCGCCATGCGCGAGACCGGCCTCGGGCTCGTCCCCGACCTCACGGGCACCCATCCGCTGGTGTCCCTCGTCGGCTATGCCCGCGCGCTGGAGATCTGCGCGACGGGCCGGTTCGTCCACGCCGAGGAGGCCGAGCGGATCGGCCTCGCCAACCTCGTGGTCCCCGGGGCCGAGCTGGACTCGGCGGTACGGGACCTCACGGCCGCGCTGCTCGTCGCCCCGCGCGACGCGGTGATCGAGACCAAGGCGCTGCTGCGGGGAGCCACGGACCGCTCCTACGAGGAGCAGCGCGCGGCCGAGCGCGCGGCACAGGCCCGCCGGCTGCGGGATCTCGCGGACCTCGGCGACTAGGGCCTGTCCGACGGGTCAGGCTGGGGTCCGCGTGCCCCGCCACACCGCCCCGCCACACCCCGGAGGCCACCTCCACCCTCCGTCGTGCGATCCGTCCTGCCAGGCCCTGTGGCCCGGGAACCCCCTGCCTTCGGCGCAACCGGTGACCCGACGAGCCGCACCCCGGCGGGTCACACCGCCACCTCGGTGATCAGGACCGCGAGCGGGCGGTCCGCCGGGAGTTCCGCCGACGCCGCCGCGCGCACCGCGCGGGCCACGGCGAGGGGGCGGTGGCCCGCCGCGACCGCGATCTCCACCCGGGCCCGGTCCGCGCCGACGCTGACGGCCGGGCCCAGCACGGTGGTCAGCCGGGCCACGCCGGGTACGGCGACCACGGCGGCCGTGACCCGTCCGACCGGCCCGCCCGTGGCGGAATCCCCCTCCGTTCCCGGCCGCCTGGTCCCGGTCGCCGGTTCCGGTTCCGGGTGCGGGCCGGCCTCGCGCGGGTCCGCGACATCCGTCACCCGGATGTCCGCCTCCACCGCCGGCAGATCCAGTACGTCCGTGGCGGCCGTGAGCAGCGCCGTCCGCAGGGCCGCCGCCGGCTCCGGCAGGGGCCGGGTCCAGTCGGTCCCCGCGCACTCGGCCTCGATCCGCAGCGGCCCCGCCGGCAGCGCGCCCGGAGGGGGCGGCACCAGCGGCCCCTGTGCCCGCTCCGGGTCCACCAGGGAGAGCCGTACGCGGCTCAGCACCGCCCCCGGGACGCCCGCCGCCGCCCGCCGCAGGACCTCCCGCGCCGCCCGCTCCGTCAGCCAGGTGCCGTCCGCGGCCCCGCCCAGCGCCAGCAGCCTGCCGATGCCCAGCCATCCCCGTACCGCGTCAGCAGTGGTCATTGCCCCAGCCTGCCGCATCCCCGGCGCGCGAGCCGACATACGCGCTTAATGTGGTCAAAAGGGGTTCTTTTTGCCCCGTGCCCGCTCCGGGTGCGGCAGGCGGCAGCGGAAAGGACACAGGGCGATGACGGAGACCACCGGCAGGGATGCCGCCGGCTCGGGTGACGAGCACCGCAGGACACAGGGCGGCAAGCGCGGCGGCGGAGACCCCGGCGGCCGGGGCCGTACGACCATCTCCGACGGCGTCGTCGAGAAGATCGCCGGGCTGGCCGCCCGGGACGTGGTCGGCGTCCACGCGATGGGCAGCGGCCTCTCCCGGACCTTCGGCGCGGTCCGCGACCGGGTGCCGGGCGGCGCCCGCGCCAGCGTCACCAGAGGGGTCAAGGCCGAGGTCGGCGAGGTGCAGACCGCGCTGGACCTGGAGATCGTCGTCGACTACGGCGTCTCCATCTCCGGCGTGGCGCGCGCGGTGCGCGAGAACGTGGTCTCCGCCGTGGAGCGGATGACCGGCCTGGAGGTGGTCGAGGTCAATATCGCGGTCACCGATGTGAAACTGCCCGACGAAGAGGACGAGGACGAACCGGAACCCCGCCTCCAGTGATCGCCGGAAACGAAGGAGAGGCGCTGAAATGAGCATGGCTGTGGCCGGAATGCTGGCCGGAATCGCGCTCGGTTTCGCCGGGTACTTCGGTGGCTTCGGGGCGTTTCTGCTGGTCGCCGCGTTGGGCGCGGTCGGATTCGTGGCAGGCCGCTTTCTCGACGGCGATCTGACGCCCGGAGAGTTCTTCCGTGGCCGCGAGCGCGGCGACCGGACCCGGTGACCCCGCGTACCCGGGCCGCCCCCCGGCGGCCGGACGACCGGGACGGCGGCGGCCCGGCGGCCCCGGTCGCCGCCGCCGACCGGGGAGCCACCGTCATCGCCGACCGGGTCGTCGCCAAGATCGCGGCACGGGCCGCCCGGGAGGCGGTCGGGCCCGTGCCCGGCGGCCGGCCCCCCTTCGCCTCCGTGACCGTGCGTGAGGGAGCCGCCCGGGTCAGGGTCGGTCTCGAACTCGGCTACCCCTCCGACATCGGCGCCCAGTGCCAAGCGGTACGCCACCGGGTCGCCGAACGCGTCGGCGCGCTGGCCGGGATGACCGTCCCCGAGGTGTCCGTCCTGGTGGAACGGCTGCACTCGGCACACACCCGTGGCACGGCGGACCGGAGGATCCGATGACCGAACGGACCGGCACCGGGCCCGCACCGTCACAGGGACGCGGTGAGCCACCGGAGGACGTACCGGGCGAGCCGCCGGGGGAGGTGCCGCCTCCGGAGTCCGCCGACCCGCCCGGCCCCTTCCTCGTCCGCAACCCCAAGTCCGGCACCGGCCGCTTCTGGTCGGCCCGCCGGATCCCGGCCGCGCTGCTCGCCGCCGTCACCGCGGGCGGCACGGGCCTGTTCCTCTACGACATCGCCGCCGTCCGGGCGGGCCGTCCCGGCATGGAGTGGCGCCGCGAGGCGGCCGGCCGGCTGGCCCGCTGGCGGCTGGACGAGACCTGGGTGCAGGCGGCCGCCGCCGCCCTCGCCGCCATCGGCCTCTGGCTGATCGTGCTCGCCGTCACCCCCGGGCTGCGCCGGTTGCTGACCATGCGCCGCGACGGCACCCCCGTCCGGGCCGGCCTGGACCGCCGCGCCGCCGCCCTGGTGCTGCGGGACCGGGCCATGGAGGTGCCCGGCGTACGGTCCGTGAACGTCCGGATGGGGCGTTCCCGGCTCAGGGTGCGCGCACGCTCCCACTTCCGTGACCTCGACGACGTCCGCCGTGACCTCGACGGGGCCCTCGCCACGGCCGTCGGCGAACTCGGCCTCGTGAAAACCCCGTCGCGTTCCCTGCGGGTCTCGCGGCTCCCCGTGCGGAAGAGGTGACGCGTGATGCTGAGAGCCGTCAACCGTGTGGTGCTCGGCGTAGCGGGCGCGGTGCTGCTCTGCGCGGGCGGGGCCGCCCTCGCGGCGGGGCTCGGCGCGGACGTGCCGTCCTGGTGGCCCTGGGACGGGCGGCGCGATGTGCTCCTGTCCACGGCGGACCGGGAGCGCTGGCGCGACGAGGGCTGGTGGTGGCCCACCGTCATCGCCGTCCTCGCGGTCGTCGTGGTGCTCGCGCTCTGGCTGCTGCTCGCCCAGCTCCACCGGGGCAGACTCGCCGATCTGCGGGTCGACAGCGGTGACGACGAAGGCGCGCTGCTGCGGGGCCGGGCCCTGGAGGAGGTGCTGGCGGCGGAGGCCGGCGCGCTCGCCGGGGTCTCCCGCGCCCGGGTCCGGCTGACCGGCCGCCCCAGGGGCCCGCGGGCCCGGATCGGGCTGCTGCTGGAGCCGTACGCCTCACCGCGGCGCACCCTGGAGGGGCTGGCGGCCGGGGCGGTGGAGCACGCCCGGGCCGCCGCCGGGCTCGGCGAACTCCCGGCGGAGGCACGGCTGCGCGCGGTACGCCACGGCGCCCGCCGGGTCGGCTGACACGCTCCAGCAGGCCCGCGCAGCCCGGCGACCCGGCGACCCGGCGACCCGGCACACCGGACACCCGGCTTCGTGCCCCGGCCCGCCGCAGTTCCCCGGCCGCCCGGTCGCCCGGTCGCCCGGCCGCCCGGTCGCCCGGTCGCCCGGTCGCCGGCCCGCCCCAGTACCCGACCCCGTACCGTCAGAAACCGCGCCGCATGCCCCCGTCGACCGGCAGCATCACACCCGTCAGATAGGACGCGGCCGGGGAGAGCAGGAACGCCGCCACGCGGCCGAACTCCTCCGGTGTCCCGTACCGCCGCAGCGGAATCCGGGATTCGCCCGCGGCACGGGCCGCCTCCGCGTCCCCCGACAGGGCGTCGAGTTCGCGTACCCGGTCCGTGTCGATACGGGCCGGCAGCAGCCCCACCACGCGGACGCCCCGGGGCCCCAGCTCGTCCGCGAGCGACTTGGCGAAGCCCGCGAGCCCCGGCCGCAGCCCGTTGGAGATGCTCAGCCCGGGGACCGGCTCGTGGACCGAGGCGGAGAGCACCAGTCCGATCACCCCGCCCTCCTCCAGCGCGGCGGCCGCCGAGCGGGCCAGCCGTACGGCTCCGAGGAACACCGACTCGAACGCCGCCCGCCACTGCTCGTCGGTGTTGTCCGCGCTGAAGCCGGGCGCCGGCCCGCCCACGCTGATCAGCACCCCGTCGAACCGGCCGAAGTGCGCCCGGGCGGCGGCGATCAGCCGCTCCGCGCCCTCCGGGTCGGCGTTGTCCACGGCCAGCCCCACGGCGTCCGGTCCGAGCCCGGCCGCCGCCTCCAGCACCGTCGCCTCGTCCCGCCCGCTGATGACGACCTTCGCGCCCTCGGCGACCAGCGCCCGCGCGGAGGCGTGACCCAGCCCCCGGGAGGCGCCCGTCAGCACATAGACACGGTCCTTCAATCCAAGATCCATGGCGCTATCCTGCCCGTTCCTCCCGGCCGAGCGCGAGGGCCGTGGTCACCAGGGCGATATGGCTGAACGCCTGCGGGAAGTTCCCCAGCTGGCACCGCGCCACCGGGTCGTACTCCTCGGCCAGCAGCCCCACGTCGTTGCGGAGGTCGAGCAACCGCTCGAACAGCTCCTTGGCCTCCCGCACCCGGCCGGTCATCCGCAGCGCGTCGGCCAGCCAGAACGAGCAGGCGAGGAAGGCGCCCTCGACCCCGGGCAGGCCGTCCACGTCCACCGTCCCGCCCTCGGTGGTGTAGCGGCGCACCAGGCCCTCCGGGGTCCCGAGCCCGTCCCGGACCGCGTCGACCGTGCCCACCACCCGGGGGTCGTCCGGCGGCAGGAAGCCGGTACGGGGGATCAGCAGCGTCGCCGCGTCCAGCTCGTCGGAGCCGTAGTACTGGGTGAAGGTGTTGCGCCGGGGGTCGTACCCCTTCGCGCACACCTCCTCGTGGACCGCGTCGCGCATCGCCCGCCACCGGTCCACGTCGCCGCGGAGCGCGGGATCGGACTCCAGGGTGCGCACGGCCCGGTCCGCCGCCACCCACGCCATCACCTTGGAGTGGACGAAGTGCCGCCGGGGGCCGCGCACCTCCCACAGCCCCTCGTCCGGCTCCCGCCACCGGGTCTCCAGGAAGCCCAGCAGGCTGAGCTGGAGGAACCAGGCGTGCCGCTCCGCCGGGATCCCCGCCTCCCGGGCGAGATGGAAGGAGTCCATCACCTCGCCGTAGACATCGAGCTGCAACTGGTTCACGGCGGCGTTCCCGGTGCGTACGGGGGTGGAGTCCGCGTACCCGGAGAGCCAGGGCAGCACCGTCTCCGGAAGCCTGCGTTCCCCGCCGAGCCCGTACATGATCTGGAGGTCCGCCGGATCGCCCGCGACCGCGCGCAGCAGCCAGTCCCGCCAGGCCGCCGCCTCGTCCCGGTAGCCCGCGTCGAGCAGCGCGTCCAGCGTGAGTGTGGAGTCCCGCAGCCAGCAGTAGCGGTAGTCCCAGTTCCGTACGCCGCCGAGCGACTCGGGCAGCGAGGTCGTCGGCGCGGCGACGATGCCGCCGGTCGGTTTGAACGTGAGCGCCTTCAGGGTGATCAGCGAACGGACCACGGCATCCCGGTACGGGCCCTGCGTGCTGCACCGGGTCGCCCACGCGGACCAGTCGCGCAGGCTGCACTCCAGCGCCTCGTACGGATCGACCAGTGTGGGCCGCGACCGGTGCGAGGGATGCCAGGTCAGGGTGAACGCCACCCGCTCGCCGGGGCCCACCCGGAACGAGGAGACGGTGCTGAAGTCCTGCCCCCAGGTCTTGACCTTCGGCTCGCTGCGCAGCCACACCGAGTCGGGCCCGGCGACCGCGACCCGCTGACCGCCGGAGCGGCGCATCCAGGGCACCACGGACCCGTAGTCGAAACGGATCCGCAGCACCGCCTCCATCTCCACCGAACCGCTGACGCCCTCCACGATCCGTGTCAGATCGGGGGCCTCGTCGCGCTGCGGCATGAAGTCGATGACCTTCACCGTGCCGTCGGCCGTCTCCCACACCGACTCCAGGACCAGCGAGTCCCCGATGTAGGAGCGCCGGGTGCAGACGCCCGCGCCCCGGGGCGCGATCCGCCAGTGGCCGTTCTCCCGGTCGCCGATGAGCGCGGCGAAACAGGCGGCGGAGTCGAAGCGGGGCAGACAGAGCCAGTCGACGGAGCCGTCCCGGCCGACCAGTGCCGCTGTCTGGAGATCACCGATGAGGGCGTAGTCCTCGATGCGTTGGGTCACGCAGTGGCGCATTCCCGTCCGGCGCGCGCCTCTATCAGCCCGGTGGCGGCTGTCAGGCGTTCGCCGGTGCCGGATCGGCGGGTTCCCCGGACGCCCCGGATCCCCCGGACCCTTCGGACTCCCCGGATTCCTCGGCCGGCCCGGACTCCTTGGTCGGCCCGGACTCCTTGGTCGGCCTGGAATCCTCGGCCGGCCCGGACGCGGACGGCTCGGATTCGGACTGTCCGGATACGGTCGGCTCGGATGCTGCCGCCGTCGCCTCGGCGTCCCGCGCCGCCCGCCGGTCGCGCAGCTCGCGGCGGACCAGGATCACCCAGCCGATCGGCACTCCGGCGGTGAACAGCCACCACTGGACCGCGTACGCCATGTGCGCGCCGATCGAGTCGTGGTCGGGCTCGCCGATCAGCTCGGGCTGCTTCGAGACGGGCCGGGGCTCCGCCAGCTCCAGATAGCCGCCGAGCACCGGCCGGCCCAGGGCCTTCGACCGCTGCCCGCTGTTGATCAGCATCACCTGGCGGTCGGGCAGCGCCCGGTCCTTGATGCCGCTGGTGCCCGTCGTCTCGTCGGCCTTCAGCTGCCCGACGACGGTGACCTCGCCCTTCGGCGGGGGCGGTACGGGGGGGTACGCCCGGGGGTCGGCGGAGGAGGGGATCCAGCCACGGTTGACGAGAACCGCCCGGCCGTCGGCCTGGACCAGCGGGGTCAGGACATGGAATCCGACCCGCTCGTCGGCGTTGGTGCGGAGCCGGACGACGACCTCGCCCCTGGTGTCGAAGACACCGGTCGCGGTGGCCCGGCGCCAGTAGTCCGAACGGGGCACGGTGTGCCCGGGGGAGGTCAGCTCGGCCACCGGGACCGGCTTCGCCCGCAGATTCCGTTCGATCAGCGCGTTCTGCTCGACCCGGCGCTCATGGCGGTGGTACTGCCAGAAGCCCAGCTCGATCATGGTCGGGACGAGCGCGAGGCCGACGAGGGTGAGGATCACCCACTGGCGGGTCAACAGAAAGCGGTACACGGCTTCGACCGTACCTCTTGCCCCGGACGCTCCTGGGAGCGGGGCCACCCAGGGACGCTCCCGGACCCGCTCCGGTCCTCGCGCCCGGCCCGGCCGGGCTCGCCCCGTGGCCGCCCCGGGCCTCTTTCGGCTCTGCCGGCGCCCGCCCCTCACACGTGGTCCACCACCCCCGCCTTCCCCTCCGCGCGGGCGCAGTGGGCACCGCAGTACCAGTGCCCCTGCACCTCCACTCCCTGGCCGATGACCTGGACCCGGCAGTGCTCGCAGAGCGGTGCCATCCGGTGGATCGCGCAGGCGAAGCAGTCAAAGACGTGCACGGCCCCCTGCGCGTGCACCTCGAACGACATCCCGTAGTCGTTTCCGCAGACCTCACAACGTGCCATGCGCCACAGCGTGCGGCGCGCGGGCGCGGAACCGGCGCACGGCACGCCAGGCCGTCACCCGTCTGCGCCGCCGCGCGCCCCCGGCTTCCGCCTCAGCTGCCCGCCCCGGCCGTCCGCCTCCGCCTACGGGTCCTGCCGTGCGGGAGCCACGTCCCGCAGCAACTGCGTGAAGGCGGCCTCGTCCAGCACCGGCGTGCCGAACGACCGCGCGCGGCTGGTCTTGGTGGTCGGCGACTGCGGATCGTTGGTCACCAGCAGACTGGTCAGCCGGGAGACGCTGCTCGCGATGTGCAGCCCCGCCTCCACCGCCCGGTCCTCCAGCAGCTCCCGGTCGACGGAGGTGTCCCCCGAGAACGCCACCCGCATCCCCTGCCGCAGCAGCCCTCCCGGCTCGTACCGCCCCGGGTTGGGATAGGGGCACGGCGGCCGCTTGCGCGAGGGACGCCAGCTGCTCTGCCCCCCGTACGCGCCGCCGCCCGCACGGCCGTGCGAGGGCTGATGGCCGACGCGGGGGACGGCGGGGGAGTCCGACCACTCGATCAGCGGACGGCACTCCAGAAGCGGCAGCCGCACCCCGTCCCGCGCCGCCGCCCGCAGACTCGGACGGAACGCCTCCGCCAGTACCCGGGCATCGTCCAGCGCGTGGTGCGCCCGCTGCTGGACCACGCCGAAGTGGGCGGCCAGGGACTCCAGCTTGTGGTTGGGCAGCGGCAGCCGCAGCTCCTTGGCGAGCGCGATGGTGCACAGCCGCTGCCGGGTCGGCGCGGTCAGCCGGGCGCGCGCGTACTCCCTGGCGATCATGGACCAGTCGAAGACCGCGTTGTGCGCGACGAGGACCCGGCCGTCGAGCCGGGCCGAGAACTCGTCGGCGATCTCCCCGAAGAGCGGCGCCCCTTCGAGGACGTCCGACGTCAGCCCGTGTATCCACACCGGCCCCGGATCCCGCTCCGGGTTGACCAGGGTGTACCAGTGGTCCTCGACCTCGCCCAGGGCGTCCAGCCGGTACACGGCAGCGGAGACTATCCGGTCGTCGCGGGCGAGTCCGGTGGTCTCCACGTCGACGACCGC
This sequence comes from Streptomyces yaizuensis, assembly GCF_034961445.1. NCBI lineage: Bacteria > Bacillati > Actinomycetota > Actinomycetes > Kitasatosporales > Streptomycetaceae > Streptomyces > Streptomyces yaizuensis. The sequence goes on from NZ_BSBI01000015.1 coordinate 213,752, forward strand.
GTATCCCTGGGGATACGCGGTCGGCCACGCCGGCGCTGCTGTCGTGCTGTCGTCGGGCATGGTCACAGAGAATACGGCCCGCCACTGACAGCATTCGATCCGCCCGCCGATCCGCCCGCCGATCCGGACGGGCCGTTCGGAGGTCCGCGCCGGTCGTTCAGGGGTTCGCGCGGGTTGTTCAGCGGTCCGCGCGGGTCGTTCAGGGGTACGGGGCCGGTGGAATGGGACCCTCCCCGGGTGAACCAGTCCTCCCGCGCGGCCCACGACGCGGCCCGGGCCGGCTCCCTCGGCCCCCGGCTCAACTGGCTGCGCGCCGCCGTCCTCGGCGCCAACGACGGCATCGTCTCCACCGCCGGCCTGGTGGTCGGCGTGGCCGGCGCCACCGACGACCGCTTCGCCCTGCTCGCCTCCGGGCTGAGCGGGCTGCTCGCGGGCTCGCTCTCCATGGCCGCCGGCGAGTACGTCTCCGTCTCCAGCCAGCGCGACTCGGAACAGGCCGCCCTCGCCGTGGAGAAGCGCGAACTGCGCGAACGGCCCGACGCCGAACTCGACGAACTGACCGGCCTGCTGACGGACCGGGGGCTCTCCCACGAGGTGGCCCGCGAGGCCGCCGTCCAGCTCACCGAGCGGGACGCGCTGCGCGCCCACGCCCGGGTGGAGCTGGGCATCGACCCCGACGCCCTCGCCAACCCCTGGCACGCGGCCGGCGCCAGCTTCCTCGCGTTCACGGCGGGCGCGCTGCTGCCGCTGCTCGCCATCGTGCTGCCGCCCTCCTCCACGCGGCTCGCGATCACCGTCTGCTCGGTGCTCGTGGCGCTCGCCTGCACGGGCTGGGGGAGCGCCCGGCTGGGCGCGGCGAACCCCCGGCGGGCCGTCGCCCGCACTGTCGGCGGGGGAGCGGTGGCGATGGGGGTGACCTACGCGGCCGGCTCGCTCCTCGGCTCCCTCGGGGTCTGACGGGCCCGCCCGGCGCCTCCGTTCCGAGCGGGCCGCCCGTCCTGCGCCCCGCTTGCCTGCGCCCCCGCTTGGCGGAACCCACCAAATCTTGCTGACAATTTGTCTCGCATACTTGTAAGTAACACTATCTAGCCCGGCCCCGACCGGCGCGCTTACCGTGCCCTCATGCCGAATCCCCCCGATGTCGTGCTGTGGTCGATCCCCGCTTTCACCCTGCTCACCGCCCTCGAATGGGCCGTCATCCGGCGCCACTCCGACGACATCGGCGACTCCGGGGGGCCCGGCGGGGCGGCGGGGTACGACACCCGGGACGCGGCCACCAGCATCGGGATGGGCGTGGGCAGCGTCCTCTTCGACCTGCTGTGGAAAATCCCCATCGTCGCCGTGTACACGGCCGTCCATGAACTCACCCCGGCCCGGATCCCCTTCCTCTGGTGGACCCTCGCGCTGACGCTGCTCGCGCAGGACTTCCTCTACTACTGGTCCCACCGGAGCCATCACGTCGTACGGATCCTCTGGGCCTGCCACGTGGTCCACCACTCCAGCCGCAGATTCAACCTCACCACCGCGCTGCGCCAGCCCTGGACCGGCCTCACCGTGTGGCCGTTCTATCTGCCGCTGATCGCCCTCGGGACGCACCCGGCCATGGTGGCCCTCTGCTCGTCCGTCAACCTCGTCTACCAGTTCTGGGTGCACACGGAGCGGATCGGGCGACTGCCGCGCCCCTTCGAATACGTGCTCAACACGCCCTCCCACCACCGGGTCCACCACGCGTCCCAGGGCGGCTACCTGGACCGCAACTTCGGCGGCATCCTCATCATCTGGGACCGGCTCTTCGGCACCTTCGTCCCCGAGACCGCCCCACCCGTCTACGGCCTCACCAAGAACATCGACACGTACAACCCGCTGCGGGTCGCCACCCACGAGTACGTGGCCATCGCGCGCGATCTGCGGGCCGCCGACGGCTGGCGGCAGCGCGCCGGACATCTCCTCCGGGGCCCCGGCTGGAAACCGGCCCCACGGCCCACGCCGCCCACGCCGCCAGTGCCGCCCGCGTCACCCGCACGGCTCGCGCCGCCCGTATCCCCCGAATCGCCCGCATCCCCCTCCGCCCCGACGACCGACGCAGGACGTGCCCCATGACCTCTGCACCGCACACCCCCGGGCGGACCCTCGTCCCCCGGGACACCCTGGGCCTCGCCCTGCTCGCCGCCTTCGGCCTGGCCCTCCTCGCGGACCTCGGCTCGCTCGCCGTGGACGCGGAGACGGGCCACCGCGTGGCGAAGCCGCTGCTGATGCCGCTGCTCGCCGCGTACACCCTGATACGGGGCGGGCCCCGGCTGCTCGCCGTCGCCCTGCTGCTCGGCTGGGGCGGCGATGTCCTGCTGCTCCTCGACGCCGAGTGGGCCTTCCTGGCCAGCATGGGCTCGTTCGCGCTCGGCCATGTCTGTTATCTGACCCTGTTCGGGCGCTGCCGCACCCCGAAGCCGCTGCCGCCCGTCTACGGCACCGCCCTGGCGCTCGCGGTGGTGCTGCTCTGGGCCGACCTCCCCGCAGATCTACGGATTCCGGTGGCCGGATATGCACTGCTGCTCACGGCCATGGCATGGCGGTCGAGCGGTGTCGGACGGGTCGCCGGGGTGGGTGGGGCACTCTTTCTGGCCTCGGATCTGATCATCGCCACCGAGGTGGCGGCCTGGCCGCAGCCTCCCGTGGCCGACCTCTGGATCATGCTGCTGTACGGGGTGGGCCAACTGCTGCTGACCCTGGGGCTGCTGAACCGCGCCGACGCCGCCAGGACGGCCGGCACGGGGGCCGGCCTCCCGGCGGGTCCGGCCGCACCCGTATCCGGAACACCCGTATCCGGAACACCCGTATCCGGAACACCCGTATCCGGAGCGGCGGGACCCGGATCGACCGGGCCGGAGTAGGACGACGGAGAGTCCGAAAGGGCAGGCCAAAGGGGGCCGGGCACCAGGCCCGACCCCCTCCGGTTCGACCGATTCCGCTCAGCGACCCAGCGACCCAGCGACCCAGCCACTCAGGGGCTCGGCGGCTCAGGGGCTCAGCAGTTCAGCGGCTCAGGTGGCCCGCTGCCTCAGCGGCGCACCGCGTCCAGCGCGTCCGCGACACCGGTGCCGTAGAAGCCGTTCTTCGTCTTCTTGCCCTCGCACACCGCGTCGATGGTGCCGTCACCGTCGATGTCGTACGGGTTGGTGCACGCGGTGTCGTCCGACTGCGCGTGCAGCATCGCCTTCACCGCGGCCGGGGAGGCCTTCGGGTGCTTCGACTTGATGAGCGCGACGACACCGGCGACATGCGGCGACGCCATCGACGTACCGCCCTTGTAGACGTACTTGCCGCCCACCGTGGTGGAGAGGATGCGGCCGTCGGTGGCCGGGGCGTCCGGCTTCTGGTAGGCCGTGCGGTCTCCGCCGGGGGCGGAGATGTCGACCACGCCGTTGCCGTAGTTGGAGTACGACGCCTTCAGGCCCTTCGCCCCCAGCGCGGAGGTGGTCACGACACCCGGCAGCTGCGTCGGGATGTCCAGGCACTGCTTCGGGTTGATGTACCGGGTGCCCGGGGTGGTGTCGTTGGGGCTGGTCTCGTCGGTCAGCTCCTGGGCCGACAGGTCCAGACCGTCGTTGCCGGCGGCGGCGACGTTCACCGCGCCCTTGGACTCGGCGTACCGGGTGGCCCGCTGCACGGCCTCGACCAGGGCCTTCTGGTCGGGGTCGTTCTTGCAGGCGAACAGCCACGGGTCCACGTAGTAGCTGTTGTTGGTGACCTCGACGCCCTTGTCCGCGGCCCAGACGAAGCCGCAGACGACCGCCTCGGTGTAGAAGAAGCCGGCCGTCGTCGACACCTTGATGCCGGAGACCTTGACGCCCGGGGCGACACCGGTGACGCCGATGCCGTTCTTGGCGGCGGCTATGGTGCCGGCGACATGGGTGCCGTGGTCGCTCTCGCCCGCGGCCGGACGCCAGGAGCCCTCGGTGGTGACCGGCTTGCCCGAGACGCAGTTCGCCGAGGCGTTCCGGTCGAAGTTGGCCGTCAGGTCGGGGTGGGTGTCGTCGACGCCCGTGTCGATCACGGCGACCGTGACCTTCTTGCTGCCCAGGGTCTTCTTGTGGGCCTGGTCCGCCTTGATGGCGGGCAGGCTCCACTGGAGCGGCTCCAGCGGGTCCTCACCGGCCTCTGCCCGGCGGGCGGCGGAGCGGGCCTCCTCGGCCGTCAGCGGGCGGCTGGAGTCCGTCGCGTTGTCCGTGGCGGCCTGGAGCGGCGCCGTACGCGTGGCACCCGCCGACACGACGCCCTTGGCCTTGCGGATCGTCGGGGCGAACGCCGGGTTCTGGGAGTGGACGACGATGACGCCTATCTTGTCGTAGGCGATCACTATGGAGCCACCGGCCCTGGCTATGGCCTTCTTGACGTCCTTCGCGGTCTGGGCGCCGCTCTTCACGTTCACCACGTACGACAGCTTCGGTCCGGGCGCGGCGGACACCGCCGGCGCGGACGTCTCACCGGCGGGCGCGGCCGTGGCCGCCGCCGTGGGGAGGAAGCCGAGCGAGGCAGTGAGCGCCAGACCGACGGGCAGGGCGAGCGCGCGCCGCCGTCCGGTTCCCAGAAGAGCCATGGATTCTCCAGATCATGGTGTGCCTACCGCCCCCGCACGGCGTGCGCGTGGGCGCGTACATGACCAGCGAAGTTATCGCCCTTGGTGATCAGCAGCAATGAGTACGAGCGGAAAATCTCAACAAGATCCGGCGGTCGTGAAGAAAAAAGGCCGATGTTGAACCGTCCCGGCGTGCTCTCCGTGCCGTTGTCAGGAGGAGGAGCAACATCAATCCGCCCTCCTGAACCAGCCAAAACGAGGTCCGCCTTGTCCAACCCCGCCGCTCCCGCGTCACGAGGAGAGTCCGTGACTACCGACGCACCACCGCCACCGCCGCCCACGGGCGGTCCGGGCACCCACCGCGCGCAGCCCACCACCGAGCAGTACGTCGAGGTGCAGCGCAGCGCGGACTTCGGCGAACTGCGCCGTACCTACCGCTCCTTCGCCTTCCCGCTGACCGTCGCGTTCATCGCCTGGTACCTGCTGTACGTCCTGCTCTCCAACTACGCCGGTGCGTTCATGGGCACCCAGGTGGTCGGCAACATCAACGTGGCCCTCGTCCTCGGCCTCGCGCAGTTCGCCACGACCTTCCTCATCGCCTGGCTCTACTCCCGGCACGCGGCCGCGAAGCTCGACCCCAAGGCCGACGCGATCAAGGCCCGGATGGAGGCGGATCTGTGAGCACCACGCTCCAGCTCGCGGCGGCGAGCGCCACCACCGAGCACCGCCCCCTGATCATCACCCTCTTCGCCGCCTTCGTCGTCGCCACCCTCTTCATCACCGTCTGGGCCGGCCGCCAGACCAGGAGCGCCGCCGACTTCTACGCGGGCGGCGGCCAGTTCACCGGCTTCCAGAACGGTCTGGCGATCTCCGGGGACTACATGTCCGCCGCCTCGTTCCTCGGGATCGCCGGCGCCATCGCCCTCTTCGGCTACGACGGCTTCCTCTACTCCATCGGCTTCCTCGTCGCCTGGCTGGTGGCGCTGCTCCTCGTCGCCGAACCGCTGCGCAACTCCGGCCGGTTCACCATGGGCGACGTCCTCGCCTACCGCATGCGCCAGCGGCCCGTGCGCACCGCCGCCGGCACCTCCACCATCGTCGTCTCCATCTTCTATCTGCTCGCGCAGATGGCGGGCGCCGGTGTCCTGGTCTCCCTGCTGCTGGGCATCACCAACGACACCGGGAAGGTCCTCATCGTCGGCCTCGTCGGCGTCCTGATGATCCTCTACGTCACCATCGGCGGGATGAAGGGCACCACCTGGGTCCAGATGGTCAAGGCGGTCCTCCTCATCGCCGGCACCCTCCTGATCACCTTCCTGGTGCTGCTGAAGTTCAACTTCAACATCTCCGACCTCCTCGGCACGGCGGCCGACAAGAGCGGCCACGGCGCGGCCTTCCTGGAACCCGGACTGAAGTACGGCGCCACCGAGACCTCGAAGCTGGACTTCATCTCCCTCGGCATCGCCCTGGTCCTCGGCACCGCCGGACTGCCGCACATCCTCATCCGCTTCTACACCGTGCCCACCGCCAAGGCCGCCCGTAAGTCCGTCAACTGGGCCATCGGCATCATCGGCGCCTTCTACCTCATGACGATCGCCCTCGGCTTCGGCGCCGCGGCCATCATCGGCCCCGAGGAGATCAGCGCGTCCAACAAGGCGGGCAACACGGCCGCGCCGCTCCTCGCCCTCCATATCGGCGGCACCGACTCCGCCTGGGGCGCGATCCTGCTCGCCGTGATCTCCGCGGTCGCCTTCGCCACCATCCTCGCGGTGGTCGCCGGGCTCACCCTCGCCTCCTCCTCGTCCTTCGCCCACGACATCTACGCCAATGTCATAAGGCGCGGCCAGGCCACCGAGAAGGAGGAGGTCCGCGCCGCCCGCTGGGCCACCGTCGCCATCGGTGTCGTCTCCATCGCCCTCGGTGCCCTCGCCCGCGACCTCAACGTCGCCGGACTGGTCGCCCTGGCCTTCGCCGTCGCCGCCTCGGCCAATCTGCCGACCATCCTCTACAGCCTCTTCTGGAAGCGCTTCACCACCCAGGGCGCGCTCTGGTCCATCTACGGCGGACTCACCGCCTCCGTGGTCCTGGTGCTCTTCTCGCCGGTCGTCTCCGGGAAGCCCACCTCGATGTTCAAGAACGCCGACTTCTACTGGTTCCCGCTGGAGAACCCGGGCCTGGTCTCCATCCCGCTGGGCTTCCTCCTCGGCTGGCTGGGCTCCCTGCTCTCCAAGGAGAAGCCGAACGCGGAGAAGTACGCGGAGCTGGAGGTCAAATCCCTCACCGGGGTCGCCGTCGGCACCCCCATCTCCCACTGACCCGTCTCCCACCGACCCGCCGACGCACCTCCCGCCGACGCACTGCCCACCGACCCACCGACCCACCGCGCCCGTCCCCGGGGAACGCACCCCGGGGACGGCCCGCCCCCTCCGGCCCCTGCCTCCGGGAAGCGGCGGATACGGGAGTGTCGGACCCCTGACGTAGGCTCGAAGCAGCTGATCCTCCAGGGGAAGGGGGCCCGTGGTGCTCGTCGACACCTATGGCCGGGTCGCCACCGACCTGCGTGTCTCACTGACGGACCGGTGCAATCTCCGCTGCACCTACTGCATGCCGGAAGAAGGGCTCCAGTGGCTCGCCAAGCCCGATCTGCTCACCGATGACGAGATCGTCCGGCTGATCCGGCTGGCCACCACGGAGCTGGGCGTCACCGAGATCCGCTTCACCGGCGGCGAGCCCCTGCTCCGCCCCGGCCTCACCGGCATCGTGGAGCGCTGCGCCGCGCTCGACCCCCGCCCCCGGCTCTCCCTCACCACCAACGGCATCGGACTCGCCCGCACCGCGCCCGCCCTGCGCGCCGCCGGCCTCGACCGGGTCAATGTCTCCCTCGACACCCTGCGGCCCGAGGTCTTCCGCCGGCTCACCCGCCGCGACCGCCACCAGGACGTCCTGCGCGGCCTCGAAGCCGCCCGCGCCGCCGGACTGACCCCCGTCAAGATCAATACGGTGCTGATGCCCGGAGCCAACGACGACGAGGCCCCCGAGCTGCTCTCCTGGGCCATCACCGAGGGGTACGAGCTGCGCTTCATCGAGCAGATGCCACTGGACGCCCAGCACGGCTGGCGGCGCGAGGGCATGATCACCGCGGATGACGTACTGCGCTCGCTGCGCACCCGCTTCACCCTCACCCCGGAGGAGGAGGGCCGTGGATCGGCGCCCGCCGAGCGGTGGATCGTGGACGGCGGCCCGCACCGGGTCGGCGTGATCGCCTCCGTGACCCGCCCGTTCTGCGGCGCCTGCGACCGCACCCGGCTCACCGCCGACGGGCAGATACGCAACTGCCTCTTCGCACGCGAGGAGACGGATCTGCGGGCCGCGCTGCGCTCCGGCGCCCCGGACGGGGAGATCGCGGAGACATGGCGGGCGGCCATGTGGGGCAAGAAGGCGGGCTCGGGCCTGGACGACCCCTCGTTCCTCCAGCCGGACCGGCCCATGTCGGCGATAGGCGGCTGACCGGGACCGGCGCCGGGAGCCGGGGAGGGATCGGGCCCGGGGCGGGTCCGGGCTCCGTGACTGACCGGCCGATCAGCCGATCAGGGCAGCGGGTGGCAGCCGGGGGCAGCCGTGGGGCGGCTCAGCCGCCCCGGACGGTCCCCTCCGGGCCGTCGCCGCTGCCGCCGTCACCGTCGCCGGAGCCGGTCTCCCGGGCCTCCCACTCCGCCAGCGTCACGACATCCTTCAGGAAGCCGCGCACCCCGAGGAAGGACGAGAGGTGCTCGCGGTGCTCGTCGCACGCCAGCCAGGTCTTGCGCCGCTCGGGCGTGTGCAGCTTGGGGTTGTTCCAGGCCAGTACCCAGACCGCCGCGGCACGGCAGCCCTTGGCGGAACAGATCGGGGGCTCGGCGGTCACGGCGTTCACTGCTCCACTGCACGAAGGGGCCGCGTACCCGGGCGGGGCCCGGCACGGCCGCACATGGCGACGCCGGGCAGCCACGGGGGGAGCTGCCCGGCGTCGGTCCACAGCTCCGACGGGGGATGCGGAGCGCGTACGAAGTATGTCACGGGTAACGGGGTGTGGTGCACAGGAACTTCAGGATTGCGTCTGAGCTTTTTTTGAGGTTTCCCGGTCCGCTTCGTCCGTCGCGTCCGCCGCCGGCGCCGGCTCGATCATCGGCCGGGGCGGGGAGCCCAGATAGGTCGAGGGCAGCGACGGGGACGTCTCGCGCCCCGCGTTGGCGATGACCACCGCGACATAGGGCAGCAGCATCCCCAGCACCAGGGCGACGATCGCCACATGCCGCTCGATGTTCCACAGCAGGGCGGCGAGCAGGAAGGACAGGGTCCGTACCAGCATCGAGATCACATAGCGGCGCTGCCTGCCACGGACGTCCTCGGCCAGCCCACGGCGGGCGCCCGTGATCCGGAAGACTCCCGCGTCCGACTGCTTCCGCATCGCTCCACCACCTGTTGTTCCGCCGGTCCCGGCAGGTTCCACGGTACGCCGACCACCCGGCCACGACGAGGGCGGGTGCCCGTTCGGCCCTACGTGGGAGGGGTCCGCCGCAAGCCGTACGGCCCTGCCCGACATGCGCCGTATGGCGGATGGGCCGACACTGACGGCGTAACTGCTCACACGGAGCCGTACGAGGAGGCAGCCATGGGCTGGTTGTGGGCGATCATCGTGGGATTTGTGCTGGGTCTGATCGCCAAGGCGATCCTTCCCGGGAAACAGCACCTTCCCTTGTGGCTTGCCACCATCTGCGGCATCGGCGGGGCCGTCCTCGGCAACTGGCTCGCGGCGGGCCTCGGGGTCGCGCAGACCGCCGGCATCGACTGGAGCCGACACGCCTTCCAGCTCGTCGCCGCGATCATCCTGGTCTTCCTCGGCGACCGCGCCTGGATCGCGATGAAGGGCAGACACCGCACGGCCTGACGGCCCGAGAGCCCGAGAGCCCGAGAGGAGAGCGGTGGGGGTACCGGCCCGGAACCGGACCGGTACCCCCACCGAACCTCAGGAGGAGGCGACCTCGATGGCGGCGAGGTTCTTCTTGCCGCGGCGCAGGACCAGCCAGCGGCCGTGCAGCAGCTCGCCGGCGGCCGGGACCGCGTCCTCGGCGGTGACCTTGACGTTGTTCACGTAGGCCCCGCCCTCCTTCACGGTCCGGCGGGCCGCGGACTTGCTCGCGGCGAGCCCGACCTCGGTGAAGAGGTCCACCACCGGCGCCAGCTCGGCGACCGTGGCGTGCGGCAGCTCCAGCAGCGCCGCCCGCAGGGTCGGCTCGTCCAGTTCGCCCAGCTCACCCTGGCCGAAGAGGGCCTTCGCCGCGTACTCGGCGGCCGCGCACTGCTCGGCCCCGTGCACCAGCGTCGTCAGCTCCTGGGCCAGCGCCCGCTGGGCGGCCCGCGCCTGCGGGCGCTCGGCGGTCAGCCGCTCCAGCTCCTCGATCTCCTCCCGGGACCGGAAGCTGAAGATCCGCAGGAACTTCGCCACGTCCCGGTCGTCCGCGTTCAGCCAGAACTGGTAGAACGCGTACGGAGTGGTCCGCTCCGGGTCCAGCCACACCGTGCCCGACTCGGTCTTGCCGAACTTGGTGCCGTCCGCCTTGGTGATCAGCGGTGTCGCCAGCGCGTGCACCTCGGCCTGGGGCTCCACCCGGTGGATCAGGTCGGTGCCGGCCGTCAGATTGCCCCACTGGTCGCTGCCGCCGGTCTGGAGCACGCAGCCGTGCCGCCGGTACAGCTCCAGGTAGTCCATGCCCTGGAGGATCTGGTAGCTGAATTCGGTGTAGCTGATGCCCGCGTCCGAGTTCAGCCGCCGGGCGACCGCCTCCTTCGCGATCATCTTGTTGACCCGGAAGTACTTGCCGACGTCCCGCAGGAAGTCGATCGCCGACAGCCCGGACGTCCAGTCCAGGTTGTTGACCATGGTCGCGGCGTACGGGCCCTCGAAGTCGAGGAAGCGCTCGATCTGCCCGCGCAGCCGGTCCACCCAGGCGGCGACCGTCTCCGGCGCGTTCAGCGTGCGCTCCGCGTTCGGCTTGGGGTCGCCGATCAGACCCGTCGCCCCGCCGACCAGACCCAGCGGACGGTTCCCCGCCTGCTGGATCCGGCGCATGGTGAGGATCTGCACCAGATTGCCCAGATGCAGACTGGGCGCGGTCGGGTCGAAGCCGCAATAGAACGTGACGGGACCGTCCGCGAACGCCTTGCGCAATGCGTCCTCGTCAGTGGACTGGGCGATCAGCCCGCGCCACTGCAACTCGTCGACGATGTCCGTCACGGTTCTCGGCTCCTCGGAAAAACTCGGAAGTATTCGGTGATCATCGGAAAGGGCGGGCCCGCCCGGCTCCGCACGAGACGGGTCGTACGGGTGAACCCACCCCCCGAGGTTATACGCCCTGGCTCACCGAACTCATATTGAAATCGGGGACCCGGAGCGCCGGCATCGCCGCACGGGTGAACCAGTCGCCCCACTCGCGCGGCAGCGTCCGCTCCGTACGGCCCGCCTCGGTCGCCCGGGAGAGCAGATCCACCGGCGACTCGTTGAAGCGGAAGTTGTTCACCGCGCCGGTGACCTCGCCGTTCTCCACGAGGTAGACACCGTCCCTGGTCAGCCCCGTCAGCAGCAGGGTCGCCGGGTCGACCTCCCGGATGTACCACAGACAGGTCAGCAGCAGCCCCCGCTCCGTCGCCGCCACCATCTCCTCCAGCGAACGCCCGCTCCCGCCGTCCAGGATCAGGTTCCCGGCCCCGGGCGCGACCGGCAGCCCGGTCAGCGCCGCGCTGTGCCGGGTGGTCACCAGATGCTCCAGCCAGCCCTCGCGCACCCAGTCCACCGGCGGCACCGGCAGACCGTTGTCAAAGACGGACGCGTCGTCGCCCGAGGAGTGCGCGATCACGAAGGGCGCCGACTCCAGCCCCGGCTCCCCGGGGTCGCTGCGCAGATTCAGCGGCAGCGGGGACAGCGTCTCGCCGACCCGGGTACCGCCGCCGGGCCGGGAGAAGACCGTACGGCCCTCCACCGCGTCCCGCGCCGCCGACGACCACAGCTGGTAGATCAGCAGATCGGCCACGGCCGTCGGCGGCAGCAGCGTCTCGTACCGCCCGGCGGGCAGCTCGATCCGCCGCTCGGCCCAGGCCAGCCGCTGCGCCAGGGCGGCGTCGAGCGCCCCCGGGTCCACATCCGTGAAATCGCGCGTGGCCTGCCCAATCCAGGCCGACCGGGAGAGGTCCGGCGACTTGGCGTTCAGCTCCAGCGTCCCGTTCGGCTGGTCGTGGCGGAGCCGCAGCCCCGTCGAGGTGCCGAGATAGGTCGAGGTCAGCTCGTGGTTGGCGAAGCCGTACAGCTCCCGCCCCCCGGCACGGGCCCGCGCGAACGCCTCGCCCAGCGCCGGCGCGAAGTTCGCGAACACCGACGACGAGGTCTCCGCCGGCTCCTCCATGAACCGCGGATCCGCCGCGCCCCCGGCGACCAGCGGCTGCGCGTCCTCCGCCGGACCCGAGGTCCGGGCCGCCTCCTCCGCCGCCCGGACCAGCGTCTCCAGCTCGCCCGGGGTCACCCCGGACCGGGAGACCACACCGGAGGCGGTGCCCTCGGCGCCGCCGACCGTCGCGATCACGGTCAGGGTCCGGCCCCGGGTCACCCCGTTGGTGGTGAGCGCGTTGCCCGCCCAGCGGAGATTGGCGGAGGAGTGCTCATCGGCGATGACGACACAGCCGTCCGCCTTGGAGAGACCGAGGGCGCGTTCGACGATCTCGTACGGCTTGCTCGCGCTGCGGCTCATCGACCCGCCTCCTGCGTCGTATTGAGACTGTGCCGGCCCGGGGGGCGCCCCCCGGACCCCCGGCAGAACGACCTGCGGCTCATCGACCCGCCTCCTGCGTCGTATTGAGGATGTTCACGCCCCGGAAGAGGGCGGACGGGCAGCCGTGCGAGACCGCGGCGACCTGGCCCGGCTGGGCCTTGCCGCAGTTGAACGCGCCACCCAGGACATATGTCTGCGGGCCGCCGACCTGCTCCATCGAGCCCCAGAAGTCCGTCGTGGTCGCCTGGTAGGCCACGTCCCGCAGCTGGCCCGCCAGCCGCCCGTTCTCGATCCGGAAGAACCGCTGCCCGGTGAACTGGAAGTTGTACCGCTGCATGTCGATGGACCAGGAACGGTCCCCGACGACATAGATCCCGCGCTCGACGCCGCCGATCAGATCCTCCGTGGACAGCCCCCCGGGGGCCGGCTGGAGCGAGACATTGGCCATCCGCTGCACCGGGACATGCGCGGGGGAGTCCGCGAAGGCGCACCCGTTCGACCGCCCCAGGCCCGTCAGCTTCGCGATCCGCCGGTCCAGCTGGTAGCCGACGAGCGTGCCGCCCTTCACCAGGTCCCAGGACTGCGCCTCGACGCCCTCGTCGTCGTACCCGATCGTCGCGAGCCCGTGCTCGGCCGTCCGGTCCCCGGTCACATGCATCACCGAGGAGCCGTACTCCAACTTCCCCAGCTGGTCGAAGGTGGCGAACGAGGTCCCCGCGTACGCCGCCTCGTAGCCCAGCGCCCGGTCCAGCTCGGTGGCGTGCCCGATCGACTCGTGGATCGTGAGCCAGAGGTTGGACGGGTCCACCACCAGGTCGTACCGGCCCGCCTCCACGCTCGGCGCGCGCATCTTCTCGGCCAGCAGCTCCGGGATCCGCTCCAGCTCGCCCGCCCAGTCCCAGCCGGTGCCGGTCAGATACTCCCAGCCCCGGCCCACCGGCGGCGCGAGCGTCCGCATCGAGTCGAACTCGCCCGTGGTCTCGTCCACCGCGACGGCCGTGAGCTGCGGATGCAGCCGCACCCGCTGCTGCGTGGTGACGGTGCCCGCCGTGTCCGCGTAGAACTTGTTCTCCTGGACCGTCAGCAGCGAGGCATCGACATGGGCCACCCCGTCGGCGGCCAGCAGCCCCGCGCTCCACCCGCCCAGCAGCGCGGTCTTCTCCTCGTCGGCCACGTCGAACGGATTCACCTCGTACGAGGAGACCCAGGTCTTCTCCGCGTGCACCGGCTCGTCCGCCAGCTCCACCCGCTCGTCGGAGCCGGCGGCGGCGATCACCTTCGCGGACAGCTTCGCCATGGCCACGGCCTGGCCCGCGACCCGGGCCGCCGCGTCCATGGTCATATCGACCCCGGAGGCGAAACCCCAGGCCCCGCCGTGCACCACGCGGACGGCGTACCCCAGGTCCGTGGTGTCGGAGGACCCGGCGGGCCTGGCGTCCCTCAGCCGCCAGGACGCACTGCGCACCCGCTCGAAACGGAAGTCGGCGTGCTCCGCGCCGAGCGCCCGGGCGCGGGCGAGCGCGGCGTCCGCGAGCGCCCGCAGCGGCAGCGCGAGGAAAGTCTGATCGATGTCATGGGGCACAGGGCCCTCCCCTTCTGACCGGCGCGACGACAGGACCGCGTACGGGACCACGTACGGAACCGCGTACGGAACCGCGTACAGAACAGAAGCGCAGTGAATCATGCGCACGCTGCCGCTCTCTTTTCAGGCTCGGTTCGCCTCCGGGGCGCTTCGGGGAACCGTGAGCCGGAGGCGGTCGCACGGTCGGGCCCAGCGGCCCCGGCACGCCTCTTCGGCCACCCCGTCCCCGCGCGTGCGTTTTCTGTAGGGATCCGACAGTGACGCGCGGACGGTGCTGTCAGTGCCCGATTCCCCCGGAACCCCGCCCGCCCGCTAGTTTCGGTAGTACCACCATTGCTATCGAAAGGGTGATCCGTTGAGCCGCTCGGTTCTCGTCACCGGAGGAAACCGGGGCATCGGCCTCGCCATCGCCCGCGCGTTCGCCGATGCAGGCGACAAGGTCGCCATCACGTACCGCTCCGGCGAGCCCCCCGCGGGCTTTCTCGCCGTGCGGTGCGACATCACCGACGCCGAGCAGGTGGAGCAGGCATACAAAGAGATCGAGGAGACCCACGGCCCGGTCGAGGTGCTGGTCGCCAACGCCGGTGTGACGCGGGACCAGTTGCTGATGCGGATGACGGAGGAGGACTTCGTCTCCGTCATCGACACCAACCTCACCGGCACCTTCCGCGTCGTCAAGCGGGCCAACCGCGGGATGCTGCGCGCGAAGAAGGGCCGCGTGGTGCTGATCTCCTCCGTCGTGGGTCTGCTCGGCTCGGCGGGACAGGCCAACTACGCCGCGTCCAAGGCCGCGCTGGTCGGCTTCGCCCGCTCCCTCGCGCGGGAACTCGGCTCACGGAACATCACTTTCAATGTCGTCGCGCCCGGCTTTGTCGACACCGACATGACCAAGGTGCTCAGCGACGAGCAGCGCGCCGGGATCGTCTCCCAGGTGCCGCTCGGCCGCTACGCGCAGCCGGAGGAGATCGCCGCCACCGTGCGCTTCCTCGCCTCCGACGACGCCTCGTACATCACTGGAGCCGTCATTCCCGTTGACGGCGGATTGGGCATGGGTCACTGACGATATGAGCGGAATTCTCGCCGGCAAGCGCATTCTGGTCACGGGCGTGCTCACGGACGCGTCCATCGCCTTCCACGCCGCCAAGGTGGCGCAGGAGGAGGGCGCCGAGGTCATCCTCACCGGCTTCGGCCGGCTCTCCCTGGTGGAGCGCATCTCCAAGCGGCTCCCGAAGCCCGCGCCCGTCATCGAGCTGGACGTCACCAACCAGGAGCACCTGGACTCCCTCGCGGACCGGATCCGGGAGAACTCCACCGACGCCACCGGCCTCGACGGCATCGTGCACTCGATCGCCTTCGGCCCGCAGGGCGCGTTCAACTTCCTGGAGGCCGACTGGTCGGACGTCTCCACCGCCGTCCAGGTCTCGGCGTACTCCTACAAGTCGCTGGCCATGGCCTGTCTGCCGCTGATGGAGGAGCGCGGCGGCTCGATCGTCGGCCTCACCTTCGACGCGCAGCTCGCCTGGCCGAAGTACAACTGGATGGGCGTGGCCAAGGCGGCCCTGGAGTCCACCAACCGCTACCTCGCCCGCGACCTCGGTCCGAAGGGCGTCCGCTGCAACCTGATCTCGGCGGGCCCGCTGAAGTCGATGGCCGCCAAGTCCATCCCCGGCTTCGAGGAGCTGGCGGACGTGTGGAACCACCGCGCCCCGATCGGCTGGGACCTGTCCGACCCGGAGCCGACCGGCCGTGGTGTGGTCGGGCTGCTCTCCGACTTCTTCCCGAGGACGACCGGCGAGATCATCCACGTGGACGGCGGCGTCCACATGATGGGGGCCTGACCGCGTCCCCCGGGACACGCGCCTGACGGGCGGCGCCCCGCGACCCCGGAGAACCGGGGGAGCGGGGCGTCGCCCGTTCGGCCCTCCGGGCGCGCGGACCGCTTCGGGACCGGCCACGCTGGAGGGGCATTCCCCCTTGTGGTGCAGCCGCGGCGCTCGCCCGCCGCAGTACGGCCGAGGAGGTCCCCGCTCATGGTGATGATCCGGCGATCGGCACCGGTGCTGGCGGCGGCGACGCTGCTGTGGTGGGGCACCCCGCAGGCCGTCTCCCAGCAGCCGGAGCCCGTCCGGTACGAGGCGGAGTGCTGGATGGACATCGACGGGTCACGCGCCACCGCCCACTGCGGCAATCCGTACCCGGTCGTGGACCGGGTACGGCTGCATGTGGAGTGCGAGCGCTGGTGGGACATCGACACCGACGGGGCGCCGGTCGAGATCCACCCCGCGGGGGCGGTGAGCCTCAGCGAGCGCTGCTGGAAGGAGATCCGGTCGGCGTGGGTCAGCCACCGGCCCCGGGCTGCGGACTGAGACCCTGGCTGCCGCTGCCGCTGCCGCTGCCGCTGCCGCTGCCGCTGCCGCTGCCGGTGCCGGTGCCGGTGCCGTCGCCGAGGGGCGGGCAGGCGGCGCCGGCCCCCTGGTCGGACCCCTCGGGCAGCGGATGCCGCGGGCAGACGAGATAGGACGCCGCCTCCGCTGCCGCCGCCTCCCCGTCGCCCGCGCGGATCATCTCCACCAGCCGGGCGTGGTCCATGTGCAGCTCCGGCCGCAGCTCGTCGCCCACGTCGTCCCGCAGCCAGGTCCGCGTCAGGTCGCCCAGGTCCGCGTAGAGCCCGGTCAGCACCTCGTTGTGCGAGGCGGTCACCACGGCCAGATGGAAGGCCAGGTCGGCGGCGACGAACCGGTCCGCGTCCCCGGACGCCCAGGCGTCCTCGCGGCGGGCCAGCAGCACGTCGAGCTGGGCGAGGTCCCGCTCGGTGCGTCGGGCGGCCGCGAGCCGGGCGGCGGACGACTCCAGGGTGGTGCGGACCTCGGCGATCTGGCGGGCGCCGGCCCCGGCGAAGCGGCGGTGCATCACCCCGGCCAGCTCGCTGGTGGCCAGGACATAGGTGCCGGAGCCCTGGCGGATGTCCAGCAGACCGTTGTGGGCGAGGGCACGCACCGCCTCACGGACGGTGTTCCGGGCGACTCCGAGCTGTTCCACCAGCTCCGGTTCGGTGGGGATGCGCGAACCGACCGGCCATTCGCCCGAGGTGATCTGGTTCCGGAGCTGGGCGATCACCTGATCGGTCAGCCCGGAGCGCCGGGGGGAGGTCAGCGACATCGCGCTCCTGCTCTCGAAGGGGTCTCGGTCTCCATGGGTCCCATGATCCCCGGGTCCCGGGGGCGGTGTGGTCCGTGCCATCCACGGAACACTGGACAGTCAATCATCCAATGATTCTATGATGGGTCCCATGCCTTCCGAAATACGGCCCGACACCCGTGTCGCGGGCCCCGCCCGCACCGGGCCGTCGCCCCGGCACCCCCGGGCCGTTTCCCGGCGTCCCGGCTGGACCGCCCGGCTCGTCGTCGTCGGCGTCGTCCTCGCGGCGCTGAACCTGCGGCCCGCCATCACCAGCCTGGGCGCCCTGATGGAGGAGGTCCGGGACGGGCTGCACATGAGCGGCGCCGTCGCGGGGCTGCTCACCTCCGTACCCGCGCTCTGTTTCGCGCTCTTCGGCTTCGCGGCACCCCGGCTCGCCCGCCGCTTCGGCCCCGGAGCGGTGGTCCTCGGCGCCATGGCCGCGATCACGGCCGGGCTGGCCCTGCGGCCCTTCACCGGGAGCACGGCCGCCTTCCTCGCCGCCAGCGCCCTGGCCCTGATGGGCATCGCCGTCGCCAACGTGCTGATGCCGGTGATCGTCAAGCGGTACTTCCCCGACCGGGTCGGCCCGATGACCGGGCTGTACTCGATGGCGCTGGCCATCGGCACCGCCCTGGCCGCCGCCGTGACCGTGCCGGTCACCGACGCGCTGGGCGGCGACTGGCGGGCCGGGCTCGGCGTCTGGGCGGCGCTCGCCGCCGTCGCCGTCCTGCCCTGGCTGGGCCTGGTCCGCGACCGGACCGCCACCGCTCCTCATTCCGGCGGCTCAGGCTCGGCTTCCGGCTCGGCTTCCGGCTCCGGCTCCGGTTCCGGTTCCGGTTCTGTGGGGCGTACGTCCGTGGGGCGTACGGAGGAGAGCGCCCCGAGCGCCCTGCGCAGCCCCACCGCCTGGGCGCTCGCCTGCTACTTCGGACTCCAGGCCACCGGCGCCTACATCACCATGGGCTGGATGCCGCAGATCTTCCGCGACGCGGGCGTCCCGGCCGCCACCGCCGGTGTGCTGCTCGCCGTGACCATGGCCGTGGGAGTGCCGCTGGCCTTCGTCATCCCCCGGCTCGCCGCCCGGCTCCCGCACCAGGGGCCCATGGTCGTCGTCCTCGGACTGGCCGGCCTGACCGGCTACGCGGGCCTCTATCTGGCCCCCGCCGCCGGCGCCTGGGCCTGGGCGCTGCTGCTCGGCGTCTCCAACTGTGCCTTCCCGCTCGCCCTCACCATGATCGGACTGCGCTCACGGACCGGCGCCGGGGTGGTGCGGCTCTCCGCCTTCGCCCAGTCCACCGGCTATCTGATCTCGATCCCCGGGCCGCTGCTCGTGGGCGTCCTGTACCAGCACAGCGGCGGCTGGGGGCTGCCGATCGTGCTGATGGCCGGGCTGTTGGTGCCGCAGATCGTGTGCGGTGTGCTCGCGGGCCGGGACCGGACGATCGAGGACGAGACCGGGATGCGACACTGAGGCCATGCCCGTGCTCGAACCGAATCCCCCGAACGGCCAGAAGAAGCTGCTGCTCGTCTTCGCCACCATGATCGGCTTCTTTGTGTTCGTCGGCATCATCGCCACCATCGCCTCCCCCTGAGCGCCCGGATGTGAGCGCCCGGATGGTGGTGCTGGCACCACCATCCCCTAGGGGGCCAGGCTCAGGGAGAAGTGGGTGGTCCACCGGATGGGCCCGTCCCCGCGCGGTCCGTAGCGTCTGAGACATCGACGCTCACCACGGACCACCGCAGACGGAGGCCACCATGCCGGCCCGGATTTCCCCCTCGACCGCCGAAGCCGGGGGCCATGCCGGTACCGGTATCCGACTGCGCTGGTGGACGCTCGCCCTCCCGGTGCTGGCCTTCGTCGCCCTGATGGGGCTGCTGGCCGATCCGGCGCAGGCGGGCGAGGCGGGGGAGGTGTCGATCGTCGGAATCCTCGTCGAGTACCTTCGCCATTTGCTGACCTAGGGACTTGCGTCCGAGCCGAGCCGAGCCGAGCCGGGCCGGGCCGAGCCGAGCCGGGCCGTGCCGGATCTGCGGCAGGATCCGGCCCGGCGTGATCCGGACCGTCGGCGCGATTCGGCGCGGCAAGCCCCGGAGCGGCAAGATCCGGACAGCGGTCCCAGTGGCCCGGATCCGCCCCGCGAGCTGCCCGGAAGCGCCCTCGGCCCTGCCGTCACGGCATCCCCGCCGCGCCCGGACGGTGCCCGTCAACACCCCGCGCCCGCTGGCGGGTTTCATGCGAAGCTGGGGGACATGAGCGTCGCCACATCGTCCGGAGGGGCAGCCCCCGGACCCTCCCACGTCCGCAGGATCGTTCTCCTCCGCCATGCGAAGGCCGAGTGGTCCGAGTCGTCCGACCATGAGCGTCCGCTCGCCGAGCGGGGCCGCAAGGACGCCCCCGCGGCGGGCCGTATGCTCGCCCGTTCCGGATTCGCCTTCGATCTGGCCCTCTGCTCCACCGCCGCCAGAACCCGCGAGACGTGGAAGCTGGCGGTGCACGAGCTGCCCGAGCGCCCCCGGACCGTCTATGAGGACCGGCTCTACGAGGCATCCCTCGGCGAGCTGATCGCCCTGCTCAACGAGGTCCCGGACGAGGTCGGCCAGCTGCTGGTCATCGGGCACAACCCCGGTATGCACGCCCTCGCCGACGCGCTCGCGGGCGAGGCCGAGGGCGATCTGCTGCCCCGGATGAACCGCAGCGGATTCCCCACCTCCGCCTATGCCGTCGTCGAGTTCTCCGGCTCCTGGAAGGCCGTGGAGCACGGGGTCGGCAGGCTCACCGGCTTCTGGACGCCGCACGACTGACCACTTCGCACGACTGGCCACACCGTACGACTGACCGGGCCTCGGGGACCCGACCCCGCCCGGATGTCGAAGAGCCCCGGCGCGCGTCTCGCGCCGGGGCTCTTCCTGTCCGGAGAGCCGTACGGGTGTACGGGTCAGTGCGCCCCGGTCAGTGCTCGGCGTCGGCGCCGTCCGCCGCCTCCACCTCTTCCCGGGTGATGCCCAGCAGATAGAGCACCGTGTCGAGGAAGGGCACGTTCACCGCCGTGTGCGCGGCCTCCTGGACCACCGGCTTCGCGTTGAACGCGACCCCGAGCCCGGCCGCGTTCAGCATGTCCAGGTCGTTCGCGCCGTCGCCGATCGCCACCGTCTGCGCCAGTGGAATTTCCGCCTCCGCAGCGAAGCGGCGCAGCAGCCGCGCCTTGCCCGCCCGGTCGACGATCTCCCCGGTCACCCGTCCGGTGAGCTTGCCGTCGACTATCTCCAGCGTGTTCGCCGAGGCGAAGTCCAGCCCCAGCCGCTCCTGGAGATCGTCCGTGACCTGGGTGAACCCGCCCGAGACCACCCCCACTTGGAAGCCGAGCCGCTTGAGCGTACGGATCAGGGTCCGCGCGCCCGGCGTCATCCGCACCTCGGAGCGGACCTTGTCCACCACGGAGGCGTCGAGCCCCTCCAGCAGCGCCACCCGGGCGTGCAGGGACTGCTCGAAGTCCAGCTCGCCGCGCATCGCGGCGGCCGTGATCCGCGCGACCTCCTCCTCGCACCCGGCGTGGGCGGCGAACAGCTCGATGACCTCGTCCTGGATCAGCGTGGAGTCCACATCCATCACCACCAGCCGCTGCGCCCGGCGGTGCAGCCCGGCGGAGACCACCGCCACATCCACGCCCACCTCGGCCGACTCGGTGGCCAGCGCCGTGCGCAGCACCTCCGTCTCCGTACCCGAGACCGCGAACTCCACGGCCGTCACCGGATACTTGGCGAGCCGGAAGATCCGGTCGATGTTGCCGCCGATCGAGGCGATCCGTGCCGTTATGGCCGCCGTGGCCGCGGCCGTCAGCGGGTGCCCGAGCACGGTGACGTGGGAGCGGCCGCTGCCGCGCGGCCGGTTGTCGCCGGTGCCGGAGATGATCTCGGCCTGGAGCCCCAGGGCCTCGGCCCAGCCGTGGACGGTGGCCCGCAGCTCGCCCTCCTCGGCCCCGCCCCCCGCGGGGGCGGTGACCAGGGCGCACAGGACGAGGCGGCCACGGGAGACGACCTGCTCGATGTCGACCACGTCGACCGAGTAGGCGGAGAGGGTGTCGAAGAGCCCGGCGGTGATCCCGGGACGGTCCTTCCCGAAGATCTTGACGAGAAGGGTGCGGACGTCGGAGTTCTGCGAAGCGCTCATGGTCTCTCCACCGTAACCGGCGAATGTTACGGCGAGACGCACCGTCCCGACAGGCGGACACCTGAACGAACACGGCCCCGGGCGCAGTCGGAGCCACCCCGTCCCACCTGCGCGAACCCCTCCTCGGAGGGCGGGCAGGGGGGCCGTCGGGGCCCGGCGCGGGGTCCCGCCCGCCAATGTCCACCGAGCATCCGAAGAGTTCCCGATGAGTTTCCGAAGGGTGCCCGAAGCCCCGGAGCCGTCCGCGCCCACCGGCCGGCCGGGCCGCCCCACAGTGCGGAGCCGCCGCCCCACAGCGCGGAGACCGCCGCCCCGCAGCCCGGGTACCAGGGATGACGCCGAGCCTGAAATAGTTCCTCCCGATGTTCACCAATCCCTAGACTTCCCTGGACGGGGGTCACCCGGGGGAGCGACTAGTGGGGCATGGAGTGCGGGAACTCGTACTGGAATTGAACGGCAGGACCTGGACGCTGGATCCGTCGAGGTCCTACACCCTGGGACGGGATCCGCAGGGGGACATGGTGCTGGAGGACGCCCGGGTCTCCTGGCGCCACGCCACCATCAGCTGGGGCGGCCACAGCTGGACGATCGAGGACCACGGCAGCACCAACGGCACCTACGCCGAGGGCCGGCGGATCCACCGGATGGAGCTGGCCCCCGGCTCGGCCGTCCATCTGGGCAACGCCAACGACGGACCCCGGCTGAATCTCTCCGGCCCCTCCGGCGGCAACCCGGCCGGCGGGCACTGGGGCGGGCCACCGCCGCAGAGCGACCCGTCCGCCGGTGTGCCCGGCGGGCCGTACCCGTACCCCTACCCCGCCTACCCGTACCCGTCGGACCAGGGCCACGCCCAGCCCCACCCGCCGTACCCGGGACAGGACCCGTACGCGCCCTACCCGGCCCGGGACACCCCGCCGCCGTACGACCCCTACCGCCCCTACGACCCGTACGCGTCGCGCCAGGGCTCCGATGCCTCGCCCGATGCCTCGCCCGGCACTCCGTCCGGGCCGGACCCGGATGCCGGGGCGCGGGCCGCGGCCTCCGGGCAGGGGCGGGCGACCGCCGCCCCGGAGCGCCCGGCGCCGGCCGCCGCCGCACGCTCCTCACCGGCCTCCGCGTTCTCACGGGCCTCCGCCCCATCGCCGTCCTCGCCGCCGCACGCCGATGACCATCCGGCGATCCCGCCGCAGCGGACCGACCCCGCGCCCCACGGCGACCGCGGCCCCACCACCTTCCACCGGCTGGCCGGCGGCCGGGTGATGCGCATCGGCCGCGCCCTGGAGAACGAGCTGGTCGTCGCGGACCTCCAGGTCTCCCGCCACCACGCCGAATTCACCGCCACCCCCGACGGCGGCTTCCGGATCCGTGACCTCGGCTCCCACAACGGCACCTATGTCAACGGGCAGCCGATCGCCCGGTCCACCACCGTCGGCATCGGCGCGGGCGACGTCGTCGGCGTCGGGCACTCCGCCTTCCGGATCGTCGGTGACCGGCTGGCGGAGTGCGTCGACACCGGCGAGGTCACCTTCTCCGCCCGCCACCTCACCGTCACCGTCGACGGCGGCGCACAGATCCTTCGCGATGTCTCCTTCGGCATCCCCGAGAAGTCCCTCATCGGCCTCATCGGACCCTCCGGTTCCGGAAAGTCCACCCTGCTCAAGGCCCTCACCGGCTACCGGCCCGCCAACGAGGGCGACGTCCTCTACGACAACCGCAGCCTCTACCGGCACTTCGCCGAGCTGCGCCACCGCATCGGCCTGGTCCCGCAGGACGACATCCTGCACAAGGAGCTGACCGTCCGCACGGCGCTGCGGTACGCGGCCAAGCTCCGCTTCCCCGGCGACACCGGCGACGACGAGCGCGAGGCCCGGATCGGCGAGGTCCTGGGCGAGCTGAAGCTCGACAGCCACCAGGACAAGAGGATCTCCTCGCTCTCCGGCGGCCAGCGCAAGCGCGTCTCGGTCGCCCTGGAGCTGCTGACCAGGCCCTCCCTGATCTTCCTGGACGAGCCCACCTCCGGCCTCGACCCGGGCATGGACCGCGATGTGATGCAGCTGCTCCGCGCGCTCGCCGACGACGGCCGGACCGTCCTCGTGGTCACCCACTCCGTCGCCGAGCTCCAGCTCTGCGACAAACTGCTGGTCATGGCCCCCGGCGGCACCGTCGCCTACTTCGGCCCGCCGGAGGAGGCGCTGAACTTCTTCGGCTACACCACCTGGGCCGACGTCTTCTCCGCCTTCGAGAACTACCGCGACTACGACTGGGCGGGCCGCTGGCGCGGCTCACAGCACTACCAGATGTACGCGGCGGACATCGACGCCGTCGCCGCCCAGCCCGTACCGGCGCCGGTGGACCGGCGGATCCGGGCGCCGGGGCCGCAGAGCTGGGGCACCCAGCTGTGGACGCTGATGCGCCGCTACACCGCCGTCCTCGCGTCCGACCGGGGCTTCCTCGCCCTGATGCTGCTGCTCCCCGCCGTCCTGGGCCTGGTCAGCGTGGTCATCCCGGCCGAATCCGGGCTGGTGGCGCCCGACGACGGGGAGTCCCCGTTCAACGGCCAAGCCGGGACGATCATGCTGATCCTCGCCGTCGGCATGTGTTTCTCGGGCGCGGCCAACTCCGTCCGCGAACTGATCAAGGAACGGGTCATCTACGAGCGGGAGCGGGCCACCGGCCTCTCCCGCTCGGCCTATCTGATGTCCAAGGTGATCGTCCTGGGGCTGATCACCGCCGTCCAGGGCCTCATCCTCTGCGGTATCGGCCTCGCCCCCCGCGAGCTGCCCGCCGACGGCCTGCTGATGCCGCCCGCCCTCGAACTCTGCCTGGTGATCATCGCCCTGGGCCTCACCTCGATGATGGTCGGCCTGGTGATCTCGTCCCTGGTGCGGACCGCCGAGAAGACGATGCCGCTGCTGGTGATGTTCGCGATCGTCCAGGTCGTCTTCACCGGGGTGCTCTTCAAGGTGTACGGCTCCCCGGGCCTGGAACAGGTCTCCTGGCTGATGCCCTCCCGCTGGGCCGTCGCCGGCACCGGCACCACCCTCGACCTCGGCCGCGTGATGCCGCCCTGGGACCAGGACCGGCCGGACGACCTGGACCCGCTCTGGGAGCACTCGGCGGGCCAGTGGGGCCTGAACGTCACCGTGCTGCTCGCCCTCGGCGTCCTGTGCGGCGTCGCCGTGGCCCGGCTGCTCCGCCGCCACGAGCCCGAGGTCATGCGCGCCTGACCCCGGCCGCGCCCGCACGCGGCCCCCGAAGTACGCGAGAGGGCGGCCCCCCGGAAGTCCGGGGAGCCGCCCTCTGGCATGGGTACGTCTACCGCGTCCGCGTCAGCGGAGCCGTGCTCAGTAGGCGCCGAAGACGTTGTCGATCGAGCCGTAGCGGTCGGCGGCGTAGTTGGCCGCGGCGACGATGTTGGCGACCGGGTGGTACAGGTCGAACGGCGTGCCCTTGACGTGGTACGCGTTGAAGGTCGGCTGGATGACCTGGAGCAGACCCTTCGACGGGGTGCCGTTGACGGCGTTGATGTCCCAGTTGTTGATGGCCATCGGGTTACCGCTGGACTCCCGCATGATGTTGCGGTGCAGTCCCTCGTAGGAGCCGGGGATGCCGTGCTTCTTCATGATGGACATGGCCTCGCGGATCCAGCCGTCGAGGTTGTTCGGGTAGGCGACGGCGGCGGGCGCGGCCGGGGCGGCCACGGTCCGGGCGGCCACGGTACGGCTCGCGGGGGCCTCGTCGGCGGCGCGCTCGGCGGCGGCCTTGCGGACGGCGGCGTCCAGCTTGGCCTTCGCCTCGGCCTTGGACTTGGCGTCGGCGGCCTTCGCGGCCTTCTCGACCTGGGTCTCGATGGCGGACTTCTGGCTGTCGAGCTGGAGCAGGGCCGGCTTGCCGGCGGAGCCCTCGAAGGCGACGGGGGCGGTCCCGGCGACCGCCTTGGAGCCGGAGCCACCGTCGGTGGGCACCAGGGTCAGGGCGACTGCTGCGGCTCCGGCGGCGGCGATACCGGCGATCGAGGCCCGGCGAGCCTTGGTCATGCGGGTGCTGCGAATGCTGGACGCGGACATACAGACGTACCTCTTTGCTTCGGGAAGTCGCATCAGGCCAGGAGCGGCGCTGCGCTCCTCGGCGGGCGGCGACTGGGCAATTCTTAGCGCCCGCAAAATGCCCTGGCAAAGGTGTGACGTACGAAGGCGGATAGTGGATCAGGGAGGTGGTCCAGCCGCTTTCGCGACGCTCCATCCCCGCTCACACGGTTCTTATCTGTCCACTAAGGAGTTTCGTAAGTGATGTGGGTCCTATGCGCGGGGTCACATCCGGCCTACCCCGCTTTCACTCTAAGTTGCGTCAGCAATTCAATGTGTGAGGGTTGTCATCCGGAAGTATGAGATGGACGTCGCCGAACTCGTGCCAGAGGTACGAACCGTGCAGCGCGGCCTCGTACGCACGCCCCAGGGCGGCCCTGCCCGCGATCGCCTCCAGCATCAGCAGATGGGAGGCCGCCGGCTCGTGCAGGCCGGTCAGCAGGCCGTCCACGACCCGCACCCCGCGCTCCGGGGTGACCACCAGATCCGTCCACCCCGCCGCGGCCCGCACCACCCCGTCCCCGCCCGCCGCCGACTCCAGCGCCCGCACCGCCGTCGTCCCCACCGCCACGATCCGGCCACCCCCCGCCCGCGCCGCGTTCACCAGCCACGCCGTCGCCGCCGGCACCGCGAAACGCTCCGGATACGGAGGCTCGTGCGCCTCCGCCGACGCCACCCCCGTGTGCAGCACCAGCGGCGCCACCTGCACCCCCCGGCTCACCAGCCGCGCCACCATCCCCGCCGTGAAGGGCCGCGCCGCACTCGGCATCTCCGCCGACCCCGACCCGTCGGGCGACTCCAGCGCGAACACCGTCCGATAGGAGGACAGCGGCTGGTCCCCGGCCGTGTACCCGTACCGGATCGGCCTGCCGTACCGCCGCAGCAGCCCCGGCACCGGCGCGGACACCCGCGCCCACCACAGCCGGTCCGCCCCCGGGGCGAGTGGCTCAGACAGCACCAGCCGCTCGCCCGCCGGCAGCCGCACCACGGCACCCGCCGGGCCGCCCGCACGCGGCCCCGTGCTGCCCCGCCCGTCGGGGGTCCGCAGCTCCACCGCCCACCGGCCGTCGTCGCCCCGGGTCGAGAAGTGCACCACCACCGGATCGCCCCCGGCCCGCCCGTTCACCGCCGCGGGCAGCGTGGCGGACGTGTTCACCACCAGCACGTCCCCGGCCCGCAGCAGCACCGGCAGCTCCCGGAACGCGTGGTGCCCCACCCGCTCCCCGTGCGACACCAGCAGCCGTACGTCGTCCCGGCCCGCGCCCCGGACCTCCGCCGGCACCCGCGCCGACAGCTCCCCGGGCACCCGCAGCGCCCCCAGCACACCCAGCACACCCGCGTCGTCCGTCATGACCCGCACCCCGTTCCCGTTCCCGTCAGTGCCCCGCCGCTCGACATCCCCGGACCGCCCGCCCCGCCACCACTCCCGCGGCCGCACCCGCTCCCGCCGCTACACCGTCTCCAGCAGCGCCGGAGCCGCGTACCGCCCACTGGCCGGCCGCTCGTCCAGCAGCCGCAGAAAACCGGGAACCACGGACTCCGGCGCCGGCCGGTGCTCGCCGCCGCCCTCCGCACGCGGCACCGCCGCCTCGTACAGATCCGTGTCCATGTCCCCCGGGTCCACCGCCCACACCCGCAGCCCCGGCTCCTCCACCCCCAGCACCGCCGCGAGCTGGTCCAGCGCCGCCTTCGACGCTCCGTAACCACCCCAGGTCTCGTACGCCTCCGCCGCCGCGTCCGAACTGATCGCGATCACCGTCCCCGCCGCCGCCTCCCGCAGCAGCGGCAGCGCCTCCTGCACCAGCCCCAGCGCCGCCACCACATTGGTCTCCAGCGCCAGCCGCAACCCCGCCAGCGGCTGCGCGTCCAGCCGCACCAGCGGCTCGGCCCCCAGCACGCTCGCATTGCTCACCAGCAGATCCAGCCCGCCCAGCGCCCGCGCCCCCGCCACCAGCGCGGCCCGGTGCCCCGCGTCGTTCACATCACCGGGGACCGCCACCACCCGCGTGC
Organism: Streptomyces yaizuensis; assembly: GCF_034961445.1. Taxonomy (NCBI): domain Bacteria; kingdom Bacillati; phylum Actinomycetota; class Actinomycetes; order Kitasatosporales; family Streptomycetaceae; genus Streptomyces; species Streptomyces yaizuensis. Next base: position 241,149 of record NZ_BSBI01000015.1, read on the forward strand.
CGTGCACCCCCACGAAGGCCGCCGTCCGCCGCAGCACCTCCTCGTTCCTGGCACCCAGCACCAGGTCCCAGCCCCGCTCCGCCAGGGCCGACGCCAGCGCCCGCCCCAGCCCCTTCGAACCACCCGTGATCACCGCGACCGGCATGCCGTCCGCTCCTTCCTCCGCGTCCACCGGCGGCCCCGTACACCCCGGACCACCCACCGACCACCGTAGGAACGCCCCCCGCGCCGCCGCGTCCGCCGCGCGCCCCATCCACCGGGGCACTTCGACCTACGCCTCCGGACCCATCCCCACCGCCGCCCGCAGTCGGATACGCACCGTCACGACCCGCCGGTACGGTGACACCATGAGTCATCCCCCCAGCTCGGGCCTTGCCGCCGTGAGCACCGCACTCCTCGCGATGAGCAGACACCTCCAGGTGCGCGACGTCCTCAAGACGATCGTCGCCTCGGCCCGGGAACTGCTCGACGCGGAGTACGCGGCGCTCGGCGTCCCCGACGACCACGGCGGCTTCGCCCAGTTCGTGGTCGACGGGGTCAGCGACGCCCAGTGGAAGGCGATCGGCCCGCTCCCGCGCCAGCACGGCATCCTCGCCGCGATGCTCCACGACGCCCGCACCGAACGGCTCGCCGACGTCCGCGACGACCCCCGCTTCGGCGGCTGGCCCGCGGCCCACCCCGACATGTCGGACTTCCTCGGGCTGCCCATCAAGGACGGCGACGACATCATCGGCGCCCTCTTCCTCGCCAACAAGCGCTGCCCCAAACCCGAGGGCGGCTGCGGCTTCACCGCCGACGACGAGGAACTCCTCTCGATCCTCGCCCAGCACGCCGCGATCGCCCTCACCAACGCCCGGCTGTACGAGCGCAGCCGCGAGCTGACCATCGCCGAGGAGCGCTCCCGCCTCGCCCACGAGCTGCACGACGCCGTCAGCCAGAAACTCTTCTCGCTGCGGCTCACCGCCCAGGCCGCCGCCGCCCTCGTGGACCGCGACCCCGGCCGGGCCAAGGGCGAACTCCAGCAGGTCGCCGCACTCGCCGCCGAGGCCGCCGACGAACTGCGCGCCGCCGTCGTCGAGCTGCGCCCCGCCGCCCTGGACGAGGACGGCCTCGTCCACACCCTGCGTACGCAGATCCACGTCCTGGACCGGGCCCACACCGCCCGCGTCACCTTCGAGACCCACGGCATCAAGGCGCTGCCCGCCGCCCGGGAGGAAGCCCTGCTCAGGGTCGCCCAGGAGGCCCTGCACAACGCGCTCCGCCACTCCGGCGCCGACCGGGTCGACGTCGTCCTCGCCCGCCGCGCCCAGGGCGTCGTCCTGCGCGTCGGCGACAACGGCAAGGGCTTCGACCCGCACACGGTCCGCCGGGCCGGCCGCCACCTGGGCCTCGCGTCCATGCGGGACCGCGCCGCCGGCGTCGGCGGCCGGCTCACCGTCCACTCCGAGCCCGGCCAGGGCACCACGATCGAAATGGAGGTCCCCGGTGGATGACACCCGGATCAGGGTCCTGCTCGTCGACGACCACCAGGTGGTCCGCCGGGGGCTGCGCACCTTCCTGGAGATCCAGGACGACATCGAGGTCGTCGGCGAGGCCGGCGACGGCAGCGAAGGCGTCGAACGCGCCGAGGAGCTGAAACCCGACGTCGTCCTGATGGACGTGAAGATGCCCGGCACCGACGGCATCGAGGCCCTGCGCCGGCTGCGCGAGCTGGCCAACCCGGCCCGGGTACTGATCGTCACCAGCTTCACCGAACAGCGCACCGTCGTCCCCGCCCTGCGCGCCGGGGCGTTCGGATACGTCTACAAGGACATCGACCCCGAGGCCCTGGCCGGCGCCATCCGCTCGGTCCACGCCGGCCACGTCCTGCTCCAGCCCGAGGTCGCCGGGGCCCTCCTCGCCCAGGACGACCAGGGCACGGGCACCGGCCGGGGCAGCACCCTCACCGAGCGGGAACGCGAGGTCCTGGCCCTGATCGCCGACGGCCGGTCCAACCGCGAGATCGCCCGCGCGCTGGTGCTCTCCGAGAAGACGGTCAAGACACACGTCTCGAACATCCTGATGAAGCTGGACCTCTCCGACCGCACCCAGGCCGCCCTGTGGGCCGTGCGCCACGGACTCACCGGCTGACCACGGCATACGCACCGGCCGACCGGCCCGGGGACGCCCGGCGGAACCGATGATCCGCTTGCCCGTCCATCCGGTTCCCGTTCGATACGAGATTCATACTGTCGGGTGTATGTCACCCGGACGGCGCAACCTTCCGTTCCGGGTGACGTTCTCCAGGACGTGCCGCGGCGGCCCCCGCCGCGGCCGGATTCCAGGAGGAATGACGCAGTGAAGAACCTGAAGAAGGCCGCCGCCCTCACCATGATCACCGGCAGCCTGCTGGCCGCCGGCGCGGGTGTCGCGTCCGCCACGGGAGCCCACGCCCACGGCGAGGCCGTCGGCTCCCCCGGTGCCCTCTCGGGCAACGTGGTCCAGGTCCCGGTCGATGTCCCCGTCAACGTGGTGGGCAACTCGGTCAACGTCGTCGGCGTGCTCAACCCGGCCTTCGGCAACTCCGGCCTGAACCTCTGACGACCCCGGTGAGGCCGGGCCACCTCCCCCACGCACCGACCCGGCCTCACCCGGCACCCGCGACTCAGGGCCTTTCGTCTGGATCTTGCTGGGGCTCGCGTGCCCTGGCACCGCACCTCGCCGCGTTGTCGTCAATCACCAATGCTCCGCAGTGGCTCAATCCTCCGCCTTGCGATGCACGGCACCAGACCCCGCTCCCTCACCCAGCCTGATCCAGACGAAAGGCCCTACACCCCCCGCTCCCGCTCCTCCACATACGCGTTGTACGCGGCGACCTGCGCCCGCCGCGCCACCCGCTCCACCGGACGCAGCGCCTCCGTACGCGCCGCCATCTCCGCCGCGCTCACCGCACCGCCGTGCCCGCTCCCGTACGCCACCGACACCAGCAGCCCCACCCGCTGCGCCAGCTCCAGCACCCGCACCGCCCGCGGCGGATAACCGGGGGCCAGCGCCTCCCGCCCCCGCTCCGCCCGTGCCCGGTACGCGTCCACCGCCGCGTCGGCCACCGGACCCGACGCCGCCACGTCCAGCCGCGTCAGCGCCTCCGTGGCATCCCGCAGCGCCTCGGCCAGCTCCCGCTCCGCCTCACCGAGCGACGGCACGTCCGCCGGCGGAGCCTCCCGTACGGGCAGACAGCGCCAGACCACCGACACATGGACGTCCTGCGCGCCCGGCCCGGCCCCCGCCTCCGTCACCTCGGGCACCAGCCCGTACGGAGCCCCGTACCCGACGACGGCCTCCCCGGCGGCCAGCGCCCGCGTATTGAACTCCGCCGGCCCGCTCAGCCCCAGCGGATGACCCGGCGCCGGCAGCGCCACCCGCCAGCCGGTCACCCCGAGCGCCCGCAGCCGCCCCAGCGCCAGCGTGAGCCCCACCGGCTCCGGTTCGCCCGGCAGGCCCGTCACCCGGTGCACCGCGTCACCGCCCACCACCGCGAGCGCCGCCTCGTCGGGCGACACGAGCCCGGCCAGCAGGGCATTGCCCCAGGCCGCCAACCGTCCTGATCGTGGTTCCGAAAGCATGGCCCCACCTTAAGGATCGGGCCGGGGGACGGGAGTGCCCCGCCAGTGGCGTAGGTTTTCCCTGGGGGCCGTGCCCATGGTGGCACCCCGAGCCCTCCGCACACCTCAAGACGATTGCATGGGGAGACAACGCGCTCATGAGCGATGTACTGGAGCTGGTGGACGTATCCGTGGTCCGCGACGGACGCGCTCTGGTGGACGACGTCTCCTGGTCGGTCAAGGAGGGGGAGCGCTGGGTCATCCTCGGCCCCAACGGCGCCGGCAAGACCACCCTGCTCAACCTCGCGTCGAGCTACCTCTTCCCGTCCACCGGCTCGGTACGGATCCTCGGAGAGCGGCTCGGCCGCGTCGACGTCTTCGACCTCCGCCCCCGCATCGGCATGGCCGGCATCGCCATGGTGGAGAAGCTGCCCCGCAGCCAGACCGTCCTCCAGACGGTCCTCACCGCCGCCTACGGCATGACCGCCACCTGGCACGAGGACTACGACCCGGTCGACGAGGAGCGCGCCCGCGCCTTCCTCGACCGGCTCGGCATGAACGACTACCTCGACCGGAAGTTCGGCACCCTCTCCGAGGGCGAGCGCAAGCGCACCCTGATCGCCCGCGCCATGATGACCGACCCCGAACTGCTGCTCCTGGACGAGCCCGCCGCCGGCCTCGACCTGGGCGGGCGCGAGGACCTCGTCCGCCGCCTCGGCCGGCTCGCCCGCGACCCGATCGCCCCCTCCATGATCATGGTCACCCACCATGTCGAGGAGATCCCGCCCGGCTTCACCCACGTCCTGATGATCCGCCAGGGCGAAGTGCTCGCCGCCGGCCCCCTCGCGATGGAGCTGACCTCCCGCAACCTCTCGCGCTGCTTCGGCCTGCCGCTGGTCGTCGAGCACATCGGCGACCGCTGGACCGCCCAGGGACTCCCGCTCGGCTGACCCGCCCGCGCGCCCGGCCCGTTCCGGGCGCCGCCGCCCGCGCCCCGCCCCGCCCCCTGTCCTCACCCGCCCGTCGGACCTACCATGACCATGTGGAAATCGACGCGTGGGTATGGTGGCTGATCGGCGCGGTCGGACTGGGCATTCCGCTGGTCCTCACCGCGATGCCGGAGTTCGGGATGTTCTCCGCGGGGGCGGTCGCCGCCGCCGTGGTCGCCGCGCTCGGCGGGGGAGTCGTGGCCCAGGTGCTCGTCTTCGCCGTGGTCTCCGTCGCCCTGATCGCCGTCGTGCGGCCCCTCGCCAACCGGCAGCGCGCCGGCAGACCCCACTTCGCCAGCGGCGTCGACGCCCTGAAGGGCCGTCAGGCCGTGGTCGTGGAACGGGTCAGCGCCGACGGCGGCCGGATCAAGCTGGCGGGGGAGATCTGGTCCGCCCGCACCCTCGACAGCGAGATGACCTTCGAAGAGGGTCAGCAGGTCGATGTGGTGGAGATCGACGGCGCCACCGCGGTCGTCATGTGAGACACCTTCCGCACCGTCCGGGCCGACCCTTCGGAAACAGTCCCCACGGGCGCCCCCGGTCTGGGAAACTCGATCATCAGACTCATCCGGATCATCGGGATCATCCAGATCATCCGGCCATCAGAACCATCCGGCAGCGAAGGGCACAGGGAACGCGATGCAACCGATCATCATCGTCCTGATCATTCTGGTGGTGCTGGTCTTCATCGCCCTGATCAAAACGATCCAGGTCATTCCGCAGGCCAGCGCCGCCATCGTCGAACGGTTCGGGCGCTACACCCGCACCCTGAACGCCGGACTCAACATCGTCGTCCCGTTCATCGACTCGATCCGCAACCGCATCGACCTCCGCGAACAGGTCGTCCCCTTCCCGCCCCAGCCGGTGATCACCCAGGACAACCTGGTCGTCAACATCGACACCGTCATCTACTACCAGGTCACCGACGCGCGGGCCGCGACGTACGAGGTCGCCAGCTACATCCAGGCCATCGAGCAGCTCACCGTCACCACCCTCCGCAACATCATCGGTGGCATGGACCTGGAGCGGACCCTCACCTCCCGCGAGGAGATCAACGCGGCCCTGCGCGGCGTCCTCGACGAAGCCACCGGCAAGTGGGGCATCCGCGTCAACCGCGTCGAGCTGAAGGCCATCGAGCCGCCCACCTCCATCCAGGACTCGATGGAGAAGCAGATGCGCGCCGACCGCGACAAGCGCGCCGCGATCCTCACCGCCGAAGGCACCCGCCAGGCCGCCATCCTCACCGCGGAGGGCGAGAAGCAGTCCCAGATCCTGCGCGCCGAGGGCGAGGCCAAGGCCGCCGCGCTGCGCGCCGAGGGCGAGGCCCAGGCCGTCCGTACCGTCTTCGAGGCGATCCACGCCGGCGACCCCGACCAGAAGCTCCTCTCGTACCAGTACCTCCAGATGCTCCCGAAGATCGCCGAAGGCGACGCCAACAAGCTCTGGATCGTCCCCAGCGAGATCGGCGACGCCCTCAAGGGCCTCTCCGGAGCCTTCGGCAACCTCGGCGGCGGCGTCCCCGGCTTCGACACCAAGAGCCCGCGCCGCGAAGAGCCCCCCATCGGCTGATCCCGTTCACGCACCCACGCAGGCCGGGCCCCGGGGCCCGGCCTGCGTCATGTGTCAGGCATGATCGGTGCACTCGGCATCGATCGTGGAGGCGTACACCGTGACCATCTGGGAGATGCTCGCCGTCTTCGTCGCAGGCATCAGCGCCGGGACGATCAACACCATCGTCGGCTCCGGCACCCTCATCACCTTCCCCGTACTCCTGGCCACCGGGCTCCCCCCGGTCACCGCGACCGTCTCCAACGCCCTCGGACTCGTCTCCGGCTCCATCAGCGGCGCCATCGGCTACCGCGCCGAACTCGCCGGACAGCGCCGCCGCGTCCTGCGGCTCTCCCTGATCGCGGCCGTCGGCGGCATCACCGGCGCCGTGCTGCTGCTGACCCTCCCGCCGACCGCCTTCGAGACCATCGTCCCGGTACTGGTCGCCCTCGCCCTCGTCCTGGTGGTGCTCCAACCGCGCATCGCCCGCGCCGTCCAGCGCCGCCGCGAACGCACCGGCAGCCCCGCCCACCCCGACGGAGGCCCCCTCCTCCTCGTCGGACTGCTGCTCGCCAGCGTCTACGGCGGCTACTTCACCGCCGCCCAGGGCATCGTCTACATAGCCCTCATGGGCATGCTCATCAACGACACCCTGCAACGCCTCAACGCCGTCAAGAACGTCCTGGCGGCCGTCGTCAACAGCATCGCCGCCCTCTTCTTCGTCTTCGTCGCCGAACTCGACTGGACCGCCGTCGTCCTGATCGCCGTCGGCTCCGCGATCGGCGGACAGATAGGCGCCACCTACGGCCGCCGGCTCTCCCCGTCCGTCCTGCGCATCCTGATCGTCGTCGTCGGCACCTTCGCCATCGCCCAACTGCTCTTCCGCCGCTTCGGCTGATCCGCCCACGGCGGCGGCCGGCGCGCGCGGGCCGGTCAGGCCGCCGACCGGGCGGGGAACAGCCACTGCGGCAGCGCGGACCGCTCCCCGGACCGCATCGCCAACAGCATCGCGTCGGCCGGGGACGGCACGAACGGCTGGTGCAGCAGCGGCATCCCCGCCTGCTCCGGCGTACGGTCCGCCTTGCGATGGTTGTCCTCCGCGCAGGAGGCCACCGTGTTCAGCCAGCTGTCCGCACCGCCGTGCGACCGGGGCAGCACATGGTCCACGGTCGTCGCGCGTCTCCCGCAGTACGCGCACCGGTGCTGGTCCCGCGCCAGCACCCCCCGCCTCGACCACGGCGCATGTCTTCGGAACGGCACCCGGACATACCGGCACAGCCGGATCACCTGCGGCATCGGAAGCTCGACGGCGGCGGCCCGCATACGGAGCCCGGGGTGGGACTGCTCGACCACGGCCTTGTCCTGAAGCACCAGCACCACCGCACGGTGGAGCGACACCGTCGACAGTGGTTCGAAGCTCGCGTTCAGTACCAGCGTGTCCCGCATCCCGCCCACCTCCGTCAGCCTGGCCCGCCACGCGGCGGGCTTGGATCAACTCTGGCCGGGCACGCGACGATGGACAACGCAATATCGGTGCTGCTCCGGGGCCCTGCCACGGCCCCTGGACAGAAAACTGCCCTGCTGTGATCTCTCCAGGACCACAGCAGGGCAAACACCTGACGAACGGTGATAAGCGGACTCAGCCCGCCGCGGGACCCTCGTACTCGGCGATCAACTGGGCCCGGCCGAGGGTGTGGAAGCGGAGATTGAAGCCGACGACGGCCGGGGACGCCTCGGCGTCCGGGCCCAGCTTCTCGCTGTCCACCGCGTACACGGTGAACACATAGCGGTGCCTCTCCCCGGCCGGCGGTGCGGCACCGCCGAAGTCCCGCGAACCGTAGTCGTTACGGACCTGCACCGCGCCCTCGGGCAGCCCCGCGAACGATCCGCTGCCCGCACCCGCAGGCAGCTCCGTCACCGACGCCGGGATGTCGAACAGCACCCAGTGCCAGAAACCGCTGCCCGTGGGCGCGTCCGGATCGAAGCACGTCACCGCGAAACTCTTCGTCCCGGCGGGGAAGCCCTCCCACCGCAGCTGCGGCGAGGTGTTCCCGGCGGCGTACACCTGGGCGTCCGGCAGCACCCCACCCGGCTCGATGCCCTCGCTCACCACCGTGAACGACGGCACCTCCGGGTGGAAGTCGTGCGGAAGGGGCGCCCTCTTCAACTCGGTCACGTGTCGAAACCTCCGGATCGCTGGCCAGACCTGTCCTGTGTCCTGTCCACCGGCCGCCACGGCACCGCCGCACGCGCCCGGCCGGACACGACCCTAGGACCCCCTGCTACAGCCAGTTGCGCCGACCGCCGACATCGGCGAGCCACTGGTTCAGATACGCGGCCCAGTCCGTCGACGCGAAGTCCTGGTGCCCGATCTGGAACGCCTTGTACGAGTCGCTGCCCTCGCTGAGCAGCCCACCCTTCTTGTCCATCTCCAGCACGACATCCATGCCCTGGCCATCGGCGACGAACGTCAGCTCCACCTGCTTCAGCCCCCGGTACTGGGACGGCGGGTAGAACTCGATCTCCTGATAGAAGGGGAGCTGCTGCCGCGTGCCCCGGATGTGCCCGCGCTCCATGTCGGCGCTCTTGAAGCGGAAACCCAGCTTCACGAAAGCGTCGATGATCGCCTGCTGGGCCGGCAGGGGGTGCACCTGGATCGGGTCGAGATCCCCCGAGTCCACCGCACGCGCGATCGCCAGCTCCGTGCTCACCCCGATGTCCATGCCGTGCAGGCGCTGCCCGGCGATGCTCGTCACCGGGGTCTCCCACGGGATCTCCAGCCCGAACGGCACCACGTGCACCGCCCCGGCCTTCACCTCGAAGGCCCCGGAGAGCTGCTGCTTGGCGAAGACGATGTCCTGCTTGACCTCGTGGTCGCCGCTCTCCACCTCGACCCGGGCCTGGAGACCCACGGACAGGCCCTCGATCTTCTGGTCGACCGAACCGCCCTGGATGCGAACCTCACCCTGGACGACACCGCCCGGAACCACATTCTCCTCGGTCAGTGCTGTCTCGACCGAAGCGCCACCGGCGCCCAGGCTCGCGAGCAGCTTCTTGAAGCCCATGTCCACTCCTAGCTAGGTCTTGCATCGTAGAAACGCGCCACGATCGGCGCTGGTTCCCCGGTAGCCTCGGGCGCCATGACCGAGCCCATCCACCGCAGCACCCTGCCCCGGGAATTCTTCGACCGTCCGGTCCTGGAGGTCGCTCCCGATCTGCTCGGCTGCACCCTGATACGCCGGACGGCCGACGGACCCATCGAGCTGCGCATCACCGAGGTGGAGGCGTACGCGGGCGAGGTGGACCCGGGATCCCACGCCTTCCGCGGCCGGACCCCGCGCAACGAGGTGATGTTCGGCCCGCCGGGTCACGCATATGTCTACTTTACTTACGGAATGTGGCACTGCCTGAACACGGTGTGCGGGCCCGAGGGCCAGGCCAGTGGAGTACTGCTGAGGGCCGGCGAGATCCTGATCGGCGAGGAGCTGGCCCGCAAACGTCGAGTCTCGGCCCGCTACGACAAGGAACTCGCCAAAGGCCCGGCCCGGCTGGCCACCGCCCTCGACGTCGACCGTGCCCTGAACGGCACCGACCTCTGTGCGGACACCTCCGCACCCCTGTCCGTACTACCGGGAGTCCCTCCCCGCCCTGACCAGGTGCGGAACGGACCTCGTACGGGAGTGGGCGGCGACGGGGCCCACCAGCCGTGGCGCTTCTGGATCGACGGCGACCCGACCGTCAGCCCCTACCGGGCCCACGCGCCACGCCGCAGAGCAACTTGACTCAGCCCGACCGGGCGCCTAACGTAGCCCGAGCCGCTTGAGCCGGGCCCTGCTGTTCAGCACCCCGAAGCGGCCACCCAACTACTGATGACAAACCCAATCGGGTTCGATTTCGGCATGCCGAAATTAATCCGAAGGTCTCGATTATGAGCCCCCCGGGAAATCAGCTAGAGTTTGGGACGTCGGAACGGCCCAAGGGTCGGAAAGACAACCCGAGTTCGACACGGGAATCAGGCCCGAAAGGATCTGATAAAGTCGGAGCAGCCGAAAGGCAAAAGGCCGGTCCAACTGGCCGCCGGATCTGAAAGTCCGAATCCCGGGTGACCGGGAGGCGGGAAAAGGATCTGGTAGAGTTGGAAACGCCGAAAGGCAAGAAGGAAAAAAGAAAAACCGAAGGGAAGCGCCCGGA
>NZ_BSBI01000016.1:0-219124 GCF_034961445.1 Streptomyces yaizuensis
CCCAGGCGAAACACCCCCCCGTGTGCGGGCCATCGTCGGGGACCAGTCCCCGAACCCCTGCGCCTCAAACGCCGGCGAGGCTGGATTTTGCCGGGTAATCGTCGGCGAGGCTGGATTTGTGCGGCCTGTCCCGGGTGCGGGTGTGGTGCGGGTTGGCGGGGGCCTCCGGGCTCACCTCCTCGGGGTCGGCGGACCGAAGGCCTGCGGTCAGCGCGAGCGGGACTTACCGCCGATCCCCTGCGGGGGCGACCCTGCACCCCCCACCCACGCAGCCAGCCAAGGCGGCCGGTACCCCGAGCCGGGGGAAAAGAAGGGTGCGGGACCCCGTACCGACACGGGTGGGCCACCGGAACCCCGGGCGAGCGCACCGCACACGTACCGACGCTGGCGGACTGCGCAAGGCCGAACCCGTACCCGGCCCGGGTGGGGAGGGGTCAGCCCGCCTGGCCCACCAGTTCCGAGAGGACGTCCTCCATCGTCGCGAACCCGATCACGCCACTCTTCTCCCCGGTCACGGCCGCCAAATGCGTCCCATGCGCCCGCATCGCGGTCAGCGCGTCGTCGAGCGGCGTGTCGATGCGTACGGGCACCACCCGGTGCAGTGCCGAACGCGGGTAGGGGGTGTCCCGTTCCGCGATGCCGAGGGCGTCCTTGATGTGCAGGTAGCCGAGGACGGCGCCGCCGGAGCCGAGGACGGGCAGCCGGGAGTATCCGGCGGCGGTCGCGGTCCGCTCCAGCAGGGCGGGGGTGACGTCCTCACCGACGGTGACCATCCGGTCGAGCGGAACCAGGATCTCGCCGACCGGCCGCGTACCGAGTTCCAGGGCGTCCCGCAGCCGTTCCCCGTCGGCGGGGTCGAGCAGCCCGGCCTGGCTGGAGTCGGCGACGAGCCGGACCAGTTGGTCGTCGGTGAAGACGGACGCGACCTCGTTCTTGGGTTCGACGCGCAGCAGCCGCAGCAGCACGTTGGCGATGGCGTTGAGGCCGAAGACCACCGGCCGCATCGCGCGCGTGAGCGCGACCATGGGCGGGCCGAGCAGCAGCGCGGTCGGCACGGGCGCGGCGAGCGCGATGTTCTTGGGGATCATCTCGCCGAAGAGCATGTGGAGATAGGTGGCGAGGGTCAGGGCGATGACGAAGGCGATGGGGTGGATCAGCGCGCCGGGCACGCCGATGGCCTCGAAAGGGGGCTCCAGCAGATGCGCGATGGCCGGTTCGGCGACCGCGCCGAGCACCAGGGAGGAGACGGTGATGCCGAGCTGGGCGGTGGCCATCGTCGCCGACAGGTGCTCGATGCCCCACAGGGTGAGCCGGGCGCGCTTGTCGCCGCGCTGGGCGAGGGGTTCGACCTGGCTGCGGCGTACGGAGATGAGGGCGAACTCGCCGCCGACGAAGAACGCGTTGGTGAGCAGGGTGAGGGCACCGATGAGGAGTTGAACGGTGGTCATCGCGCGGTCTCCCGCTCGGCGGTGGCCACCGTGGTGGTGGCGGGCGCGGTCAGGTTGACGCGTTCGGCTCGGTGGTGGCCGACGTCGAGGACGGTGATGTCCCAGCCGTCGAGGTGCACGGTGTCTCCGGGTTCGGGGATGCGTTCGAGGCGGTTGGCGACGAGGCCGGCGAGGGTCTCGTAGGGGCCGTGGGGCGCGGGCAGGCCGATGACGGCGAGCTGGTCGAGCCGGATGCCGCCGTCGGCCTCCCAGCAGGCGCGGCCGTCGTCGGTGGCGGGGGCGGCGAGGAGGTCGGGGATGGCGTGCGGGTCGTGCTCGTCGCGGACCTCGCCGACGACTTCCTCCACGATGTCCTCGACGGTGGCGACGCCGGCGGTGCCGCCGTACTCGTCGATGACGACGGCCATGGTCCGCGCGGCGCGCAGCCGTGCGAGGAGGGTGTCGACGGGCAGGCTGTCGGGCACCAGCAGCGGCGCGGTGATCAGCTCGGTGACGGGGGTGCGGGGCCGGGCGTCCGCGTCGAGGGCGAGGACGTCACGGATGTGGACGGTGCCGATGACCGCGTCGAGGGAGTCGCGGTAGACGGGGAACCGGGAGAGCCCGGTGGCGTAGGTGAGGTTCGCCGCGTCGGCGGCGGTGGCGCGCGCCTCCAGGGCCCGGACGTCGACCCGGGGGGTCATGACGTTCTCGGCGGTCAGCTCGCCGAGGTGCAGGGTACGGACGAACAGCTCGGCGGAGTCCGCGTCGATCGCGCCCTCGGCGGCGGAGTGGCGGGCGAGGGCCACCAGCTCCTCGGGGGTGCGGGCGTGCGCCAGCTCCTCGGCGGGCTCCAGGCCGAAGCGGTGCACGAACCGGTTGGCGGTGGAGTTGAGGTGCCGGATGAAGGGGCCGAAGACGGCGGTGAAGCCGCGCTGCGGGCCGGCGACGACCTTGGCGACGGCCAGCGGGCGGGAGATCGCCCAGTTCTTGGGGACCAGCTCGCCGATGACCATGAGGACGACGGTGGAGAGGGCCACGCCGAGCACGGTGGCGATCGTGCCGGTCGCGCCGCCGAGGCCCGCGAGCTCCAGCGGTCCGCGCAGGAGCGAGGCGAGGGAGGGTTCGGCGAGCATGCCGATGACGAGCGAGGTCACGGTGATGCCGAGCTGGGCGCCGGAGAGCTGGAAGGTCAGCTTGCGGACGGCGGCCAGCGCGCTGTCGGCGCCGCGCTCGCCCGCTTCGGCGGCCCGCTCCAGCTCGCCGCGCTCGACGGTGGTCAGCGAGAACTCGGCGGCCACGAAGATCGCGCAGGCGAGGGTGAGGGCGAGGGCGAGGAGCAGAAGGAGAGTCTCGGTCACCGTGCCACCCCCGTCCCCGTGGTGATCGTCGGGCGGGTCATGGCACGGCTGGTACTGGGAGGTTCACCCATGGCGGGCCTGCTGCTCCTTGTCCGGTCGGGGGGCCGTGCGGGCCCCGGGGGGTGGGCGGGAAGACGATTGTCCCCGGACCCATCGTAAAGGGATCGTAAAGTCACCTCGATCGGGTGGTGTTGGTATGCCCGGTCGAGGTTGGTTTTCGGACTTTTGCCCCGGGTGTGCCGTCAAGCGACTCCGGTGCGTGGGCCCGCCCCTATGCTTCTACATGCGTGTAGAAAACGCGAGGGGCGTGCCGGATATTCCCGGTCGTCCCCGCGCACGGCCATGCCCGCGCCGGGGGGAGCGGGCGACGTGCGCGCCTCGCACTACGTGACTTCCGGGAGGACACACATGGCTTCGATCGACCTGGACAAGGTGCTGGACAAGGCATGGGCGGACAGGAGCGTGCCGGACATCCTGGCCGCGCCCGTCTCCGCGCTGAAGGGCGTCTCCGACCGCGACGGGGAGCTGCTGAAGGAGGCGTTCGGCGTCACCACCGTCCGTGAACTGGCCGGACTGAAGTACGTGCGGTGGGCCCAGGGCCTGGCCGCCCTGGACACCGCGAGGTAGCCGCACCCTCGTCATCCGCCCGGCCGGCCGCCGCGCCGGCCGGGCCCTTCGGATCTCCAGAATTCACAGCGACAAAGCGACAGCGACAAGGAGTGAACGTCCATGGTGTTCAAACGACTGCTCGGCTCGCTCGGTGTGGGCGGGCCCACGGTGGACACGGTCCTCGACCCCGGCCCCGTGCTGCCCGGCGGCACCCTGTCCGGACAGGTCCGGCTCCGGGGCGGCGGCACCGACGCCGACATCGAGAACATCACCCTCGAACTCGTCGCCCGGGTCGAGACCGAGTACGGCGACGGGGAGGGCGAGGGGACGGTGTCCTTCGCCCGCTTCACCGTCGGCGGCGGTTTCCGGCTCGCGGCCGGTGAACACCGCGATGTCCCGTTCGGCGTCACCCTGCCGTGGGAGACCCCGGTCACCGAGCTGCACGGGCAGCCGCTGGGCATCGGGCTCGGCGTCCGTACGGAACTGGCGGTGTCGGGTGCGAGGGACAAGGGCGACCTCGACCCCCTCGCCGTGGCGCCGCTGCCCGTACAGGAAGCGGTCCTGGAGGCCCTGGGGCGGCACGGCTTCGGCTTCCGCTCCGCCGACCTGGAACACGGCCGTATCCACGGCACCGGCCAGCGGCTGCCCTTCTACCAGGAGATCGAACTGACCGCCGGGCCCCGGTACGCGCACGTCCTGAACGAGCTGGAGGTGACGTTCCTCGCCCACCCGGACGAGACCGAGGTGATCCTGGAGGCGGACAAGCCCGCCGGGTTCTTCGCCGCCGGTCAGGACGTGGTCAATCGGCAGGTCGTCGGCCACGAGGGGGTGGCGCACCGCGACTGGACGGAGGTGGTGGGCGCCTGGCTGGACCAGGTCACCGCCGGACGCGGTCACGCCTCGGACGGCCACGCCTCGGACGGTCACGTTCCGCACGGGCATGCGTCCCACGGCCACGGCCACGGCCACGGCCACGGTTCCGGTCCCGGGATGGGGGCGGTCGTCGCGGCGGGAGCCGTAGGTGTCGCGGTGGGTGTGGCCGGGGGACTGGTGGCGGCGGAGGTCGTGGACGAGGTCGGCGACTTCTTCGAGGGGGAGGGCGAGGACGACGAGGGCTGACCCGGGGGCCGGGGGCTTCGGGCGTGGATCGCCGACGGCGGGGCAGCCGAGGGTCATGGAGATCTCGGGAATCATCAGCGCCCTCCTGATCGGCCTCGTCGTCGGGGCACTCGGCCGCCTCGCCCTGCCCGGCCGGCAGCGAGTCGGCCTGCTGTGGACGATCGCCGTGGGCATCGTGGCCGCCCTCGTCGGCAGCGTGATCGCCGCCGCACTCGGCGTCGCGGACACCGGCGGCGTCGACTGGATCCAGTGGCTCATCCAGATCGCCCTGGCGGCGGTGGGTGTCGCGGCGCTGGACCGCTCGCGGTCACGGACCCGCGCCTGAGCCCGACGTACCGGATGTACCGGTCATACGGGGGTGGCGGCCTTGAGGATGAGGAAGAGGGTGACCGCCGAGTTCGCGGAGGAGAGCGCGGAGGCGGTCGTACCGGCGGCCGCGCCCCACACCGCGAGCCCCACGGTGGTGAAGACCGGCGGCCAGGTCCCCCCGGCCGGGGCGGGCCGCAGCAGGGCGGCGACCCGGCGCGGCACGGGCCCGGCCGCCGCGAAACCCGCGAAGCCCGCGAGCGTGGCGACCGGGGCGCCCCGGGACACCAGGGCGGACCTGCCGATCGCGCGCGCGACCGTACGGCGGCTGCCGACCGCGCGGGCGGCCTCCTCGTCGGCCCACCGCTCCGCCGTGTAGGTGACGGCGGTCCGCAGCGGCCGCAGAAACGGATTGGCACGCGCGGCCACCTGCACGACCAGCAGAAACCGGTGGTGGCGGCCGGTGAGATGGGCCCGCTCGTGCGCGAAGACGGCCCGCCGCTCCGCCGGGCCCAGCGCCGCCAGCAGCCCGGTGGACACCACGACCCGGTCCCGCTCGCCCGGCAGCGCGTACGCGTACGGCAGCGGGTCGGGCAGGACCGCGACGGACGTGCCCCGCAGCCCCGACAGCGCGCGCTCCGCCCGCCGCCGTATCCGGTGGTGCCGCCACACCACCCGCGCCCCCGCGACCACCACGGCGACGAGCGCCGGAATGGCGGCCTTCCCCGCCACCTCGTCGTAGGGGACCGCCGCGCGCACCTCCTCGTCCGACCAGCCGTCGGGCAGCGGATTCCCGGGCAGCTGCGCGGTGCCGACGACCATCAGCAGCGCCAGACACAGGGTGCTGCACACGGCCAGCACCCCGGCGACGGCGGACAGCAGCCAGGTCGCGGCCCGGGGGTGGAGATGCTGCTCCGCCAGCCGGGCGATCGGCCACGCCGTCAGCGGCAGCACCAGCGGCAGGAAGACGAAGACCCCCATGAGCGGCGCTACTCCTCCGATTCCCCGGCGTGCTCCAGCAGCTCCCGCAACACCTGCTCGTCACGCGGCGGCAGCCCGGTCACGAACCGGGCGAGCACGGCCTCACGGTCGCTCTCGCCGTCCAGCACCTTGCGCATCCGCAGCGCGGCGAGCCCGGCCTCGTCGGCGACGGGCGTCCAGACGAAGGACCGGCCCGCTTTCTCCCGCGTCACGACGCCCTTGGCGAGCAGCCGCGTCAGGATGGTGATGACGGTCGTATACGCGAGGGACCCACCGAGCCGCTCCTGCACCCACGCCGTCCCGACCGGCTCCCCGGCCTCCCGCAGCGCGGCCACGACCTGCGCCTCCAACTCCCCCTGCGCCCGCCGCCGCCCGCCGTCCCGCTCCCTCACCCCGTCTCCTTCCACGCCGTCTGGCCCCGAGCCGGTCACGGGGACGATTCATCCTAGCCAGCGGGCTCGCGCAAGGGCGCGCGGTCGCCCGCCCGGCCGGGTGGCCGTACGACAGTCCCCTCTTCACCCGTTCGGGTGATCGCGCGGGAGGTGGGAACGCGGTGACCCACGCGGACCGCGCCGATCGCCCGGACCGTCCCTCCGATCCGGGCGAAAGCGCCGCCAACTCGCGCGCGGGAGAGCTATGTTGCTGGCAGTCGCGGCACGTGGCCTCGTCGTCCAGCGCCGCACTCCCGCCCGCGTCGCACCGGGTGGAGGCCTGCCCTCCGCCCGGCCGGCGCGACACCCTCAGGAGCACAGCATGGTGAACGGTCGTACCCAGGACGCTCGACGGGACCACGTCGGTCCCGCGACGCGGCCCTGGGTCCCGTACCGCCCACAGCCGGCCTGACGCGCCGACGACATCGTCCGGAACGCGTACGGTCCGTCCCCGGCCCGTACGGCACATCGCAGCCTGGTGGGGGCCCAGCACAGTCATGCCGCACGCACCGAACAGCCGAGACCGTCTTCCTGCCCTTCCCGGGACTTCGTCCGGGGCGCCCTTCCCGTCGCTGTCCACCGCCGCCCGGCGGGCCTGGGGCAAGCACGACCGCCCCACCGAGCAGTGGCTGCCGCTCTGGCGGCACATGGCCGACAGCGCCGCCACCGCCGGAAAGCTGTGGGACGTGTGGCTGCCCGCCCACGTCAAGGACCTCGTCGCGGAGGCCCTCCCCGGCGGTGCGGCGGACGCGCGGCTCCTGACCGTCTTCCTCGCCGCCTCCCACGACACCGGGAAGGCCACCCCCGCGTTCGCCTGCCAGGTCGACGGCCTCGCGGACCGGATGCGCGCCGCCGGGCTCGACATGCCGTACCAGAAGCAGTTCGGCACGGATCGCCGGATGGCGCCCCACGGCCTGGCCGGACACCTCCTGATCCAGGAGTGGCTGTCCCAGCGGTTCGGCTGGAGTGCGCGCGCCTGCGGACAGTTCGCGGTCGTGGCCGGCGGCCACCACGGCACGCCCCCGGACCACCAGCAGATCAACGACCTCCGGTTGCATCCCCGGCTGCTCCGCACCCCCGGCCCCGCCGAGGAGGTCTGGCGTTCCGTCCAGTACGAGCTGCTGGACTTCTGCGCCCGGACGGCCGGCGTGGAGGAGCGGCTGCCGCACTGGGAAGGAGTCCGGCTGCCGCAGACGGCGCAGGTCGTCCTCACCGCCGTGGTGATCGTCTCCGACTGGATCGCGAGCTCGTCCGAGCTGTTCCCGTACGACCCGTCCTCCTGGTCGCCCCCCGGCCCGGCGGGCGAGGCGCGGCGGCTCGCGGCCGCCTGGGCCGGTCTCGACCTGCCCGGGCCGTGGACACCGGAGGAACCCGCCGGTTCGGCGGCCGAGTTGTTCGCGGCGCGCTTCGACCTGCCGGCCGGTGCCCGGATCCGGCCGGTGCAGGAGGAAGCCGTACGGACGGCCCGGCGGATGCCCGCCGCCGGGCTGCTGATCATCGAGGCGCCGATGGGCGAGGGCAAGACGGAAGCGGCCTTCGCGGCGGCGGAGATCCTGGCCGCCCGGACCGGCGCCGGCGGCGTTCTGCTGGCGCTGCCGACCCGGGCCACGGCGGACGCCATGTTCCCCCGCCTGACCGGCTGGCTCGACCGCATGCCGGCGGACGGCCCCCGGTCGATCGTCCTGGCCCATGCGAAGGCGGCGCTCAACCAGGTCTGGGCGGGGCTGCTGCGCATCGGCCACCGCACGATCGCGGCCGTCGAACCGGACAGTCCCGACTCGATGGCGGACACGGGCGCGGCAGCGACCCGGCGGGCAGCCCCCTCGGGACTCCACGCCCACCAGTGGCTGCGCGGCCGGAAGAAGGCCCTGCTGGCGTCGTTCGCGGTGGGAACCGTCGACCAGGTGCTCTTCGCCGGGCTCAAGAGCCGCCATCTGGCCCTGCGGCATCTGGCGGTCGCGGGCAAGGTCGTCATCATCGACGAGGTCCACGCCTACGACGCCTATATGAACGCCTACCTCGACCGCGTCCTGGAATGGCTGTCGGCGTACCGGGTCCCCGTGGTGCTGCTCTCCGCGACCCTGCCCGCCGCCCGCAGACGCGAGCTGGCCGCCGCGTACGCGGGCGCGGACGCCGGGGAGGTCGGCGACGCCCTGGACCTGCCCGACGACGCGTATCCGCTGATCACCGCCGCCGCCCCCGGCCCGGAGATCTCGACGGCGCGCCCGGCACCCGCCTCCGGCCGCCGCACCGAAGTGGCCCTGGAACGCGTGGACGACGATCCCGCTGTCCTCGCCGACCGTTTGGAGCGGGAGCTGCGCCACGGCGGCTGCGCGCTGGTCGTCCGCAACACCGTCGACCGGGTCCTCGCGACGGCGGCGGCACTGCGGGAGCGCTTCGGCGCGGACGCGGTGACCGTGGCGCACTCCCGGTTCCTGGCGGCCGACCGGGCCGCCAACGACGTCCGGCTGCGGGAGCGCTTCGGGCCCGGCGGGGACCGCCCCACCGGACCGCACGTCGTCGTGGCCAGCCAGGTGGTCGAACAGTCCCTGGACATCGACTTCGATCTCCTGGTGACGGACCTCGCCCCCGTGGACCTGATGCTCCAGCGCATCGGCAGGCTGCACCGCCATCCGCGCAAGCGCCCACGCGGGCTGGCGCGGGCCCGCTGCCTGGTCACCGGTACCGACTGGCGGGCCGACCCGCCCGAGCCGGTACGCGGGTCGGTCGGCGTCTACCAGGGGCCGCACACCCTGCTGAGGGCGCTCGCCGTCCTCGGCCCGCATCTCGACGGCGTACCGCTCGTCCTGCCGGACCACATCAGTCCGCTGGTCCAGGCCGCGTACGGGGACGCTCCGGTCGGCCCGGAGCACTGGGCGGCCGCGCTGGACGACGCCCGCCGCCACTACCTCACCGGACTCGCGGAGAAACGGGAACGGGCGGACACCTTCCGGCTGGGACCGGTCCGCAGGGCGGGACGTGCGGTGATCGGCTGGCTGGACGCGCAGGTGGGCGACGCCGACGACACCCCCGCCGGCCGGGCCCAGGTGCGGGACAGCGACGAGAGCCTGGAGGTACTGGTCGTCCAGCGGCAGCGGGACGGCCGGCTGACCACCGTCGAATGGCTTGACGGCGGCAGGGGCGGGCTGGAACTGCCGGAGCACACGCCTCCGGCACGGTGGGCCGCCGAGGCCGTCGCCGCGAGCGCGCTGACCCTGCCCTGGCAGTTCTGTAAACCCTGGGTGATCGAACGGACCATCGCCGAGCTGGAGCGATTCGTCGTCCCGGCCTGGCAGGTCAAGGAATGCCCTTGGCTGGCGGGCGAGTTGCTGCTCGTGCTCGACACGGATTGTCAGACCCGTCTGTCAGGCTTTGAACTCCACTACAGCCGTGCCGACGGACTGCGGGTGATGTCCGAAGGCGCACCGGAAGCGAAGGTGGCCGATCCCGTGCCGCACTCTTTCGACCTGATCTCCCGGCCGTGGCTGCCGGTACAGCTCCTCGACGGCACCACCGAGGAGTTGTCGATCCTGGACGTCTTCGCGCGGGCACGGGAGTCGAGACGCCTGGTGGGGGATCTCCCCACACAGGAGTTCGCGCTGATCAGGCTGCTCCTGGCGATTCTCCACGACGCCCTGGACGGCCCGGGCGAGCTGGAGGACTGGGAGGAGCTGTGGCAGGCGGAGGACCCCTTCGCGGCCGTACCGGAATATCTCGCCCGGCACCGCGACCGCTTCGACCTGCTGCACGCGAAGCACCCCTTCTTCCAAGTGGCCGGACTGCACACGGAGAAGAACGAGGTGGCCTCCCTGAACCGGATCGTCGCCGACGTACCCAACGGGGAACCGTTCTTCGCGATGCGCCGGCCCGGAGTGGACCGGCTGAGCCTCGCCGAAGCGGCCCGGTGGCTGGTGCACACCCACGCCTTCGACCCGTCGGGGATCAAATCGGGGATGGCCGGGGACGAGCGGGCCAGAGGCGGCAAGGTCTATCCGCAGGGCGTCGGCTGGGCGGGCAATCTCGGGGGCGTCCTCGCGGAGGGACAGACCCTGCGCGAGACGCTGCTGCTGAACCTGATCCCCACCGACGAGGACATCCTGACCGTCGACCGCCGCAAGGACCTGCCGGTCTGGCGCCGTGAGGAGCCGCCGGGCCCCGGCCCGGTGCCGGCGGACCCGGAGGCCGTCCGGCCGTCCGGCCCGCGCGACCTCTACACCTGGCAGTCCCGCCGGATGCTGCTGCACACCGAGGACGGCGAGGTCACGGGTGTCGTCCTCGGCTACGGCGACGCGCTCGCCGCGCACGACCGGTGGCGGAAGGAGCCCATGTCGGGCTGGCGGCGCAGCCCCGCGCAGGAGAAGAAGCAGGGCCGTCCGCTGGTCTACATGCCGCGCCAGCACGACCCCACGCGTGCCGCCTGGCGGGGGCTCGCCTCCCTGCTGTTCGCCCAGCACTCCGCGTCGGACGGCACCGGCCGGGGCACCCCGACGACCCTCCCGGCAGGCGTGGTGAAGTGGCTCGCCCTCCTGACCAGCGAGGGGGTTCTGCCCGAGCGCTCCCTCATCCGTACCCGCCTGGTCGGGGCCGTGTACGGCACCCAGCAGTCCGTGGTGGACGAGGTGATCGACGACGGGATCACGCTGCCGGTCGTCCTGCTGCACGAGGGCCGGGCCCTGCACGGGGGCGCCGCCGTCGCCGCCGTCGCCGACGCCGAGCAGGCGGTCGGAGCGCTGGGGCAGCTCGCGGGCCATCTGGCGCTGGCGGCCGGTTCGGATCCGGCACCGGCGACGGAATCCGCCCGGGACCTGGGATTCGGCGCCCTGGACGGCCCCTACCGGCAGTGGCTGAGGACCCTCGGGGAGACCGACGACCCCGTGGCCGCCCGCACCGCGTGGCAGTCGACGGTGGTACGGCCGGCCGTCCACCGGCTCGCCCGCAGACTGCTCGACTCGGCGGGCCCGGCCGCGTCGGAAGGCCGGCTCGTGGACCTCCCTCGCGTCGGCAGGCGCTGGGTGGACGACGCACGGGCGGACCTGTGGTTCAGAACCCGGATCAACAAGATCCTGCCGACGGCCGATCCGACGGCCGATCCGGCGCCCCCGGCGCCGCGCTGACGTGCCGTACCCCTCGGCGATCCCGACTCTGCGATCCCGCGACCCGCGCCCCGCGACCCGCGACTCGCGACCATCACGTGACGGAGCACACGGTATGACCACCACTGACCAGCCGCCCGAGCCGACCGGACCCGCTGCCGCGCCCCCCACCGCCTACCGGCGCCCTCTGGAGCAGCCCGGACGGGCCGCCGACCGCTGCGTCTCACGGCTCCAACTCGGCTACCGCCAGGACAATCCGGCCGCCGTCGCCGAGCTGGCCCGGCTGCGGCGCGGAGCCGGCCGTACCGCGCACACGCTCCAGGACCACTGGGGCATGGGCGGCCTGGACGAACTGGCCGACATCCTGGGCGACGACACGACGGGCGTACGCCGCGAACACGCCGAGGAGGCCGTCTACCTCGCCGTCACCCTCTGGTCCCTGCACCAGCGCTCCCTGCGCGACAGCGGCATGCACCAGCGCGGAGCGACCCTGGGCGGCGCGGTCCGCACCCTCATGCAGAAGAAGGGGAGCCCCGGGGGCGGGAGCGAGGAACGGCCGGACGACCCCCTCCGCAAGCGGCTCGTCCGCGTGGGCACGGCCGACACCATCGCCTCGGTGGCGGTCCGGCTCCGGGAGATCGTGCTGCTGCTCCGCGACGGGCAGGTCCCCCTCGACTACGGGCGGCTCGCGGATCAGCTCTACCGCTGGCAGGTGCCGTCGGGGCGCGCCGTGGTGCGCCGGGAATGGGGACGGGAGTTCCACCTCGCCGCTCCCCGGCGCGGGAGCGCGTCCCGCGCCGGAGACGCCGGTGGAGCGGACGCCTTCGACAGGGATATCGGCCCCGACGACCCGGACGACGACAGGTCCGGCGAGTAGCCACGTCCCGCCTGCCCGCGTCACCGGCCGCCCTGCGACTTCACCCCGTACCGCCTGTACCGCCCATGCAGCCCATGCAGCCCATGAAAAGGAACTGAGCGTTCATGACCCGGACCATCCTCGACATCCACATCCTCCAGACCGTCCCGCCGAGCAATCTCAACCGGGACGACACGGGGACGCCCAAGACGGCCGTCTACGGGGGGAAGACGCGGGCGCGCGTCTCCAGCCAGGCGTGGAAGCGCGCCACGCGCCAGGCGTTCTCCGAACTGCTCGACCCCTCCGAGCTGGGCGTCCGGACGAAGAGGGTGGCGGAGGTGGTGGCGGAGCGCATGGCCGCCCTCGATCCGTCGGTGTCGCCGGAGGACGCGCTGAAGCTGGCGGCGGACACCGTCGAGACGGCGACGGGGTCCAAGATGACGGTGCCCAAGCGCAACGCGAAGGACGCCGACGCCGCTCCGGAGTCGTCCTATCTGATGTTCCTGAGCAGGCGTCAGCTCGACGCGCTCGCGGCTCTCGCCATCGAAGGCGGGGCGGAGGGCGGCCCGGCCGCGCTCAAGACGTTCTTCCAGAACAAGGAGAACAAGGCCCGCGCCCGCCAGGCCGTCGACACCCGGCACTCCGTCGACATCGCCCTCTTCGGCCGGATGGTCGCGAACTCGACCGATCTCAACGTGGACGCGGCCGTGCAGGTGGCGCACGCGCTGAGCGTGCACGCGGTCGAGATCGAGTCGGACTACTACACCGCCGTCGACGACCGGAACGCGGACGACGAGATGGGCGCCGGGATGATCGGCTCCGTCGACTTCAACTCGGCGACCCTCTACCGCTACGCGGCGGTCGACGTGGACCGGCTCCGGGAGAACCTGGGCAGTGTGGACGAGGCCGGGTCCGCCGAGCCCATCCGGCGGGCGGTGACGGCCTTCCTCGAAGGGTTCGTCTCCTCGCTGCCCACCGGAAAGATCAACACCTTCGGCAACCACACGCTGCCGGCGGCGGTCGTGGTCAAGCTCCGCACCCGGCGGCCGATCAGCTTCGTCGCGGCCTTCGAGCGGCCCGTGGGTGTCGGCGAGGAGGGCGGCTTTGTGCGGAAGAGCTGCGACCGGCTCGCCGCCTACGTCCCCGGACTGGAGCGGGCGTACGGGCTCACCGACACCGGGCAGAGCTGGGTGCTCCGGTTCGGCGAGGAGACCGAGGCACTTGCCGCGCTCGGGACCGAAGTGGCGCTTCCGGAACTCCTGGACGCGGTGGGGAGCGCGGTGGCCGCCAGGCTGGAGGTCAAGGAAGTGGAAGAGGCCGGGGAGTCCGCGCAGCCGGTGGCCACGGCATGAGCGTGCTGCTGCTGCGGCTCGCGGGTCCCCTTCAGGCCTGGGGCTCGACCTCCCGTTTCACCCGCCGCACCACGGAGAACGCGCCCACCAAGAGCGGCGTTCTGGGACTGCTCGCCGCAGCCCAGGGCCGTTCCCGGGACGCCGACCTCGCCGACCTCGCCGCGCTGGAGTTCGGCGTACGGATCGACCAGCCCGGGACCCGCCTGCGGGACTTCCAGACCGCCCACCACGGCGACACGGACAAGGCGATGCCGCTCTCCGAACGCTTCTACCTCGCCGACGCGGTGTTCGTGGCGGGTGTGGCGGGCACGCCCGGACTGATCGACGCCCTGTACGAAGCGCTGCTGGACCCGGTCTTCCTGCCCTACCTCGGCCGCCGCTCCTGTCCGCCGTCCCGGCCGATCCCGCTGGGGCCGCCGCAGGCGGACATCCGGCTCGAAGACGCCCTGCGCGAGGCCGCGTGGGAGGCGTCCGACTGGTACCGCGCGGAGGGTTCCCAGTCGGCTCCCGGCCGGCTGGAAGTGCTGCTCGACTGCCCGGCGGGCCAAGCCCCGGACATCGCGCTGCGGGACCTGCCGTTGAGCTTCGACCCCCGCCATCGGCGCTACGGCCTGCGGGGGCTGCGGGGCTCTCACGTACCCCTGCCCGGGACCAGGGCCGCCGCCCCGCCCCATGACCCGACCGATGGGCTCTTCCCCGCCGCACCGAGGACCGACTGATGTACCTGACCCGCTTCCGCGTCAACACCGCGCGCTCCGAGGCCCGTCGGCTCCTCGGCTCACCGCACCGCATGCACGGCGCGGTGAACATGTCCTTCCCCGTGCCTCCCACCCGGGACGGCACGGGCCCCCGTGTCCTGTGGCGCGTCGACCGCGACACCCCCGCCCAAACGCTCCTGTTCATCGTCAGCCCCACCCGCCCCGATCTGACCGGTCTGGTCGACCAGGCCGGATGGCCGGCGGCCGACGAGCCCGGCTGGACGACGTACGGGTACGAGAAGTTCCTCGCCGGGCTCGCGCAGGGGGACACCTGGGGTTTCCGGCTCACTGCGAACCCCGTGCACAACATCCACCACCAGTACAGCAAGCCGGGCGACCCGACCAAGCGCGCAGCGCACCGCACTCCGCGCCATCAGATCGGCTGGCTGCTGGAACGGCAGGAACGGGCGGGCTTCGCCATCGTCGAAAAGCCGCTGGACCGACGGCTCCTGCCGGAGGGCGACGAGCACGAGCTGATCGTCCGCGATCAGCAACCGCTCCAGTTCCGCCGGCCCCCGGCGAAATCCGGCCGTGACGACGTCCGCATCACCAGGGTGACCTTCGACGGACGCCTCCGGGTCACGGACCCGGACCTCCTGCGCCGCACCCTGACGCAGGGCCTCGGCAAGGCCAAGGCGTACGGCTGCGGTCTCCTGACACTCGCCCCGGTGCGGTGAGGCGATGACGACCGTCAGCCGCAGGGGCGCGTCCTCGCCCCGTGAACTCACCCGGGTGGGCGACCGCACCTCCTTCGTCTACCTGGAGCGGTGCACCGTCCACCGGGAATCCAACGCCATCACGGCGGAGGACGCGGACGGAGTGACCCACATTCCGTCCGCCACCATCGGCACCCTTCTCCTGGGCCCGGGGACGCGCGTCACCCACCAGGCCATGACCGTCCTCGGCGAGTCCGGCGCGGGCGTCGCCTGGGTCGGCGAGCACGGAGTGCGCTACTACGCGGGCGGCCGAGCCCTCACCCGCTCCTCCGCCCTCATCGAGGCCCAGGCCACCGCCTGGGCCAACCGTCGAACCCGCCTGGACGTGGCCCGCGCCATGTACCGCCTGCGCTTCCCCGACGAGGACCCCGCCGACCGCACCCGCAGGGAACTCCTCAGCATGGAGGGGCACCGCCTGAAGGTCTTCTACCGCAAGGAGTCGGCCCGAACCGGCGTCCCCTGGCACCGACGCGAGTACCACCGCGACGACTTCTCCGCCGGCGACGCCCCCAACCAGGCCATCACCGCTGCGGCGCAGTGCCTGTACGGCATCGCCCACGCCGTCGTCGTCGCCCTGGGCTGCTCACCGGGCCTCGGCTTCGTCCACTCCGGCCACGAACGCTCGTTCGTCCTGGACGTGGCCGACCTCTACAAGACCGACATCGGCATCCCGATCGCCTTCGACGCGGCAACGGAGGGCGAGGAGGACATCGCCGCCCGGACCCGCCGCCTGCTGCGCGACCGCATCCACGAAACCGGCCTGCTGGACCGCTGTGTGCGGGACATCAAGGACCTCCTGGGCTACGACGGCACCCGGGACACGGGCGAATCCGACGCGGACCGTGTCACCCTCCAGTCCGACGGAGACGTGTACGTCGAGGGCGGCCGCAACTACGGCGACGAGGTCATCTGGTGACCGTCATCGTCCTGACCAACTGCCCGGTGGGCCTGAGGGGCTTCCTCACCCGCTGGCTCCTGGAGATTTCCCCGGGCGTCTTCCTCGGCAACCCGTCCACCCGCGTACGCGAGGCCCTCTGGGCGGAGGTCCGCCAGTACGCGGGCCAGGGCCGGGCCCTGCTCGCCTACCAGACGAACAACGAGCAGGGCTACACGTTCGAGACCCACGACCATGGCTGGCACCCGTCCGACCACGAGGGCCTGACGCTGATCCGCCGCCCGAACCCGAAGGCTCAGCAGAAGGGGGAGCGGGAGCAGCGAGTGCCGCAGGTGGCCCGTCAGGGCTGGAGCAAGGCGTCGAAGCGGAGGAGGTTCGGCGGTGGGTAGAAATACACCAACAGGCCAAAGGTCTGCGATGTCCGAATTTTGGGAAGTGGGTAAAAACAGGGAGTCCGCCGGCTAAAGGGCCAGGTCAGCTCCTCTGGTCCCCGCGCACGCGGGGATGGACCCTACTGGGCGACGCGCAGGGTCTGGGCGGCCAGCTGGTCCCCGCGCACGCGGGGATGGACCCCCGCGCTTCGATGCCTCGCTGCCCGGCTCCTGCTGGTCCCCGCGCACGCGGGGATGGACCCTCCTCGGCACCGATCTGGTCGCCGCAGCGGGCCTGGTCCCCGCGCACGCGGGGATGGACCCGGGATGAGCGCTTTGGGGTCTCTGCCGCCTTTCTGGTCCCCGCGCACGCGGGGATGGACCCTCGGCCCCGGCCGGGGTCGGGCTCACCCTGGCCTGGTCCCCGCGCACGCGGGGATGGACCCGCTGGCCTCCATCAGAAAGGCCTCACCGCCCCGCTGGTCCCCGCGCACGCGGGGCCGGAGTAGGCTCCGGTCCGTCCATGACTGCGGCGTGGACGGACCGGAGCTGGTCAGTGGGGTGCTTCAGGGCTGTTGCCGGTGGTGATGGTCTGGGCGGCTTGGTGGACGTGGTCTCCGAGGATGAGGGTGGGGTCGGCGGGTCCGATGAGTGTCAGGGCGGTGAGGGCGAGGGCCGTGCCGTCGCGCTGGCGCGGTTGGGGTTCCGGGTTGCTGTTGGTGGTGGTCATTACGCGACCGGGTTGCCGTGGACGAGGAGGGGTTGTGCTTCGCTGCGGTGGTGGGCGAGGAGGGCGGCGCGGATGCGGCGCTCTTGATACGGCCGGGTGTGCTCGCCGAGCTGGCCGAGGGGTACCCAGCGGAGTTCGGTGAGTTCGTGGCGTGCGGTGTCGGGGATGGTGGCGGTGTCGGCGTCGGGGCCGGTGAGGGTGCCGCCGTCGCAGATGAAGTTGAAGCCTTCGGCTGCGCCGGTGTCGGGGTTGGCGGGGACGTGGTCGACGGCGAGGAAGTGGCTGATCCGCAGATGCAGTCCGGTTTCCTCGGCGAGTTCCCGGGCGGCGGCGTCGGCGATGTGCTCGCCTTCGTGGGCGCCGCCGCCAGGGAGTTGCCAGGCGCCGTCCTTGTAGCGGGGCTGTACGAGGAGGATGCGGCCGGTGGTGTCCTGGATGAGGACGACGGCGCCGATGCGGCGGCGGGGCGGGCAGGTGGGGTCGATGTCGGCGTGAGCCACGGTCTTCTCCTCGGTTGGTGGTGGGTGGGGGTCGCGGCCGGCACCTGTACGAGCGGCGGCGACCCGCTTGCCGTCCCGGGAGCGGCTCGGGTGGGGGCCGTTGTGTGCCCGGGTCGGCGGTGTGGGGTTGCCCGCCCCCGGCCGGGCCGGGGGAAGATCCGGCGCGGGGGCGGGCTCTTCCCGCCCGTGCGGTCGGCGGGGGAAAGGGTGCGGTCGGCGGGGCAGCCGGCCGCACCCCGGCCTCGGCCCGGAGGCGTGGTCGGGCCGAGGAGCCGCCCACCCGGCGTACTCGTTCACCGGGCGGACGGGGCTTGTTCAGTCAGGCGGTCCGGGTATCGGCACGGCTCGGAGGGCTGCCGCGATCAGCTCCGCCACCTCGGCGGGCAGACAGCCCACCTCCACCTGCGCGGTACCGAACCGGGACACCTTCGGGCCGACGCCCCGCCACACGTCCTGGCCGATTCCGGCTGCGGCCAGGGCCTCGCGGAGCGCGGTGGCGGCGGTCGTGGCGCGGTCCTGGCAGGTACGCCAGGTCTCCATCTCCATCAGGACATCGCCGAAGCGGCGGCGAGGGATGCGGTCGACGGTTCTGCGTCGGCCTGCCGGAAGTCCCGGTGGCCGGTGGCCACGGCGTGGTGGAGAGCCCAGCGGGCGAAGGCGTCGAGCGGCGGAGCGAGGGGCGATCGCGCGTCGCACCGAGTGCACTGGATCATCCGGGCGATCGGTGCCTCGGCCGCCACCGAGAGGGCCGGGCCGCCGCTGCACGCGCCCGGTTCGGATGAGGTGACCTGGCTGTTCGTGGTGGTCATCAGGGCCCTTCGGAATCTGCGCGAGGCGGGACAGGCACAGGCGTCACTCGCCGTGCACAGTCAGACTCACACAGTCCCTGAGGGGCAGTGTTCCCGGAAAAGGAACAATCCCCGACCCCCTGCGTCACATGCCGACCCACGCGGCGAGGGCAGCCAGACCGTCCGGCGCGCGTCGGCGGCGGCGCACCAGGACAGCGATGGTCTCGCGCACCAACGGGTGGTATCGAGCCTGTTGGGGAGCGACCCGGCGGGCTTGGTGCAGGGCGTCCTCCGCAGCCTCGGCCTTACCCATTTGGGCATACGCCTGCGCCATCTCGATGTGGTAGCGGCCGATCCGCATCCGAGGGTGATCGGCGGGGAAGCGCAGCGTCCGGGCCGTCTTCATCGCCTGCCCGAGGTGCCCCAGTTGCACAGACGAAGCCACCTCGAAGTGCCGCACGTTGGTGTCACCGAAAGATGCCCAGTACACCGTGGGTACATCCCGACCGATCTGCTTCGCGGTCTGCCGGGCAAGGCTCAGGTACCCCTCAACGGCATCGCCGTCAGCAGCCTGCGCGGCGGCGATGGCGCCGGCCAGGTGCAGTGTCCCGGTCACAGCAAGCGCGTCGACGGAACGTGGGGCACTGTGCTGGCCCACCAGGTGGTGCGCGCGGTCCAGCACTCGCAGTGCCAGTTCGCTCTTGCCACGACGCAGGAGCATGGCGCTGCGGTGCCGGTACCGGAGCGCCAGCAGCAGTGGATCCTGGGCTTGCTCGGCCATCCAGCCCATCCGCTCCAGGGCGATGGTGGCGAGGTCGTGGTAGCCAAGGCGGTACGCGAACTCGTAGGCGGTCCAGTACGCCCAGCCGAGGGTGGCCGCCGTCCGGTGGCGGTGGGAGTTGGGCAAGACGCAGAAAGCCGTGGTGAGTTCCCCGAGCAGTCCAGGGAGGCGGGCGCCGATGTCCCGATACTCCGTGGCGCACGCATGCGCGCACAGCCGGTCGACATCGTCGGCGATCTGCTGTATCGGCCGGGGAATGATCTCCGGGTCTGGGCCGAGGTCGTAGAGGTCGAGCGCGTCGGACAGCGGAGCGATCAGTCGGTCCAGGTGGTCCGCCTGGAGTTCGCTGACGTACGGCTGCCCGTTGAGGATGGCTACGTCCACTTCGAGGACGCGCGCGACGGCAGCGACTATGGGTGGCGTGGCGGGGGACAAGCCTGCCTCGATCTTCGCGACCGTCCCGCGAGAGATACTGGCTCGTTGTGCGAGTCCCGCCTGCGTCAGGTGCCGTAGTTTCCTGTAGTCGGCGATACGGGCACCGATGTGGTCGTCCTGGGGATGGGGCATGCTGAGGCTCCGTTCTGACCCTCGACAGAGCAAAACGTACCCCTGCTCAGGGAGCGGATACGCCCCCAGCTGATGGAGGCGTTCTCGTTCACAGCGAGCCGCCGCTGTTCCTTGATGTGTTCACCGGTGTGGTCGTCATCAGGGAAGGCCCTATCGATGTCTCCGTTCCTGACCCGTTGTCCGGAACGGTACTCACGCCAGAGGCCGTTGGCCCCGGGCTTCACTCTTGACCCGTCAGGGCCGAGGGCGAAGGCATGTGGTCAGATGGGACATGGCGACGCTGTACCTGTTCGCAAGTGCCGCACCACCTGTACTCCATGTGGGTGACGTGATCCGCGAGGCCCAGCAGCTGGGCTGGGACGTTTGCCTTGGGCTGACACCGACGGCGGCGGACCGGCTGGACGGTGATCTGGCCGGGCTGGAAGAGCTGACCGCACACGCGGTGCGGTCACGGTACAAGCGGCCGGGTGAGCCGGACGTGTGGCCCCAGGCGGATGTGATCCTCTTCGCCCCGGTGACGGCGAACAGTCTGAATTCGTGGGCGCTCTGCTCACGGTGGACTTCGTCGTCGGGGTGGTTGCCGAGGGGATGGGGAAGGGCATCCGGACAGTGGCGATGCCGTGCGTCAACGGCGCCTATGCGGCTCACCCACAGGTGAGCCGGTCCATCCGGATCCTCCGTGACACTGGGGCAACCGTGCTCTACGGACCCGGCGGGTTCACCCCCAACCCTCCTGGCGAGAAGCAGCCGTATCCCTGGCGGCTGGCTCTCGCCGGGCTACCGACACCGGCCTGATCGGGAGCCATCTCCTCTACGGGTGGTGCTGGTGTCGAGCAGGGATGGACCTGAGCCCGACGCCGCAGACTTCTACTACGGCGACTGCTCCCCGCGCACGCGGGGTTGTACGAGGAGGATGCGGCCGGTGGTGTCCTGGACGAGGACGACGGCGCCGATGCGGCGGCGGGACGGGGGCGTCGTTCCGGGGCCGGCTCCGGTGGGGGTCGTCGTGTGCCCGGGTCGGCGGTGTGGGGTTGCCCGCCCCCGGCCGGGCCGGGGGAAGATCCGGCGCGGGGGCGGGCTCTCCCCGCGCCCGTGCGGTGGGCGGGGATGGAGGTACGGCCGACGGGGCAGTGCGGCCGCACCCCGGCCTCGGCCCGGAGGCGTGGTCGGGCCGAGGAGCCGTCCGGCCGCGCGCTCGTTCGCCGGAGGACGGGGGCCTGTTCAGTCAGGCGGGCCAGGTATCGGCACGGCTCGGAGGGCTGCCGCGATCAGCTCCGCCACCTCAGCGGGCAGACAACCCACCTCCACCTGCGCGGTACCGAACCGGGACACCTTCGGGCCGACGCCCCGCCAGACGTCCGCGCCGACCCCAGCGGCGGCCAGGGCCTCGCGGAGCGCGGTGGCTGCGGCCGTGGCGTGGTCCTGGCACTGGCGGTAGATGGTCATGTCCACCACGTCCCCGCCGGATCCGTGTCAACGGTGAACACCTGCCGGAAGTCCCGGTGCCCGGTGTCGAGCGCATGGTCGAGAGCCCAGCGGGCGAAGGCCTCAAGCGGCGCAAGCGACGACTGTGCATCGCACCGGGTGCACTGAATCACCCGAAGCGTCCGCGCCTCACCCACTTGGGTCATCGTGTGCACAGCAGCCCACAGACGCTTCGAGGTCCCATGAGTTCCGGTTGCACCAGGTGACTCTGTCATTGCCCCAGAGTCCACGACACTGCGTGGCTGCTCGATACCCGAAAGGCAATCTCACGGTGAGAACCCGAGAGCGGGAGATAAAGCATGAGTGCATTCGCGTCACTGGAGCTACCCGACTGGGCATGGGATCGGACTGAAGTTCGATATGCCCTTCGAGACCGGGACGTGGGCGAGGTGTTCCGGCGGGTTCAGCAGTACAGCGGGGCGAGTCAAGCTCAGATCGCAGCTGCGGTCGGCATGACTGCGGCCCGCGTCAGTGAGATTGTCAACGGCCGTCGAGAAGTCTCCCGGTTGGACGTCTACGAGCGGATTGCGGACGGGCTGTCCATGCCTGATCGAGCCCGCCACCTCGTAGGGCTGGCTTTGAGACGGGAACCGCGTGATGCTCCGTTCGATTTGGCGGCATTCCCTGAGATCGTTCGGGTGTACGAGGCTCAGCATGCCGCAGCATCGGAGATACAGCAGCAGGCCCGAGACGCGGAAGAACTGGACGTACTCGCGGTACGAGGCCTTGGGCTCCTGGGCCTGAACGACAGCCTGCTCCGCTCCTGTCTCCACGAGGGCGCGCATCCCCAGGTGCGTGTCCTCCTGCTCGATCCGGACAGCGACGCCTTGGCCCTACGGGCGACCGAGATCGGGGAATCCGCCGAATCCCTGGCATCCGGAGTACGCCTGACCGAGGGCCGCTTGAGAGAGCTGCCGGAGTCCTGCAACGTCAAAGTGTGGCGCTATGGAATCCTGCCAACCTGGCGGATTATTCGGACAGACTCCACCATGTTCATCGGCACCTTCGACCCTGGGTGGGAGGGCCACGAATCGGCGACGTACAAGGTGATGAA
Source organism: Streptomyces yaizuensis (assembly GCF_034961445.1). Taxonomy (NCBI): domain Bacteria; kingdom Bacillati; phylum Actinomycetota; class Actinomycetes; order Kitasatosporales; family Streptomycetaceae; genus Streptomyces; species Streptomyces yaizuensis. Next base: position 22,178 of record NZ_BSBI01000016.1, read on the forward strand.
GTCTCCGCATGGGCCGCTCTTTCGTGGCTTTCAGCGCGCGTTCGAAGCGATGCTCGACGATGCCAGGAGAACTGTGTGAGCGTGAGGAGTTGTGATGATCGAGGCAGAGCTGAAAGCAAGGGTCCACGCGCCGACAGAGGTGGTGCGGATGCTGGATGATCGTGCAGTCGGCATGGCCGAGATCTATGAGGACACCTATTACGACCTGCCCGGCGGGGTACTCGACCGCAAGGACGCCGAACTGCGCGTCCGGACGGTGTATGGGCCAACGGGAACCCGCACGGTCCTGACGTACAAGGGTGCCCAAGTGGACGAAGCGTCCGGCTCGAAGCCTGAGCAGGAGACGGTAGTCGGCGACGCCGAGGCCACGCATGCCATTCTGCGGGGCCTCGGGTACGAGCCCGTCATCGCCTTCCGGAAGAAGTGCCGGAACTACGCTTTCACTGAGCGAGGGCGAGACCTGCTCGCGACGCTCGTACGGGTACCGGAGGTCGACGGCACCTTCCTGGAAGTAGAGACTCTGGTGGACGCCGATCAGGTGACTCCCGCCCTGGACGACATCCGTGCGGTCCTGGCCGCCCTGGGCATTGGCGAGGCCGATCTCACGCGAGAGCTGTACACCGACGCGGTCCGCGCGCGACGGTCCACGTTGCTGTGACACCGGGCGGGGTTGCTCGCACGGCGGAAGGAGGTTGCCGCGGCCGCGCTGCTGTCAGCGGACTCGATCGCGCCGGACGAGGTCCAGAGCCGTCCAGCATCGTTGCGGCTGGTGGAGGATGTCGTCCGGGCCCATGCCCAGCCAGGCGGGGACTTGTGTGCGCTGGCCGATCGCTGTGGACTGCGCGCATGACGAAGCGAGTGCTCTATCTGATCGCCTGCGCCGCCGGGCCCACCGAGTACGTCGACACGGGGGTCCGAGAGGCCCAAGCCGCAGGGTGGGACGTGTGCCTGATCCTCACCCCGTCCGCAGCCCGCTGGTGGGACGGTCGGCGCGGGGAGTTGGAGGAGCTGACCGGACATCTGGTGCGATCGCAATACAAGTTGCCCAGCCAGGGGGACGCGCTGCCGAAGGCGGACGCGATGCTCGTGGCACCGCTGTCGTGCACGTCGTTGAACAAGTGGGGTGCCGGCATCGCGGACACGTTGGCGATCGGGCTCGTCTCGGAAGGGGCGAACATGGGTGTGCCGGTGCTGGCGATGCCGTACTTCAACCGAGCCCAAGGCGCCCAGCCTGCCGTGAAGCGGAGCATCGCGGATCTGCGCGCCCAAGGGGTGGTGTACCTGGACGGGCCGGCCGGGTACGAGCCGCATCCGCCGAAGCAGGGGCAGGCCCAGGCGTTTCCGTGGGGGCGGGCGCTTGCGGCGGCTGCGGCGGTGGTGCCCCGGGCGGCGACTGCGCCGGGCACTCCCGGGGTGGCTCTGGGGGGCGGCAGGTCCGGCACGTCAGACTTGCGCAGTCCCTGAGGGGTAGTGATCCCGGACGGTCCCCGGGCCCTTGCGTTGCATGCTGACCTACGCTGCGAGGGCGGCCAGTCCGTCCGCTCCAGGGCGATGGTGGCGAGGTCGTGGCAGCCAAGGCGGTACGCGAATCGGAAGTGGTTGGGGGAGTGTGGGGTGTGGGAGTCGGTGGCTTGTACGAGAGGACGGTGAGCGCGCCTGTGGGTCAAAAGTGCGTGATGTCTGAATCTTGGGAAGTGGGTAAAAACAGGGAGTCCGCCGAGTAAAGGGCCAGGTCAGCTCCTCTGCTCCCCGCGCACGCGGGGATGGACCCCGCCGGGCGCCGACGGGGTTGTGGAACTGCTCCTGCTCCCCGCGCACGCGGGGATGGACCCCGCTTGAAAATCGGTCGACACCATCACGTGACCTGCTCCCCGCGCACGCGGGGATGGACCCGTCTGGAGGGTTGTGTCCCACCAGAGCTGGCCGCTGCTCCCCGCGCACGCGGGGATGGACCCCTGTTGGGAGCCCTCATGGAATCTGGACAGATCTGCTCCCCGCGCACGCGGGGATGGACCCGGCGCCGTGCCGACCGCGCCGCCGCCCGGGCACTGCTCCCCGCGCACGCGGGGATGGACCCTGGCGACGATCGCAACGGCCCCGGCCGCGATCCTGCTCCCCGCGCACGCGGGGATGGACCCCTGGCCGGGTGGTCGGGGGAGCGGATGGGTCCCTGCTCCCCGCGCACGCGGGGATGGACCCGCGGAGGCGTGGCACTGCCTCGCGGACCGGCGCTGCTCCCCGCGCACGCGGGGATGGACCCAGCCGCTGGCAGCACACGGCTTGCCATAATGCCTGCTCCCCGCGCACGCGGGGATGGACCCATGTTGCTCATGCGGCGCCGCCGAACTTGGCGCTGCTCCCCGCGCACGCGGGGATGGACCCTTCGGCAACGGCGGCGACGAGGACGACGGCGACTGCTCCCCGCGCACGCGGGGATGGACCCGAGTTCCCACGCCACTCCAGGTACGGCACGACCTGCTCCCCGCGCACGCGGGGATGGACCCTTCCGCTTCGCGTCCTGAGCGATGGCGCGGTTCCTGCTCCCCGCGCACGCGGGGATGGACCCGAAGGCCGGACCGGACAGCCCGCCCAGGGAGACTGCTCCCCGCGCACGCCGGGCCGCGAGATAGTGTCCCCCACCCGCTGTCGAGTTGAGGAGTGGACATGGTGTCACTCGCTGTTACCGGGCACATGGATCTCACCGAGGAGAGCGTCCCCCTGGTCCGGGCCGCCCTGCGGGACCTGTTGGCCCAGCACGGCCCCGAGTTGACCGGGGTGTCGTGCATCGCCGCCGGGGCGGACGCGATCTTCGCGGAGGAGGTGGTGGAGGCGGGCGGGCGGCTGGTTGTCGTACTTCCGTCCCAGGACTACCGGGAGGCGAAGGTGAAGCCCGGTCACGTGGCCGTCTTCGACCGGCTCATCGAGGCGGCGGCCGAAGTGGTGACCCTGGCGCATCCGACGGCGAACCGTGCCGCCTATGAGGCTGCCAACACCGAGCTGCTGCGGCGGGCGGACCGTCTGGTCGCGGTCTGGGACAGTTCTCCGCCGGCGGGGAAGGGCGGGACCGCCGACACGGTCGCCGAGGCGCGCGCCGCCGGGCTGCCCGTTGACGTGGTCTGGCCAAAGGGCGCTGCCCGCAAGGGTTGAGCACCCAGGCACCACTCCCTACCGCCGCAAGTCCCCGATCACACTGTCCACCACATGCTCCGCCAGCCTGTCCACCGTCGCCCGGTCCTGGCGGCGCAAAGGCCCCCGGGTGGCCAGGTCCGCGAAGCCGTGGACCGCCGACCAGCAGACCCATTGGGCGTCGGTGCGGCGCTGCGGGGTCAGCGCGCCCGCCGTCACCGCCTCGTCGAGGGTGTCGAGCAGGAGTTGGTAGGGGGGTGCCAGGCGTGGTCCGGTGGGGCCGGACAGGGTGAGGATGGCCAGGTCGAACCAGCCCGGTTCGGCGAGGGCGAAGTGGATGTAGCCGAGGCCGACTCCGCGCAGGCGGCGCAGGGCGCGTTCGGCGGGGTCCGGCGGGGCGGTGGCCGGGTCGGGGGGTGGGGTGGCCTCCTCCATGCGGTCGCGCATGGCACGGGCGGCCAGGTCCTGGGCCTCGGCGGCGACGGCGAGGACCAGGGCCTGCCAGTCGGCGAAGTGGCGGTAGGCCGCGTTCGGGGTCACGCCGACGGAGCGGGTGACCGACCGCAGGCCGAGTGCGTCGGAGCCGCCGTCGCGCGCGAGCCGGAGGCCCGCTTCGACCAGCGCCGAGCGCAGGTCGCCGTGGTGGTACGAGCGCGTGTCACTGACCATGTCTGGCGGTACCTCCCGAGGCAGTGTACAGCGTGAACATAGGGGGATGGCGGCCTTGTCACCGGTGCCCCACCCGTCCCGTGAGCGACAGAGCACGCCGGGAGAAGACGCGCGGAGGACGGCATGGAAGCGTGGGAAGGCGACGCCGGTCGTCCCCGGGACCGGCCGTACGCGCCCCGGTGGCGCGGCAGGACCCGGGGGCCGGGGCCACACGTGTGGCGCGTGAACGGGGGAGTGCTGTCCCATGGAGCTGGTCGAGGCGGCCGCCGGCCCGGCGGCCCAGGTGCTGACGCTGCGGGTGACGGCCAAGGAGTACGTCGCCGACGGGGTGGTCGCCCTCGGGCTCGCCCACGCGGACGGGGCCCGGCTCCCGGACTGGACGCCGGGCGCGCACCTCGATCTCGTCCTGCCCGGCGGCCTGGTCCGCCCGTACTCCCTGTGCGGGGACCGCTGGGACGCCCACCACTACCGCGTCGCCGTACTGCGCGAGGACGCCGGCCGGGGCGGCTCGGCCCGGATCCACGACCGGATCGCGGTGGGCGACCGCATCGGCGCCAAACGGCCCCGTAACAACTTCCCGCTGGTGCCCTCGGACCGCTACCTCTTCCTCGCGGGCGGCATCGGCATCACCCCGCTGCTCCCGATGATCCAACAGGCGGAGCTGGTCGGCGCCGACTGGCAGCTCGTGTACGGCGGGCGCCGCCGCGCCTCGATGGCGTTCCTCGACCAACTCGCCCTCCACGGCGACCGCGTGACCGTCGTCCCCGAGGACGAGTGCGGCAGACCCGATCTGAACGCCTGGCTCGGCGAGGTCCGCGCGGGGGTACGGGTCTACTGCTGCGGCCCGGCCGGGCTGCTGGACGCCGTCGCCGCCGCCTGCGCGCACTGGCCCCCGTACACCCTGCGGACCGAGCGGTTCGCCGCTCGCGCGCGGGACGCGCCCGTGCGGGACGCCCCGTTCGAGGTGGTGATGGCCCGCAGCGGTACGAGCGTCACCGTCCGGCCCGGCGCCACCGTGCTGGACGCCGTGCGCTCCGCCGGGGCGGATCTGCTCTCCTCCTGCGGGGAAGGCACCTGCGGCACCTGCGAGACCGCCGTCGTCGCGGGGGAGGTGGACCACCGTGACGCCCTGCTCACCGACGAGGAACGCGCCACCGGCGACCGGATGTACCCCTGCGTCTCCCGTTCGCGCGGCGAGCGGCTGGTGTTGGACCTGTGAAGCGCGGGCCGCATCCCATGATCGGCGACCTCGCCCCCAGCCCCGTTCAGGAGGCCCCGCCCGATGACCCGTGAACCCCGTTCGCTGCCCGTCCTCGATCTCGACCCCTTCGGCCACGACGTCCTGACCGACCCCCTGCCCTTCGACGCGGCGCTGCGCGACGCCGGACCGCTGGTGTACCTCCCCGCCCACGACGTGTACGCCACCGGCCGCTACGCCGAGGTCCACGCCGCCCTGCGGAACTGGCAGGGCCTCGGCTCCGGCGCCGGGGTCGGGCTGTCGAACTTCCGTACCGAGAAGCCGTGGCGCTCGCTGAGCGTGCTCCTGGAGGCGGACCCGCCCCACCACGACGCCCCCCGCCGGGTCCTCGCCGGCCTGCTCGGACCCGGCGCGCAGCGGCGGCTGCGGGCCGAGTGGACCGGTGTCGCGGAGGAGTTGGTCGACCGGCTGCTCCCGGGCCCCGACGGCACGGACGTCGAGTTCGACGCCGTCGCCGCGCTCGCGGAGGCGTATCCGCTGCGGGTCTTCCCCGACGCCCTCGGCATTCCCCGCGAGGGCCGCGAACACCTCCTGCCCTTCAGCGACTTCCTGCTGAACGCCTTCGGCCCGCGCAACGACCTCGTCGCCGCGGGCGCTCCGCGCGCCCGGGAGCTGTCGGCCTGGGTGAGTGCCCGCTGCACGCGCGAGACCTATGGCGGGGGCGGGTTCGGGGCGTTGATCTGGGAGGCCGCCGACCGGGGCGAGATCACCCCGGCCCAGGCCCCCCTGGTCGTCCGGTCCCTCTTCGCCGCCGGGGTCAACACCACGGTGCACGCGCTCGCCGGTCTGCTCCAGGCGTTCGCGACCCACCCCGGGCAGTGGGCGCGGCTGCGCGCCGAACCGGCGCTGGCGCGGGCGGCGTTCGACGAGGGGGTGCGCTGGGCCTCGCCGGTGCAGACGTTCTTCCGGACCGCCACCGGCGATGTGCGGATCGGGGGCGCGGTGGTGCCCGACGGGGCGAAGCTCCTGCTCTTCCTCGGGGCGGCCAACCGCGATCCGCGCCGGTGGCCCGACCCCGACACGTTCGACATCACCCGGGACCCCTCCGGCCATCTTGGGTTCGGCTTCGGGCTCCACCAGTGCGTCGGCCAGGGGCTCGCGCGGCTGGAGGTCGAGTGCCTGCTGACCGCGCTGGTGCGGCGGGTGGGGGCGCTGGAGCCCGCGGGCCCGGCCCGACGCCGCCTCAACAACACGCTGAGGTCCTGGGATTCGGTGCCGGTCCGGGCGCGGATCGCTCGTACGGAGCGGACGGAGAGGGCCGTCACACCGATTCCGTCCAGGCGTTTGCCTCGCACTGCCCGGGAGTATACGGTGTGAACACGGCCGATGTGAACAGTGTAAACTCCGGCGCGGTTCGGCAGCGGGACAGCCGCGACAGCCGGGGCGGCATGCCCGGAACACCGGGCAACCGCCCCCGGAGGAACGGCCGTCGGGCGATCCGCCGGAGACGGTGGAATGGGCGGCTCCGGCGGCCCCCGCCCCCGTGATCGCGCCGGGCCGACGGACCGCCGGACCGCCGGGCGATCCGGTGCGTGTGTGTGCCATCGATGACCAAGGGAGAAATCGCGTGACCACGGTGGATTCGGGTACGTCGAAGGGTGCCGAGGTCCCACAGCCGGAGCCGGACCCCCGGCGCTGGCAGATACTCGCCCTGCTGTCGAGCCTCCAGTTCATGATCCTGCTGGACATGACCGTCGTGAACGTGGCACTGCCCCGTATCCAGGACGGACTGGACTTCTCGGACTCCGGCCTGGCCTGGGTCGTCAACGGCTATGTGCTCGCCGCCGGCGGCCTGTTGATGCTCGGCGGCCGGCTGGCCGACGTCTTCGGACGCCGCCGGCTGCTGATGGCCGGCGTGGTCGTCTTCGCGCTCTCCTCCGCCGTGTCCGGCGCCGCCGTCGATCCCTGGATGATGGTCCTGGGCCGGTTCGGCCAGGGCGCGTCCGAGGCGCTCGCCGCGCCCGCCTCGCTCGGCCTGATCGCCCTGCTCTTCACCGACCCGAAGGAGCGGACCAAGGCCCTCGGCATCTGGGGCGGGATCATCGGACTCGGCGGCACGCTGGGCTATGTCATCTCCGGCCTCCTGACCGACCTGGCGTCCTGGCGCTGGATCTTCTTCATCAACCTGCCCGTCGCCCTCGTCGTGATGTTCCTCGTCCCGCGCATGGTCACCGAGAGCCGGATGGTCCGCGAGAAGGGCCAGAGCCTCGACATCGTCGGCGCCGTCGCCCTGACCCTGGGTCTGGTCGGCGTCGTCTACGGGCTCCTCCAGGCCGCCGACCACCCCTGGGGCTCCACGCAGGTGCTCCTGCCGCTGCTCGCCGGTGTCCTGCTGCTCGTGGTGATGGTCCTGATCGAACGGAAGGTGTCCGACCCGCTCGTCCCGCTCTCGTTCTTCGCCAACCGCACCCGCTCCATCGTCAACTTCACCACGCTGTTCTTCATGGCGGCCTTCATCTCCTACACCTTCATGCTGACCCTGTTCGAGCAGCGGGTACTGGACTACTCCCCGCTGGTCAGCGGGTTGGCGTGGCTGCCGCTGAGCGTCGGTATCGGCACCGGCATCGGCGTCGGGACCGCGCTCATCCCGAAGCTGGGCATCCGTGTGGTGGTGTCCATCGGCTACATCGGCGCCGGCGCGGGCCTCTTCCTCACCAGCATGATCGACGTGGACAGTTCGTACTGGGGCGGCATCATGCCGGGCATGCTCGTCTTCGGCCTGTTCGCCGGCATCACCATGCCCGCCGCGACCAACGCCGCCCTGCACGGCGTCACCGTCCAGAACTCCAGCCTCGCGTCCGGTGTGCAGACCACCATGCAGCAGATCGGTGGCGCGCTCGGCGTCGCCGTCCTGGTGACCCTCGCGATCCGGGACGCCGACGACGCGATGGGCGACGGAGTCTCCGCCGCCGTCGCCACCACCGAGGGGTACGGGCTGGCCTTCCGGGTGGGCGGCGCCCTGATGGTCCTCGGCGGCCTCCTGCTCCTCGCCCTGGTGGAGAAGGTCGACACCGAACTGCGCGACCCGATGGCCGAGACCGTCGCGGGCTCCCGCTGACGGCCGGGGGCCGACGCCCGACGCCCGACGACTGATCGACGGCTGAGCCGGAGGAACGAGGAACCCCGTGGGGAACGAACCGCCGGGAGGCACCCGCCTCCCGGCGGCCCCGTCCGCCGAACGGAAAGGCTGACCGAGATGACCGCAACGCCCACGACGTACGCGGCCCCCAACCAGACCGAACTGCTCTCCGTCGACGCCGACTACCTGTGGCACCCCTGGTCACCGAGCAGGGTCAGCCCCGACACCCTGGTCGCGGTCTATGGCGAGGGCTGCGAGGTACGGGACGCCGACGGCCGCACCTATCTCGACGCCAAGTCCTCCGGCCTCAACGCCACCCTGGGGTACGGCTGCCGGGCGGTCACCGACGCGATCAGCGCACAGCTCGCCCAGCTGATGACCTACGACATGGGCGAGGGCGCCAACGTGCCCGCCATCAGGCTCGCCCAGCGCATCGCCGGACTGGTCGGACCCCGGCTGACCCGCACCTTCTTCTGCAACAGCGGCTCCGAGGCCGTCGAGACCTCGCTGCGGATCGCCCGCTTCTACCACGCCGTGAGCGACGAGCCGGAGCGCACGCTCGTCGTGTCGCTCGACAACGCCTACCACGGCGCCACGATGGCGGCCGCCGCCTGCTCGGCGGGCTCCTCGCCCATCGCACCCGAGGTCGCCCCGGCCGGGTTCGTCACCGTCCGCGGGCCCGGTGGCGGTGGCGGCGGTACGGGTGAGGGCGGCGACAGCGACGGAGCAGGGGCCGGGGCGGGGGCCGGGGCCCTGCGGGACTTCCTCGCCGAGCACGGCCACCGCACCGCCGCCGTCGTGGTCGAACCGGTCCAGGCGCGCGGCGCCCACGTCGTCCCCGACGCCTATCTGCGGGCGGTCCGCCGGCTCTGCACCGACCACGGCGTCCTGCTGATCCTGGACGAGGTCACCACCGGTTTCGGCAGGACCGGCCGGATGTTCGGCTTCCAGCACGCGGGCGTCGAGCCCGACATCCTGGCCACCAGCAAGGGACTCGCCGCCGGCTATATGTCCCTCGCCGCGGTCACCACCACCCAGCATGTCTTCGAGGTCTTCGACCGGAACAAGGGGAAGGCGGGATTCGTCCACGGCCACACCCACTCCGGGCACGCCGCCGCCTGCGCCGCCGGCCTGGCCGTCATCGACGTCATCGAGGAGAACGACGTACTCGGCAACGTCCGCACGCGCGGCGCCCAGCTGCTGACCGCCCTCGAACCGCTCCGCGCCCTGCCGTACGTCCGCGAGCTGCGGGGCAGAGGGCTGCTCGCCGCCGTCGAACTCGACTCCTCCCGGCGTGCCGCGCGGGTGCGGGGGCTGATGAGACAGGACGGTGTCCTGGTGCGGCGCACCGGACGGAACATCGTTCTCGCACCGCCACTGATCATCAGCGAGACCGAGACGGCCCGGCTCGCCGGCACGCTCGTGACCGCCGTGCGGGCGGCCGCCGCCCACGCCGCCGGCACGGACTGACCGGACCGGGGCCCCTCCGCCGCGGCAGGAACGGCAGGAACGGCAGGGCCCGGCAGGAAGCGATTCACGACCCGGACGCGATCCGGGGCAGAACCGAAGGACGACCCCGGCAGGATCCGGGGCAGGAAACAGAACAAGCGCACCACCAAGAGCAGAGCAAGGAGAACCCCTCATGGCAGCTGCGGCGACCCCACAGGACATCGACACCACCTTCTCGGCGGAGATCATCAAGGAGAACACCAGCGGCTGGATCTGCGTGATCATGCCGGGCTCCGGTGACTTCTTCGGCACCCGCAAGGCCGTCAAGGTGTCCGGTGTGGCGGACGGTCACGAGTTCCAGGCGACCATGCTCCCGATGGGTGACGGCACGCATATGCTCCCGCTCCGGGCGGCCCTGCGGAAGACCCTCGGAAAGGACGCCGGCGACAACGTCACCGTGCATCTCCAGAAGCGGCTCAGCTGACATCGGTTCGGCTGTCCCCGGGACGGCGGCGGGCTGATTCCCCAACTTCCGTCCCCGCATTGTCATTTCTCTTTGGAAGGCGGTAGTTTCTGCTCATGGCTGACGCAATACAGAACGACGGTGAGACGACGGTGTCCAACCCCACTCCCAGCTGGTTCGACATTTCCACGCCGGATTCCGCGCGGGCGCGTGACTTCTACCAGAAGATGTTCGGCTGGACGGTGACCGCGCTGGACGACACCTACGCCCTCGTGGGCACCGAGAACGCCCCGCCGGCGGGCGGCATCGGCCAGGCCGGCCCGGAGAGCCCGTATGTCGGGATCGTCGTCTACTTCCCCGTCGCGGACGTGGACGTGGCGCTCGCGCGCGCCGTCGAGCTGGGCGGCACCGTGGTGATGAAGCCCCAGTCCACCGGTGACGAGCGGATCGCCGCCTTCAAGGACCTCGACGGCAACACCGTCGGTGTGACCAGCCCCTGACGGATCATCCGCAGAGATGCAGGACAGCAGGGCCCGGTGCGCGCTCGCACCGGGCCCTGCCGCTCTGTCGCCCTGTGGGACCGGCCCCTCTCCGTCAGGCGGCGAAGAACTCCATCAGCAGCGGAGCCCCCGCCTTCTGGTCGAAGAGATGGTCGTAGCCGTGCATGGTCACGAGCTTCGCCCCCCGCACCTCCACGGCGATCCGGGCGCACGCGTCATGGATCTCCCGCTGCCCCTCGTCGCCGCGCAGCACCAGCGTGGGGACCGCGATGCGGTGCAGCGCGTCGTACGGGATGTCCAGATGGTCCCGGTTGATCAGCGCGTCGTAGTAGGTGGACGGGGTCATGGTCTGGAAGGCCGCCCACGCCGGGTGGGTCTTGAACTTGACGATCGACTCGTCGTCGAGGAATCCGACGATGTCCCGGGCGAAGATCGTGACCACCTCCTCGCGGCGGTCCTCGGCGATCAGCCGCTTCAACGTCTCCACCTGCTCGGCCGTGGTCGGCGACGACCAGTACGGAGGCTCGTACAGACCCAGCCTGAGCAGCGGCAGCCCATCGGCGGCGGCCAGGACGGCGATCATCCCGCCGGTGCAGTTGGCGAACACGTGGCTCGGTTCGCCCACCGCCTCAAGGACCGCCGCCAGATCCTCGACCTCCCGCTGGATCGTCCACCGGTCCGGGTCGCCGTAGCCGCTGTCGCCCCGGCCCCGGCGGTCGTAGGTGTACACCGTGAAGTGCTCGGACATGATCGTGGACAGCGGGGTGAACATGGCGCGGTCGTTCAGCCCGCCGCCGATCACGACCACCGGCGGGCCGCTGCCGTACTTCTCGTACGCGATGACGGTGCCGTCGGCGGACACCACCGTCTCCATCGGGCAGTCGCGGGTCCCGCCGTAGTCCTCGTCGAGATCGCCGAGGATCCCGCCGCCCTCGGTCCCCGGGTCGTCCCCGGCCGGGTGGATGTCCACCGTGTCGCTCGTCCCTGGTGCTGGTTCCACCGTGCTCCGTCCCTCGGGCGTGTCGTGTCGTGTGCGGCGGCGGTCAGGCCACGAGCGCGGGCTTGCCGTACAGATGGACGGGCAGGCTCTCGTGGCCGTTCACCACGAAGCTGCCCTGCCCCACGAGCCGGTCGCGCTCCACGGCCAGCGTCAGATCGGGGAAGCGCTCGAAGAGGGCGGGGATACCGCTCATCCACGCGCTCTTCGCCAGCCGCGCGCCCAGGCAGTAGTGCACGCCGAAGCCGAACGACAGGTGCGTCTTGTCGGCACGGAGGGCGTCGAACTCGCCGGCGGTCTCCCCGTGGATCGCCGGGTCGCGGCCGACGCCGGCGAAGTCCACCAGCACGACATCGCCCCGGGACATCCGCACGCCGCCGATCTCCACGTCCTCCGTGGCGAAGCGGAACGGCAGGTGCGCGACGGGCGACTCCACCCGCAGGGTCTCCTCGAACACGTTCTCCCACGGGATCTCCCCGGCCTTGACCTTCGCGAGCAGATCGCGGTCGGTCATCAGCGCGACGGAGGCGTGGGCCAGCGCGTTCACCAGCGTCTCCGAGCCGGCGCCCAGCAGCAGATGCAGGGTCCCGATCATCTCCGAGTCGCTCAGCCGGGAGCCGTCCTCGTCCATGGCCGCGATCATCCCGGTGGTCAGGTCGTCGCCCGGGTTGTCCCGCTTGTACTGGACCAGGTTGGAGATCGCTATCTGCCACTGGTCGAGGTTGGCCGAGGCGACCTCGGCGGTGATCCGGGTGTCGATGTTCTTGTGGCCGCCCTCCAGCACCTCCGCCCGGGTCTCCACCGGCACACCGAACAGGTCGCACATCAGCCGGGTGGGCAGCTCCATATGGAAGAGGCCCTTCAGGTCCACGACCCCCTCGGCGCCCGCCGTCTCCAGGCCGTCCAGCAGCTCCTTCACCGTGGCCTCGATGTACGGCTTCATCGCGTCCACGCGGCGCTGGGTGAACGCCTTCAGCAGCAGCTTGCGCAGCCGGGCGTGGTCGACGCCGTCCTGGGTGGCCATGGTGTCCATGGCCGCCCAGGTGATCAGCGGCCAGCCGTTGGAGATCTCCCCGTTCATATAGGCCGGCCAGTTGCGCCGCGGGTTCTTGGAGAACAACTGCTCGTTGCCCATGATCTCCTTGGTGACCTCGTAGTCGTGCACCGACCACGCGAGGACACCGTCCGGCAGTTCGACCCGCGCGATCGGTCCCTGTGCGCGGAGAAGAGTGGTCTCACCGTGCGTGTCGGCGCCTTGCGGGTCGAGACGGTACGGGCATACAGCGTCTGACATGGGACACGACCTCCAGCGGGGTCCGTTGTGGTGGCTCGGTCATATCGATGCTTCATGCTATTTACCCCCGCCCCCGGCCGACTTCTTTCTGATTGCCGTCATTCCCGGAACGCCGATCGGTGTTCCCCGGGACCCGGTAACTCCCGCACGCAGGAAGAAGAACGCCGCACACCGTCCGGCGTATTTTCGAGTTTCCCGACGTTTCCCGATCCGAGGAGAGCGCCATGGAATTCGTCCTGACCCCGCCCACGGCTCCGCCCGCGCCGACCCCGGACGGTCTGGCGGCCCTGCACCACGTCGGCATCACCGTCAGCGACCTGGAACGCAGTGTCCGCTGGTACGAGGAGAAGCTCGGCATGGTCCAGTGGATGAAGGAGAGCTTCCCGGGCGGGCGGACGGCGGGGATGATGCGCCCCGGCACCGGCGTCCACCTCGGGCTCACCCAGCACGACAGCGGCACGGGCGAGGAGTTCGCCCCGCAGCGCACCGGGCTCGACCACCTCACCTTCGCCGCCGGGAGCCTCGACGAACTGCACGGCTGGCGGGGGCACCTGGCCTCCCTGGGGGTGGAGTGCAGCGAGGTGCGCGAGTACAAGGAGCCGATCGTGTTCGCCCTGTTCACCTTCACCGACCCCGACGGCGTCGCGCTGGAGGTCATGCACATCGCGGGCTGAGCCCGGCGGAGAGCCCCTACGGCGCGGAACTCCGTACGGCAGGAACCCCGTACGGAGTCCGGGCCCCGCACGCCGGCGCCACTACTTGGGAGAGCGACATGAGTGACCTGTCCGATGCACCACTGGCCGTCGTGACCGGGGCGTCCTCCGGTATCGGCGCCGAGTTCACCCGGGCCCTGCTGGCCCGCGGATACCGGGTCCTGGCCGTGGCCCGGCGGGCGGACCGGCTCGACGCCCTCGCGGCCGGATCGGACGGGCGGGTGATCCCCGAGGTCCGTGATCTCACCGCCGACGGCGCGAACGCCGCCGTCGCCGCGCGCGCCGAGGAACTGGGCGGTGCCGACCTGCTCGTCTGCAACGCCGGGCGCGGCCTGCACGGCCGCTTCATCGACGCGGACCGGGCCGACACGCTCGCCATGCTGAACCTCAACGTCCTCTCCGGCGTCGACCTCACCGCCCAGGTGGTGCCCTCGATGGTCGCGCGCGGCAGGGGCGGGGTGATCGTGGTGGCGTCGACGCTGGGCTTCGTCACGACGCCGTACCTCGCCGCGTACGGCGCCAGCAAGGCGTTCCTGCTGTCGTTCGCCGAAGCGCTCTCGACGGAGCTGCGGGGCACCGGGGTACGGGCAATGGCGCTCTGCCCCGGCCCGACCGTCTCCGAGTTCAGCGAGGTCGCTGGCCTGGGGGACAAAGTGGAGAGGACGCCGGGGCACACCACGACCGCCGAGGTGGTCACGGGGGCGCTGCGGGCCTGGGACGCGGGCCGGACCGTGACCGTGCCCGGTACTGTCACCCGGCTGATGACGGCGGCGCTCGAACTCGCCCCCCGGCCCGTCTCCCGCCGGGTCATGGAACGCATCTTCCGCTGACGGGCGCGCCACGGAGGGCCGAGGGGACGGTGCTGCCACCGCCCCCTCGGCCCTCCGTGGTCGTCCGTGGTCGTCTGTGGTCGTCAGCGTGCTTCGAGTGTGCGGCGGAACGCCCGCAGTTCCGCCACGAACAGCTCCGGCTGCTCCATCGCGGCGAAGTGTCCGCCCCGCTCGGCCTCCGTCCACCGGACGATCCTCGGGTTCCTGCGCTCGGCCAGCCGCCGGATGGGCTGCGCGAGATCCGCCGGGTACACCGTGACCCCCAGCGGCCCCGGCACCGACGGCAGCGGCGGCGGCGGAGCGGACGTGATCGGCATGAACGCGGCGTTGTCGGCGTAGAGATGCCCCGCCGTCCCCGCCGTGCCGGTCAGCCAGTACAGCGACACCTGCGCCAGCAGCGTGTCCCGGTCGATGGCCTCTTCCGGGCTCTTCTCCGCGTCGCTCCACTCGTAGAACTTCTCGACGTTCCAGGCGAGCTGGCCGATCGGCGAGTCCGTCAGGCCGTACCCCAGGCTCTGCGGTCGGGTCGCCAGCAGCTTCATATAGCCGGAGCCGTCGTCGGCGAACGCGCCGAGACGCTGGAGCCTGGCCAGGTCGGCCGCGTCCAGGTCCGCCAGCTCCGCCGGGTCCCCGGACGGCGCGGTGAACAGGAAGTTCACATGCGTACCGAGGACATGCTCCGGGTCGGTCGCCCCCAGCAGGATCGCCACCGACGCCCCCAGGTCACCGCCCTGCGGCAGGTAGCGGTCATACCCCAGCGACGCCATCAGCTCCGCCCACATGCCCGCCACCCGGGGCAGGGTCCACCCGTGCTCGGTGAGCGGCCCGGAGAAGCCGAACCCCGGCAGCGACGGCACGACCACATGGAAGGCGTCCGCGGGATCGCCGCCGTGCGCCCGCGGGTCGGTCAGCGGCCCGATCACATCGAGGAATTCGATGAACGAGCCGGGCCAGCCGTGGGTGAGCAGCAGCGGGACCGCGTCCGGCTCGGGCGACCTGACATGCAGGACGTGGATGTCCGCGCCGTCGATGACGGTCATGAACTGCGGAAAGGCGTTGATACGGGCCTCGGTGGCCCGCCAGTCGTAGCCGTCGCGCCAGTACGCGGCCAGCTCCCGGAGATAGGACTGCGGCACGCCCCTGCTCCAGCCGGTGTCGGGGACCTCGGCCGGCCAGCGGGCCGAACCGAGCCGCGCGCGGAGATCGTCCAGGGCTTCCTGCGGTATGCCGACGCGGAACGGGCGCATCACGTACTCCTCATCTCTCACTGCGTCTCTCACTGCGTCTCACCGTGGGATCTGCGGGATCCGCGTGAGCTGCATGGACGGTACAAGGCCCGCGATCACCGGCCTACCGCCTGGGCGATACGGAGCACGACAGGAGAAACCGCCGCCCCGCCCGCCCCCGCAGGCCCCGGCCGGACGGGCACTGCGCAACGTCGGAGAAGAGGAGTCGACGGCCCCGGGTCTAGCGTTTCCGGCGTCCGCTCACCCGTCCGACCAGCCAGGGGAGGCGCACCGCCATGGTTACCAGGACCGGCGACCACGCCGTCGTGCTCGGGGGCAGTATCGGCGGCCTGCTCGCCGCTCGTGTGCTGTCCGAGTCCTATCACCGGGTCACCGTCATCGACCGCGACGACCTCACGGGATCGGGCATGAGCCCGCGTCCGGCGGTCTCCTGGTCCATCCACATCCACGCCCTGCTCGAACGCGGCCGGCGGATCCTGGAGGAGCTGTTCCCCGGGTTCGTGGACGATCTGCTCGCCCTCGGGGTCCCCGTCGGCGACTACGGCACCACCTGCCACTACTACTTCAACGGCCGGATGCTCGCCGAGACCGAGACCGGGATGGCGTGCGTGGGCGCCAACCGGCCCGTCCTGGAGCACGGGATCCGTACCCGGGTGGCCGCGCTGCCCGGTGTGGTGCTGCGGGAACGCACCGACATCGTGGGTCTGGTGGCCTCCGCCGACCGCGGCCGGATCACCGGTGTACGGGTCCAGCCGCGCGCCGGAGTCGACGGCGCGCCCGGCGGGGAAGAGATCGTCGAGGCCGATCTGATCGTCGACGCCACGGGGCGGGCCTCGCGCACCCCCCGCTGGCTGGAGGAGTTCGGGTACGAGCGCGCCCCCGAGGAGAAGGTCCACATGGACCTGACGTACACGACCATGGACTTCGTCGGGCCGCTGCCCCACGACCCGCTCGGCGACGACATCGCGCTGGTCCCCACCGCGACGCCCGACCGGCCGCGCGGGGCCATCTTCGCCCGGCTGTCGGACCGTTACGCGCTCACGCTCACGGGGATCCGCGGCGACCGCCCGCCGACCGACCCCGAGGGCTTCCTCGCGTACACGAGGACACTGCCGATACCCGACATCTATGAGGCGGTCCGGGACGCCGAGCAGCGCGGCCCGGCGGGCAGCTTCCGCTTCCCGGCGAGCGTGCGGCACCGGTACGAGCGCCTGCGGCGCTTCCCCGCCGGGTATCTCGTCGTCGGCGACGCGGCCTGCACCTTCAACCCCGTCTACGCCCAGGGCATGACCGTCGCCGCGATGGGCGCGATCGTGCTGCGGGAGCACCTGAGGCGGGGCGCGGAGCCCCGGGCCGAGGCCTTCTTCCGCGACCTGGCCAAGGTCACCGACGCTCCGTGGAACATGTCGGCAGCCGCCGATCTGGGATATCCCGGGGTGCGGGGGCGGCGGACGCTCGCGACCCGGATGGGCAATCTGTATGTGAGGAAGGTGCAGGCGGCGGCCGCGAACGACGCGGTGGTGGCGCGGAGTTTCATCCGGGCGATCTCGCTCGTCGACCCGCCGCAGGCGCTGATGAAGCCGTCGCTGATGCGGCGGGTGTTCTTCGGGCCCGGGGCGGGGCGGCCCGTTGAGACGCCGGGCTCCGGCGCGTCCTCCTCCGGCTCCTCCACCACGGTGGGCTGAGCCGCCCCGGCCGGCCCGGACCGCGGCCCACCGCCGGTGGCGTACACGGCGTTCCGTCCCCGCCCCCGTTCCTTTCTTCCTTACTTCCTTACTTCCTTCCACCGTACGAGGAGTCCCGGTGACCCGTCCCCGGCCGGCCGGCGTCCAGCCACGCGCCGCCGCAGCCCCCGCCGCCACCCGCCTGCGATGGGCGGCACTGGTCCTGCTGTGCGTCGCCAACTTCGCCGTCCTGCTGGACTCGCAGAGCGTGATCCTCGCCCTGCCCCAGCTCGCCGGCGACCTCGGCATGTCCGCCGGGGACGCGCAGTGGGTCCTCAGCGCCAAGCTGATCACCTTCGGCGGTCTGCTGCTGCTCGGCGGCCGGACCGCCGACCGGCTCGGCCGCCGCCGGGTCTTCATGGCCGGGACGGCGGTCTTCCTCGTCAGCTCGGTGATCTGCGGACTCGCCCCGAACGGCGAGGTCATCATCGCCGCGCGGGTGCTCGGCGGCGTGTCGGCGGCGCTGATGGTCCCCACCGCGCTGTCGATCCTCCTCAACACCTTCCCGGAGGGGAAGGACCGCAACACCGCGCTCGCGGGCTGGGCGGGCATCGGGGGCATCGGCGCCACGGCGGGCCTGCTCCTGGGCGGCCTGCTCACGGAGGAGTTCGGCTGGCAGTGGGTGTTCTTCGTCAACGTGCCCGTCGCCCTGCTCGTCCTGGCGCTCTCGCCCGTCCTGCTGGGCGAGAGCCACGGCAGGGACAACCAAGGCCCGTACAACGTCACCGGCGCACTGACCAGCACACTCGCCCTCGTCGCCCTCATCCTCGCCGTCAGCAGGGCCTCCGTGAACGGCTGGACGGGCCCGCGCACCCTCGGGCTGCTCGCCGCGTTCGCCGCCCTCGTCGCGGTCTTCGCCGCCGTCGAACGGACATCCGCCTCACCGTTGCTGCCGCTGTCGCTGCTGCGGCGGGGCACGCTCGCCGGGGGCAACCTCGTCACGCTGACCATGGGGATGGCCGCGTTCGGCCTCTCGGTCACCATCTCCCAGTACGGGCAGGTCGTCCTCGGGCACGGTCCGCTGGAGTTCGGCCTGCTCCAGTCCGTGATGCCGTTCCTCGCGTTCGTCGGCGCGTACGCGGGGCAGTCCGTGGTGACCCGGATCGGCTTCCGGCCGGTGGTCGGGGCCGGCCTGGTCCTGCTCTGCGCCGGATCCCTGCTGTTGTCCCGGGTTCCGGCGGACGGCAGTTACGTCCCCGACATCCTGTGGGGCCTGGTCGTCTTCGGGCCCGGCCTGGGGGCGGGTACGGCCGCCGCGTCCGTGGCCGCGCTCGCCCGGGTCCCCGAGCGGGCCAGCGGCGTCGCCTCCGGAGTCACCGTCGCCGCCCTCCAGGTCGGGGGCGCGCTGGGCATCGCCGTCGTCACCTCGGTGGCCACCGCGTACACCACCGGTCCGGGCGCCGCCGGTATGACGGCGGGGCTGCGGGCCGCGTTCACGGCGTGCGCCGTGTTCGTCCTCATCGGCATGGTCCTGGCCGCCCTGCTGCTGCGACGCCGCCCGGAACCCGCGACGGCGGACGCGGTGGACGGGGGCACCGGGTCCCCGGAGCGGAAGGCGGACCTTCCGCTCGCCGGCTGAGACGGGCCGGCTGAGACGGGCCGGACCGGGCCGGGAAGCGCACTCTGGAATATGCGCCGGTGATCCACCGGCTGACAGGATGCAGAGGCGCCCGGGGGGAGACGATCGCGGTCCGGTCGGTGCCCGGAGAACTGTTCCGCGACACGAGGACACGCGGAAGGAGACTCCCGGTGACCGAGCCGGAGCCCGAGCCCCAGCCCCAGCCCCTGCGTGTGCCCATGACGGTGGTATCCGCCGACGGCACCCCGCTGGCCTGCGAACGGACCGGCGAGGGACCTCCTGTCGTCCTCGTCGGCGGCGGCCTCAGCCACAAGGGGATGTTCGAC
This sequence comes from Streptomyces yaizuensis, assembly GCF_034961445.1. Classification (NCBI taxonomy): domain Bacteria; kingdom Bacillati; phylum Actinomycetota; class Actinomycetes; order Kitasatosporales; family Streptomycetaceae; genus Streptomyces; species Streptomyces yaizuensis. Next base: position 41,432 of record NZ_BSBI01000016.1, read on the forward strand.
AGGCTCACCGACGCGCTGTCCGGCCGGTTCACGGTGGTCACCTACGACCGCCGGGGGCGCGGCGGGAGCGGCGGTGGCGGGGGCGGCGAACCCGGGCAGTACTCCATCGACCGGGAGACCGAGGACCTGACCGCCGTGGTCGGGGCCCTGGACGGCCCGGTGTCCGTCTTCGCCAACTGCACCGGCGGGATCATCACCGTCCGCGCCGCCACCCGGGGCCTGCCCCTGGCCCGGCTGGCGCTGTACGAACCCCCCTACGGCGCCCCGCCGAACCCGCCCGGCTATCTGGACCGGCTGCGGCGGCTCGTCGCGCGGGGCCGCAGGGCGGAGGCCGTCACCCTGTTCTGGCGGGAATCCGTCCGCTTCGACGAGGACGTGATCGAACGGCTCACGGCGCACCGGGCGTGGGAGACCTTCCTGGACCTCGCGCCCACCCTCGTCCACGACGGCGTCATCAGCGAGCGGCACGCGGCGATCCCCCGGGACGCACTGCACCGGATCACCGCCCCCGTGCTCGTCCTGGGCGGGTCCCTCAGCCCCCGCTGGATCCAGGACACGTGCACCACGCTCGCCCGGCGGATACCCGAGGCCCGCTACACCCGTATCCGGGGCGAGGGGCACGTCTTCCCCCAGGAGGCCGCCGCGCCCCTGCTGAGGGATTTCTTCCTTTCCTGACCCGGCTCGATCCGGCCAGCTTATTCCGGCCGGTCCATTCCGGCCTGTTCTGCGCAAGGCGCGGAACGCCGTCCCCGCGCAGAAACGGAGAGAAACACACATGTCCAAGGACACGGCATTCGTCGTTCGCTACACCATGCGCCCGGAAACCGCCGACGCCAATCAGGAGCTGGTGGAGAATGTCTTCGCCGAATTGTCCCGGAAGCGGCCCGAAGGCGTACGCTACGCCTCGCTCCGGCTCGCCGACGGGGTGACCTTCGTCCATGTCGCGATCATCGAGGAGGGCGCCATGCAACTGACCGACCTCGCCGCGTTCCAGGAGTTCCAGAAGGGATTCGCCGAGCGCGCGGACGGTACGCCGCAGGCGGGCCCCGCCACCGTCGTGGGGTCGTGGGGGTTCGCCCCGTGACCGGGCTCCGTCCCGTGACCGGGCTCCGTCCCGCGACCCTGGAGTGGACCGCCGCGCCAGGACCGGGGGTCGTTCCCGTGCCCGAGCTGCGCGGTACCCTCAGCACCGCCGCCGCCGACCTCACCGGCGCGGCCCGCGACTTCGGGAACCGGCTCCACCACCGGCCGCTCGCCGTGCTGCTCCCGGCCGACGCCGCCGACATCGCCGCCGTCGTGCGGTTCGGCCGCGCCTGCGGCATCCCGGTCGTGCCCCGGGGCGCCGGGCACTCGGTCGACGGCCAGGCCCAGGCCCGCGACGGGATCGTGGTCGACCTGACCTCGCTCGCCGCCGTCGGCCCGCCCGCCGGCGACCGGGTCGCGGCGGATGCCGGCGCCCGGTGGAGCACCGTCGTGGACGCCACCCTTCCGCATGGTCTGGCGCCCCCCGTCCTCCCCGACCACCTGGGGCTCTCCGTCGGCGGCACCCTCGCGGCCGGAGGGTTCGGCGGCGCCAGCCACCGGTACGGCTCCCAGGCCGACAACGTCCACGCGCTCGACGTCGTCACCCCCACCGGCGACCTGGTCCCCTGCTCACCCACCCGGGACGCCGACCTCTTCGACGCCGTACGCGGCAGCCAGGGGGAGTACGGGATCATCACCCGCGCCGCCCTCGCGCTGACCCCGGCCCCGGCCCTGGCGCGCGTCCACCGGCTCGTCTACCGCGACCTCTCCACCTTCCTCGCCGATCAGCTGCTCCTCATCGGCGAAGGCCGCTTCGACCACGTCTCCGGCCAGGCGCTCGCCGGGGGGCCGGCCCGGCCCGGCCCGAACCGGTCCGGCGCCGAGGGCTGGACCTTCGTCCTGGAGGCGGTGGCCGGATTCGACCCCTCGTCCGCACCCGACGACGGGGCCCTGCTCGACGGGCTCCGGTACGAGCGCGGCGCGGGCGAGAGCGGCACGGTGGCGTACGGGGACTTCCTGCGCAGGCTCGCCCCGATCGAGGCCGGGCAGCGCGCCACCGGTTCCTGGCAGGGGCATCCGCACCCGCGGCGGACCGTCCTGCTGCCGGGCCGGCACGCCGAAGGGGTCATCCAGGCCACGCTGCGCGGGCTGACCGCACGCGAACTCGGCGTGGGCGGCTCGGTGCTGCTGTATCCCTTCGCCACCGCCCGGATCGCCGCTCCGCGCGTACCGAGGGCGCGGGACGCCGTCACCGTGCTCTTCGGGCTCCAGCGCACGGCGCCGCCCGGGGAACCCGCCGCGCTGGAGGGGATGCTGCGGGGGAACGCCTCCCTCCGCTCCCTCGCCGAGAGCCTGGGCGGGGCCGGGTACTCGGGGCCCACGGCGTACCACGAGGCCCGGGTGCGGCCCCGGGCGGTCCGGCCGCCCGGCTGAGCCGCCCACGTACACCTTCGCGCACCGCCGTTCACGGCCCGTCGGGAGACTCCCGGCGGGCCGTCCGCGTTTCCGGGAGCCTCCCGGGGCGGCGGCGGGTGTCCGAAAGCATCCGAACCGCTTCTGCAAACCGTCCGGCCGACTTATAAAAAGGAGGCCGAATTCGTTCGGGCAAGATAGCGGAATTTCCCCGGAAGCGCTTCCTCCGGATTGCTCTAGTATTTCATTGACCGGCTACATCTATATCGGTAAAGTCGTGGTCGAGCGCCTTCGGAAAATGCTTTTCGGAACTCCGTGGCGTCGAAATTTCCCCCCATGAAGGAGTGATTTCATGCGAGTGAAGAACCGCGTCGCCAAGATAGTCGCCGGCTCGGTGGTCGCACTCGGAATGACGGTGGCCTTCCAGGCCCCCGCCATGGCGGCGCCGACGGTGTCGGTGACGCCCTCGTCCGGGCTGGCGGACGGTGCCGTGGTGCAGGTGGCCGGCGGCGGCCTCCAGCCCGGTGTCACCTACTCCGTCGGTCAGTGCGCCGAGGTCGAGCCCGGCGTGCTGGCGTGCAACCCGGCCAACGCCCGGGTGACCGCCGGTGCCGACGGCCGGGTCAGCACCCCGCTGAAGGTCGCCAAGAAGTACCAGGGCGTCCGCTTCGACGACACCGTCTGGGGCACCGTGGACTGCGCGGTCGTCCAGTGCGTCGTCGGTCTGTCCGACAGCACCGGGCAGGGCCCCGCGGGTGTCCCCGTCTCCTTCCTGTGAGCCGGTCGCACCGCTGAGTCGGCAGTCGGCAATTGGCAATCGGCAATCAGCGGTCAGAAATCGGTGAGCCGGCGAGTCGGTGAGCCGGTGACCGGTACCGGAAACGGGCAGCGCTGACATCGTTGTCCCCCCACCACGGCCCGTCGGGAGACTCCCGGCGGGCCGTTCCGGTGCCCGCCGCCGGACGGTGGTCACCCGTCACCCGTCACCCGGCCCGGACGAGTCCTTCGATGACCCGGTCCACGACCTGCGCGGCCAGCGGCTCCATGACCGCGTGCTCCTGCCCGTACAGCGGTCCACGGGTCGCGAGATCGGCGAAGCCGTGCACCGTCGACCAGCACAGCCACTCAGCGTTCACGCGCCGCTCGGGAGTCAGCACCCCGGCGTCGACCATCGCGTCCAACGCGTCCAGCAGCAGCTGGTACGGGGGCGGCACCCGGTCCTCCACGGTCACGGACTCGCCGGGGTCGTCGCCGCTCCCCGGGTTCTTCAGGGTGAGGATGGCCAGTTCGAACCAGCCGGGCTCGGTCAGGGCGAACCGGATGTACCCGGTCCCCACCCCGCGCAGCAGCCCCAGCGCGCGCTCCCCGGCTCCGGCGTCCGGCGCGATCGCCGCCATCTCCTCCCGCATGGCCGCGGCGAGCAGGCCCTGCGCCTCCACCGCGACGGCCAGGACGAGCGCCTGCCGGTCGGCGAAGTGGCGGTAGGCGGCGTTGGGCGAGACGCCCACGGAACGCGTCACCACGCGCAGGCCGAGCGCTTCGGCGCCGCCCTGGCGGGCGAGCCCGAGCCCGGCTTCGAGGAGGGCGGAGCGCAGATCGCCGTGATGGTACGAGCGCGCCTCGGCCATGGGTGCCCTGCCTCCCGCTCCGGTGTGTGCCGTGTGAACATGGCTGTTCAAGCCAGCACCCGACCCTACCTTGACCGGAAACAGTTCCTGTGCGGACGCGGCTTCCGGCCCCGGGGCGCCCGGGTGGTCGCCGGGAGCGGGCCGGCCGCGCGTGCGCCCCGGCGTGCGGACGCCCGGGGCGGTGTCGTACCCGCTCCGGGCGCAAGGATGGAGGACGGCGGCGCGGAGCGGAAGCCCCTGACCGCATGGTGGCCGGGCGCTCCACCGGGCCTCCACCGGGCGCTCCACCGGGCCGCCGGCGGGGCCCGGGGCGGAGGGGCCCGGGACCGGCGGGGGACTCAGCCGGAAAGCTCCGCCGGTCCGCCCGGTCCGCCCGGTCCGCCCGGTCCGCCCGGTCCGCCCGGTCCGCCCGGTCCGATCCCGCCGGCCCGGTCCGCCGGGTCCGCGTGGTCCTCTGTGACCGGTGCCGTGCCCGCCGGGTCCGCGTGGTCCTCTGTGACCGGTGCCGTGCCCGCCGGGTCCGCGGGGTCCGCCGCGCCGGGCGCCGGGCTCTCCTCCGCCGCCAGCCGCCGGGCCGCCTCCGCCCGCAGCGCCATCTTGTCGGTCTTCCCGAGGGGCGTCAGCGGCAGCGCGGCCACCTCGAAGAGCCGCTCGGGGAACTTGAACGCGGCGAGCCCGGCGCGGATCATGACCGCCCGTATCCCCGCCAACTCCACCCGGGACCCGTCGGCGGCCACGACGAACAGGCAGACCCGCTCACCGAGTTCGGCGTCCGGCATGGCCACGGCGGCGGCCTGGACCACACCCGGGATCTGGTACGCGAAGTTCTCGATCTCCTCGGCGTTGATCTTCTCGCCGCCCCGGTTGATCACATCCTTCTCCCGGCCCACCACGACCAGATTCCCGTCGGGGGTCCGCCGCACGATGTCGCCGGTGCGGTACCAGCCGTCCCCGGTGAACGACCGCGCGTCCAGGGCGGGGGAGTCGTAGTAGCCCCGCAGGGTGTACGGCCCCCGGGTGAGCAGTTCGCCCGGCTCCCCGTCGGGCACGTCCCCGCCCCGCGGGTCCACGATCCGTATCTCGTCGTCCGGGCAGATCGGCCGCCCCTGGGTGTGGTGGACCACGTCCTCCGGATCGTCGAGCCGGGTCAGGCAGAGCAGCCCCTCCGCCATCCCGAACACCTGTTGCAGCGTGCACCCCAGCTCCGTACCGACCCTGCGGGCCGCTTCGGGCGTCAGCCGCGCCGCGCCGACCTGGAGGAGTTCCAGCGACCCCAGGTCCGTGTCCGGGTGCTCCGCGCGGTGGGCGAGCCAGCGCATCGCGACCGCCGGCACCACCGACACGGCCGTCACCCGCTCCCGCTCGATCGCCTCGAACGCCGCCTCGGGCGCCGGTGAGCCGGCGATGACCACCCGTCCCCCGGAGAGCAGCGTGCCGAGCACCCCGGGGCCGGTGTTGGGGAAGCCGTGCCCGAGCGGCAGGACCGCGAGATAGACCGTGTCGGGCCCGAACGCGCACAGCTCCGCCGCCCGCTTGATCATGTAGGCGAGGTCGTTGTGGGTCCGCGGGACCAGCTTCGGCAGCCCCGTCGTCCCCCCGGACAGCTTGAGCATCGCGACCTCCGCACCGCCGGGCGCGGCGGCGTCGAGCACGGCGGCCACCGCCCCGGGGTCGGCGGCGGGCTCGCACAGCGCCCGCAGGTCGACACAGCCCGGCCGGACCTCGTCGCCCGCGACGAGGACGTGTTCCACGCCGTACACCGTCCCGGCGATCTCGCACCCCATCGCCTGGTGGTCGAAGCCCTTGAAACGGTCGGGCACCACGATCGCCCTGGCGCCCGCGTGCGCCACCACACCGGACAACTCGTGCGTCCGGTGCTGCGGCAGCGTCCACACCGGCAGGACGCCCAGCCGCAGGCAGGCCACCGTGACGACGACGTGTTCCCAGCAGTTCGGCAGCTGCACCACCACTCGGTCACCGGGCTCCAGACCGAGCGCGCCCAGCCGCCGCGCGGCGCCGTCGGCGCGCGCCAGCAGCTCCCCGTAGGTCATCCGGACCGGACCGTCGACGAGACAGACCGCGTCGGGGAACCGGCGCGCGCTCGCCGCCAGGTGCGATCCCAGCGACCTGCCCTCCCAGTAACCGAGCGCGGCATAGCGCGCGGCCGTGTCGGCGGGCCGGGGGACGGATCCGGAACGGGACGGGCTCACCGCTGTCTCGGGCATGTGGATGCTCCTGCTCCTCGATGGACGGCCGGGTCACGAAGGACGGTACGAAGGACGGTACGAAGGGCGGTACGAAGGGGGACGCGAAGGAGTGCCGGCGCGACGGCCACCGCCCTCCCGCCACGGGAAGCCTAGGGACTCCTTCCGCCCCTGACGTCTCGCCGATTGCTGACTCCCACCGCACTCCGGAGGGTCCCCGGCACGCCGCACGACAGAAGTTGTCACACAGCAGGCGCCGGACAGAACCTTTCGCTCAGCGGGGCCGCTCGCCGTCGCGCGGCCGACCCCCGTGGACCGAGCGGTGCGGCGCGGCACGTTCACAAGCGGCCGCCACGCGGCTACGACGCCATGACGCCGCAGCCACCGCACGACAACGAGGCGGCGCAGAACGGTACGGAGCGGTACAGGGCGGCAGCGCTGTGCGCAACAGCGCCGCCGTACACGAGTTGACGGACCGGGCCCCGTGGCCCGGCTCCCCAGACAGGACAGACAGAGGGCCCGCGCCCCACCGCGCACGGAATCCGGCCGCGGTGGACGCCCGTGCCCCGGTGCGGCGTGTCCGTTCGGTGAATTGAACAGGAGCGAGGACTTGACGGAGAAAGCAACGTCCGACGAAGCCATAGCCATCATCGGCATGAGTTGCAGGTTTGCCCCGGACCTCGACTCGCCGCGGAAGTTCTGGGAGTTTCTCGCGGACGGCCGCAGCACGGTCGGCGACATGCCGGACAAGCGCTGGAAGCCGTACGCGGCGGGCAGCCCGCAGGCGACCGCCATCATGCGGGAGACCGTGCGCCGGGGAGCCTTCCTCGACGACATCGAGGGGTTCGACGCCGACTTCTTCGGCATCTCCCCCCGGGAGGCCGATTTCCTCGACCCGCAGCAGCGGTTCATGCTCGAACTCACCTGGGAGGCCCTCGCCGACGCGGGCATCCCCCCGCTCTCCCTGCGCGGGACCGACACCGCCGTGTACGCCGCCGCCAACTCCAACGACTACGGGCGCCGCCTGCTGGAGGACATCCCCCGCACCGGCGCGTACGCCGTCAACGGCACCACCTTCTACGGCATCGCCAACCGGGTCTCCTACTTCCTCGACCTGCGCGGACCCAGCATGGCCGTCGACACGGCCTGCGCGGGCTCGCTGACCGCGCTGCACCTGGCCCGGCAGAGCCTGATCGCCGGTGAGATCCCCCTCGCCGTGGTCGGGGGCCTCAACATCATGGCGACCCCCGCGCTCAACGTGGCGCTCCACGGCGCCGGGGCGATGTCCCCGGACGGCCGGAGCAAGGCGTTCGACAAGGACGCCGACGGCTACGGGCGCGGCGAGGGCGCCGGGGTCGTGGTCCTCAAACGGCTGGCGGACGCCCTCCGTGACGGCGACCCCGTCCAGGCCGTCCTGCGCGGCAGCGGCGTGTTCCAGGACGGGCGCTCCGACGGCATGATGGCGCCCAACGGCCGGGCGCAGGAACACATGCTGCGGAAGGCCTACGAACGCGCGGGCATCGCCCCCGGGGACGTCGACTACGTCGAGGCGCACGGCACGGGCACCCCCACCGGCGACGGCGAGGAGATCAGCGCGCTCGCCGGGGTCTTCGGCGCCGGCCGCGAGCCCGGCCGGCCCTGTCTGATCGGGTCGGTGAAGCCCAACATCGGCCATGTGGAGGGCGGATCGGGCATCGCCGGGGTCATCAAGACCGTACTGGCGCTGCGGCACCGGCAGCTCCCGCCCAGCCTGCACGGGGAGCCGACGCCCGGTGTCGACTGGGACACCTGCGGGCTCGCGCTCGTCAGGGAGCTGCGGCCGTGGCCCGCCGAGGGGCGGCCCCGGCGGGCCGGGGTCTCCAGCTACGGCGTCGGGGGGACGATCTCCCACGTCATCCTGGAGGAGAGCCCTGAGGAGAGGCCGGGGGAGAGCCCCGAGGGGGCTGCGCGGACGAACGCTTCCGATCACGACGCCTCCGATCACGACGCCTCCGATCACGACGCTTCCGATCACGACGCCTCCGACCACGGCGTTTCCCACCACGACGCCTCCTCCGGGGCCCGTCCCGCCGTCCTCCCCCTCTCCGCCGCGTCCGACGCCGGCCTGCGCTCCCTCGCCGGCGCCGTCGCGGACTGGCTCACCGACCACCCCGGCACCCCGCTGGACTCCGTCGGCCACACCCTGGCGCTGCGCCGCTCCCACCTCGCCCGCCGCGCCGCCGTCGTCGCCGGCTCCACCGCCGAGCTGACCGGGCGGCTGCGGGCCCTCGCCGCCGACGGTACGGACGCCACCCTCCCGGGCGTGGCCACCGGGCGGGCCGCGCCCGGCCAGGAGACCCCGGTCGTGTGGGTGTTCTCCGGCCACGGCGCGCAGTGGTCCGGCATGGGCAGGGACCTGCTCGACCACGACCCCGCGTTCACGGCGGCCGTCGACTCGCTCGCGGACGTCTTCCGCGAGGAGCTGGGCTGGACCCCCCGCGAGGCGCTGACCAGCGGCGGCCCCTGGACGGCCGCCCACATCCAGGCGCTGACGTTCGCGCTCCAGACCGGCCTGGCCGAGGCGTGGCGGGCCCGTGGCGTCGAACCCGGCGCGGTCGTCGGGCACTCCGTCGGGGAGATCGCGGCCGCCGTGGCCGCCGGTGTCCTCGGCCGTCAGGAGGCGGCCCGCTTCGCCTGCCGCCGCGCGGCCGCGCTCCAGCGGCTGGAGGGGCGGGGCGCGATGGCCATGGTGGGCCTGCCCTTCGACGAGGCCCGCCGGCAGCTCGCCGACCACCCGGGGGCCGAGGCGGCGATCTCCGCCGCGCCCGCGTCCACCGTCGTCTCCGGCGACCGGGACGCGATCGAACGGGCCGTGGCCGCCTGGCGCGACGCCGGGGTCTGGGTCCGGCCCGTCGACTCGGCCATCGCCTTCCACAGCGCGCAGGTGGACGAGGTCGCCGCCGAGGTCGCCGCCGCCGCCCGGCTGCTGCGGCCCCGCCCGGCGACGGTCCCGCTCTACAGCACCGCCCTGGCCGACCCCCGTTCGACGGCGGCCCGGGACAGCGCGTACTGGGTGACGAACCTGCGCAGCCCGGTCCGGTTCACCGAGGCCGTCGCGGCGGCCGCCGAGGACGGGCACCGGCTGTTCGCCGAGATCTCCTCGCACCCGGTCGTGGCGCACTCCGTCAGCGAGACCCTGCTCGCCCTCGGCATCGAGGACACGGCCGTCACCGGCACCCTCCGGCGGGACACCCCCGGCCCGGCGGGCCTGCTCGGCAACCTCGCCACCCTGCACTGCCACGGCGCCGCCGTCGACTGGTCCCGCGACCACGGCGCGGGAGCCCCGCTGCCCCTGCCCCCGGCGGTGTGGCAGCACCGCCCGTACTGGATCTTCCCCGAGTCCGCCGCCGACAGCGGCCTCGGCAGCGGGCACGACCCCGCGCGCCACAGCCTCCTCGGCGGACGGATGACCGTCAGCGGCTCCCCGTCCCGGCAGGTGTGGCAGACCCGGCTCGACATGACCACCCGGCCCTATCCGCAGAGCCACGGCCTGGTCGGCGTGGAGGTGACCCCGGCGGCCTCGATCATCAACACCTTCGCCGAGGCAGCGGGCGGGACGGGCGGGAACGGCACCGGCGCGCTCCGGGACATCGTGCTGCGGACACCGCTCGCCGTCGAACCGCCCCGGGTGGTGCAGGTGGTACGGGAGGGCAGGTCGCTCTCGCTCGCCACCCGGCTCGCCGATGACAGTGCCGGGGCCACCAGTTCCGGTTCCGGGGGCTACGACGGCGCCGAGAGCGACGACGGCGACGAGTGGATCACCCACACCACGGCGAGCCTCGCCCCCGGCGCCCCCGCGCCCACCGGCCGGATCGACCGCGCCGCCCTCCGCTCCCGGCTCCCCGAGGGCTCGCTCACCCGCGCCGACGAGATGTTCGCCCGGATGGGCGTCGAGGGCTACGCCTTCCCCTGGACCCTGGACGAACTCCGCTACGACGAACGGGAACAGCTCGCCGTCCTGGACATCGTGCCCCCGCCCGCGCGCACGGCCGCCAGCTGGGCGCACGTCATCGACGGCGCGCTCACCATCAGCGCCATGGTGGTCTCGCCCGGCGATGCCACCGTGCTCTGGATGTCCCGCTCGATCGAGTCCGTCGGCTGGCGCGGCGAACCGCCCGCCCGCATCGTCGTCCACGCGATCCGCTCCCCCCGCTCGCCCCACGACACCGTCGACGTCCAGGTCGCCGACGAGAGCGGGGAGGTCGTCTGCGAGGTGACCGGCCTCCGGTTCGCGGCCGTCGAACACCTGGGCACCGCCGTCCTGCCGAGAGACCTCGTCCACGAGATCGTCTGGCGCCCGGTGCCGCTCGACGGGCCCGGCGCGGCCCCCGCCACCGCCGTCGAACAACTCGTCCTCATCGGCGACCCCGCCGTCACCGGCCCGCTGGCGCAGCAGTGCGCGGCCGCCGGAGTGCCCTGCGTCCTGGCCGGTACGGGACCGGACGCCGTGCTCGGCCCGGAGCTGTTCACCCGGCCCGGCGCCATCGTCGTCGCCCCCGCCCCCGGGGCCGGTGACGAAGGTGACGGAGGTGACGAGGGCGACGAGCCCGTGGAACGGTCCGCCGAACGCGTCACCTGGACCCTGATCCGTACCGTCCAGCGCGTCGCCGAGATCCACGCCAACACCGCCGGCGGGCTCGCCCCCCAGCGGGTGTGGTGCCTGACCAGCGGCGTACGGGACGCCCACGACGAACGGTCGGTCGCCCACGGGCCGCTGTGGGGCGTGTCCCGCATCATCGCCGGCGACCACCCCGGACTGTGGGGCGGAGCCGTCGACCTGCCCGCCGCGGGACTGCCCGCCGTGGACGGCACCACCGGTACGCGGCTGCTCGCCGTCCTGCGCGGCCTCGCCGGCCAGGAGGACGTCGTCGCCCTCACCGGGGACGGCCCCCTGGCCGCCCGGCTCGCCCGGATCGAGCGCAGCGCCGACGGCACCCCGCTCCAGTGCTCGCCCTCCGGCACCGTACTGATCACCGGCGGGCTCGGGGCGCTCGGCCTGGAAGTGGCCCGCTGGCTCGTGGACCGGGGCGCCCGCCGCCTCCTGCTCGCCGGCCGGCGCGGCCTGCCGCCGCGCGCCGCCTGGGAGACCGTCACCGACCCGGACGTACGACGGCAGATCGACGGCGTGCTCGCCCTGGAGGCGCTGGGCGTGACCGTGGGCGTGCTGGTGCTCGACATCACGGACGCCGACCAGGTCGCCGCCGCACTCGCGCCCGGCGCGCTCGGACTGCCCCCGGTGCGCGGCATCGTCCACGCGGCGGGCGTCGTCAACAACGCCCTGGTCGACAAGGTGGAACCGGACGGGCTGCGGGAGGTGCTCGCGCCCAAGGCCACCGGGGCGATGGTGCTGCACCGGCTCTTCCCGCCGGGCACGCTCGACTTCTTCGTCCTCTTCTCGTCCTGCGGCCAGTTCGCCCGGCTGTCGGGACAGGCCGGGTACGCGGCGGCCAACTCCTTCCTCGACGCGCTCGCCGCGCACCGCAACGCGGGCGGGCACACCGAGACCGTCAGCATCGGCTGGACCGCGTGGCGCGGCCTCGGTCTCTCGGCCGACATCGCGACCACCATGTTCGAGGCCAACTCGCGGGGCCTGGAGGCCGTCTCGGTCTCGGAGGCGTTCCGGGCGTGGGCGTTCGGCGACCGTTTCCAGGCCGCCTACCAGGCCGTCCTGCGGGTGGTCCCGACACCGCCGCACACCCCGCGGCTGCCGATGTTCCGGGAGCTGACCGTCTCCGACGAGGGTGACGGCACCGCCGGCGGCCAGTCCTTCGCGGCCGAGATCGAGGGCCTGTCCGCCGAGGAGGCCCGGGAACGGGTCACGGACGACGTACGGGCGCAGGTCGCCGCCGAACTCAACCTCGGCGCCGACGAGATCGACATGAAGCGCCCGCTGGTGGAACTGGGCGTCGACTCCGTGATGACCGTCGCACTGCGGGTACGGCTGCACCGCCGGTACGGGCTGGACCTGCCGCCGACGATCCTGTGGGCGCGGCCGACGGTGGCCGCGCTGTCGGAGCACGTGGTCGACGGCCTGCGACCGGCGGGCGGCGCGGAGCCCGGGGAGGAAACGGAGCCGCGGGCGGAGAAGGAGACGGTGGCCGTCCCAGCCTGACACCTGACGCCTGCTGCCTGGCATTTGCTGCCTGGCGCCTGCCGCCGTCGCGCCGTGCACGGGCCGTCCCCGGGGAGGGGGCGGCCCGTGTGGTCGTCACGGCCGGGTGCGGGAACCCTGCTCCGAGCGGGCGGACAGCACCCGGGCCAGCGCGACCACGCTCAGGCCGAACATGAGGATCCCCAGCGGGACATGGAGCCGGGTCACTTGCGCGATGCCCAGCGCCACCTGCGCCGACGCGAGTACGAGAAAGCCGGACGCGTACAGGACGGGACGGAACGGCCCGCCGCCCGGCCGCCACGCCAGGATCGCGGCGAGCACGTACACCATCGACGCGCCGTACATCACGGGCGATCCGATGTCGTGCGGCGCACGGCCGTGGGACGAGGACATCAGCAGCCCGGCGGTGACCGTCTGGAAGAGGAGGGCCGAGGTCTGGAGGGCGATCGCGACCCGCAGGAAGGTGAGCTTGTGGTGTTCCGCCGTCGTCCGTCGGGCCATGGCGCGGTCCCCTCTTCTGCCTCGCGGCAGGGCATCGGTAGTGTCTCGTTACTCCGACGACGTGGGCCCGCGACATGTGAGGCGCGGCGCCGAAACCGCTCTCCGCCGGGGGCTCCCGCTCCCGCCGGGGGGAGTGGGCGGAGGCGGCCGGGAGGAACCGGGGAGAGGCCGAGACCATGAGCATCCCGTCCGAGCCGGATCACGACCGGTACGAGCCGGGCCCCGGGGCGGTCGTCGGCGAGCGGAGCCGACTGGTCAACATCACCTACCGGCTGCTCGGTTCACGGGCCGAGGCCGAGGACGCCGTTCAGGAGGCCTACGCCCGCTGGTACGCGATGCCGAGGCGGCGGCAGGAGGCGATCGCGTCGCCAGGGGCCTGGCTGACGACGGTGGCCACCCGGGTCTGCCTGGACCTGCTCGGCTCGGCGCGGGTCCGGCGCGAGCGGTACGTCGGCGCGTGGATCCCCGAGCCGCTGCCCGACCGTACGGAGTGGACCGGCGGGCCGGCGGGCGACGGGGGCGACCCGGCCGACCGGGTCACCCTGGACGAGTCGGTGAGCATGGCCTTCCTCGTCGTCCTGGAGTCGATGACGCCGGCCGAACGGGTGGCGTTCGTGCTGCACGACGTCTTCCGGTACCCCTTCGCGGAGATCGGCGGGATCGTCGGCCGGACGCCGGCGGCCTGCCGGCAGCTGGCGTCCTCGGCCCGCCGGCGGATGCGCGCCGCGCGGGCTCCGGAAGGTCCGGTGGCCGGGCAGGCCGGTGTGGTGCGGCGTTTCCGGGAGGCGTGGGAGGCGGGGGACATCGAAGCCCTCGTCGGTCTCCTCGACCCCGACGCCACGATGACCGCCGACGGCGGTGGACTGGCCGGGGCCGCCCTCCGCCCGGTCGAGGGCGGCGGGCGCATCGCCGCGTATCTCATCCACATCGCCGGCCGCGCCCCCGGCCTGACGCTGCTGGAGCGGACCGTGAACGGGCGGCCCGGCCTGGTGGCCCGGCAGGCCGGCGTCACCGTGACCGTGGCGGCGTTCGGTGTCGACGGCGGTCGCGTCACCCGTATCTGGGCGGTCCGCAACCCGGAGAAGCTCCGGCTGTGGAACGGCCGGAGCCGACCCGCCGCCCAGGACCCCGCGGCCGGACCGGGCACACGGGAGGGGTGAGGGAGGACGCCCACGGCATCCGCCCCCACCCCTGTTCAGGTGCCTCGGACAAGGCTGTCAGCGGCTGACAGCCGAGTCCTTGCCCCGGTCCTGGTCGGGTACGGAGCCGGGGCCGGGGCCGGGATCGCGATCACGGTCGGGGCCGCGTACACCGTCGTCCGCGCCCGTCCGGGGCCCCACCAGCTCCTTGCCGTAGCGGGCGATCGACGCCGTGGCGAGGGCCATCGGGATCGCGATGACCGTGGCCACCCGCCCGATCGACAGCCAGCTCATCATCCAGCCCACCAGCGGCGGCCCGAAGATGCCGCCCGACTTGCTGCACGCCGCCGACAGCCCGCTGCCCAGCCCCCGGAACGCCGTCGGATAGACCTGCGCGGTGTACGGGCCGAGGACCGCGACGACGCCGCTGGTCCCGGTGAGCAGCCCGATGAGGACGGGAACCGCGACCTTGGCGTCGTTCAGCGGCACCGTGGTCAGCGCCGCCAGCGACAGCGCGGTGATCGCCCCGTACAGGGTCATCGTCCGCCGGGACGACCAGCGGCTGTAGAGCCAGGCGGCGAGGACCGTGCCCGGGATCGACAGCAGGGACGACCCGAAGAGGATGCGGGACGGCGGTATCGACGTCCCGGTCTCCGCGAGCACCGTCGGCAGGAAGGTGACGAAGCCCCAGTGCACGAAGCCCCAGGAGAGGGCGAAGCCGGAGATGATCAGTGTCTGGCGGCGGTGGTCCGGGCCGAGGAGGGCGCCGACGCCCCGGTCGGTACGGGGCTCGGGCGGTGCCGTGGAGAGCCCGAAGAGGTCCGCCATCCGCCGGGATTCGGCCATCCTGCCCTGGGAGGCGAGGAAGCTGGGGGACTCCGGGATCCACCGGTTCAGCGCCAGCAGGGCCAGCGCCAGGGGAAGTTGCAGGAACCACAGCACGCGCCAGCTGTAGAGGGGTTCGAAGACCGAGGCGAGGCCGCTGGCCGCGAGATAGCCGCCGACCGTCGTCAGGCCGGCGGTCAGGACCATCAGCCCGTGGCGGCCCGGCAGCACCTCGGACATGAGCGCGTACACGATGGGCAGCATGCCGCCCGCCGACATGCCCATGAGCAGGCACATCAGCACGCTCGCCTCGAAGCTCGGCATCGCCCCGCACACGGTGGTCGCCACGAACAGCAGCGCTGCCAGGAGCACGGCCGCGCGCCGCCCGATGCGGTCCGCGAGATGGCCCCAGAGCAGGGACCCGAGGACCGTCCCGGTCAGCCCGCCCATCGGGAGCAGCGCGACCTCGGTCGAGGTCAGGCCGAACTCGGCGCGGGCGCCCGGCATGATGAAGGCGAGCGTGGCCGGTTTCAGCTGGTCCACCACGAGGGCGAAGGAGAGCACGGCGATCAGCCTGCGGCGCAGGGTGGCACGCCGGGCGGGGGAGACGGCGGCAGCGGGGGCGGGCAGGGAATCGGCCGCCGGCCCCACAGCGGCCGGCTCGGCAGGTGTCCCCACGGTGGCAGGCTCGGCCGGTGTCTCCCCGGCGGTCGGCCGCCGGGGCACCAGGCCGAAGCCCGCGAGGACCAGGCCGGCCACGATGGCGGCCATCGCCACCCACATTCCCGCGCCCATGCCCATATGGGCCATGTGGAAGTCCATCTCGGCGGCGTGGACGAACATCCGGAGGTGTTCGACCACGCCGCCCGAGCAGATCACGACACCCGACCAGAAGAGCAGGGGCCGCGGGATCAGCCCCCGGCTCCGGGCGGGCCTCATCGCCGCACCTTCGCGGGACCGGTGGGTGAGGGGCGTCGGGAAACGCCGAATGTGTCGCGCCCCGCAAGGAGCGCGTCCGTGCCGGCTGCCATGTGCGAACCTCCAGGGTCGTAAATCCTGGCGTTCATCTCAGCAGCCGCCCGCCCGGGCGCACTTCTCCAGGCTTGCGCACTCGGCGGTGGCGATGCGGCCAACGCCGTTGTGCTGGGTATGCCGGTGGTGCGGAGGAACAGCGTTACGAGGAGGGATGGTCCCCGGTGAGTACGGAGGTCAATTCAGCCCTGCATTCGTCGCGGACCAGACCCGGCAGAAGGGCGAGCCACAGCCCGGTCATGTCGTCGGCCAGTTCCGTGAGTTCGGCGAGTTCGGCGAGTTCTGTGACGTCGGCGCGTTCCGTGACATCGGTGCGTTCGGCGGGAACGAGAGGGTCCGGCGCGTCGGCGGATGGGGCGGGTTCGTTTCCGCGCCCCGGAATCCGGGGCAGTCCGGTGAATCCGGCGAGAATCAGCCGGGCCGTGCGCCGGACGTCGGTGCCGGGCAGCAGATCGCCCTGCTCCGCCGCCTCGGCCAACAGCCCTTCGACGGCGGCGAGTCCGTCGACGAGGGGGCGTGCCAGGGCCGGTGTCGCGGAGCTGACCTCGGTCATCAGCCGCAGGCCCGCCCGCATGCCCGCATCGCTCCGGTAGGCGTCGATGATCTGCCGGCCCAGCGCCACCAGCCGGGCCATCGCCCGTGGATACGCGGGCCGCAGCAGCTCCAGACGTTCCGGCCAGGGCCCGTAGGCCGCGTCGATGACGGCGGCGGCGAGTGCTTCCTTGGAGGGGAAGTGGAAGTAGAGGGCGCCTTTGCTCACATCGTGGCCGGCGACGACGTCCTCCAGACGGGTTTCGCCGAAGCCGCTTTGCTCGAACGCCTCGGCGGCCGCGCTGAGAAGGACTTCCCGTGTTGCCGCTGATCGCTTTCGCATGCCGTCCGTGATGGTCGTCGGGTGAAGGACACGAGGGGTTCGCGCCGCGGCCGGACGGTACCGGTGCGGGACGGCGGGGGCTGTCAGGTTTCCCATCGGTTCGTTCAAGCAACTCACTCCGGGTTAGCATAGCCCAATGCTCAGGCGTATCTATGAGGGGCAGGATTGCTCTCTCGCCCACGCACTGGAAGTGGTGGGTGAGAGATGGTCGTTGCTCATCGTTCGCAACGTGCTGCTCGGTATCAAGCGGTTCGACGGTCACCTCGGAGATCTGGGCATTGCCCGGAACGTCCTGACCGACCGGCTGAATCGCCTTGTCGAATACGGGATTTTGGAGCGCGTACGGTACCAGGACCGGCCTACGCGGTATGAGTACCACATCACACAGATGGGCCGCGACCTCACCCCTGCCGTGGTGGCGCTTATGCAGTGGGGTGACCGATATCTTTCGGGTGAGGCAGGGCCGCCCCGGCGCATTGAGCACATTGGATGCGAAGGCGACGTGCGGGTGGATCTGGCCTGTGAGCGCTGTGCGCGACCGGTGGCGAACGAGGAGGTCACGGCACGTCCCGTGACCTGACCCCACCCCTGGGGCGGGGTTGCTCCGAAGCGCCGGCGAGTTTCTGACATTTCGTCAAAACGGAGTGGGATCAAGAGAGCCGGCGTCGTGCGCGACGGCTCTCGGAAATGTCCGGAGCGGCGCTCTTGCGCGCGGGTGTTCATCCGTACCCCCGGTGTGCCGGGCCCGCCGGGCGGATTCCCTCCGGCCGTTTCCGGTGGACCATCCGGGCGCTTCGGAAAGAGGTATGTCCATGCGTATGTCCGAACTCAGTGCCGCGTCAGGGATTCCCGCGACGGCGCTCCGGCGCTATGCGCGGGAAGGGCTGCTCGTCCCGAGGGGCGGGGAGGACGGCCGAAGGAGCGGGCGGGGGAGCGGGCGGGGCGAGCAGGGCGGGCTCGGCCGGCTGGTGCTGATCCGGGCGCTGATCGAGGTCGGCGGGCACTCCCTGGGCGAGGTGCGGGAAATCCTCGACGCGATCGATGGCGCGATCGGCGGCACGGTCGACGGCGCAGTCGTCGCCTCGGCGGCCGGTGAGCCGCCCGCCGCCCTGCCGCACCCCGCCGGGGCCGAGGCCGGACCCGAGGCCGGACCCGTACCCGCGCCCGCACTCGACGCCGGACCCGTACCCGAAGCCGTACCCCCGCCCCCTGTCTCCGGTGCGCGGCCCCCGTCCCCCGGCGGTGCCCTGACCGGCGGCCTGACCGGCGGCCTGACCGGCGTCCGGGGCGGCTTCGGCGCCGGTGAACTCGTCGCGGACGCGCTGGACATCGCCCTGCGGCGGCTCGCCCGGCTGGCGACCACGCCCGCCCCGCGCCCTTCCCCCGCCGCCGGGCAGCCCGGTGGCGCGGTGGCACGCCAGTAGCGCACGCGCGGAGATGCCGGTCGTCCGCACCGGGTTCGACCATGGTGCTCCCGGCCACATCCGCGTGGCAGGTACACATCCGGAGGCACCGACCATGCCGACCGTCCTTGGCTCACTGCGCCGACTCCTGATGGCCCCGTCGCCGCTCGACGTGGACTTCGCGGCCCGCGGCTTCCCGGTGCCGCCCTCGCCCGCCACCCGCCGCCTGGAGGCCATCCCCCAGGCGGTCGTCTGCGGCTTCGAGTGGGCCATCGACGACCCCGGCCACCGGGAGACCGAGGCCCGGATCCGCCTGGTCGACGCCGAGTTGCGCGGCTTCGCGTACGAGGGCGCCACCATGGCCCTCACCCTCCGGGACGCCATGGCCCCCACCGGCGGCGGCCGGGCCCGCCGGCTGCTGCTCGGCCCGGCCGGGCCGCATGTCTTCCTCGCCTACATCGGGATCGGCTTCGCCCTGGCCCGCCTGCCCCGGCGGCTGTGGAAGAAGGCCGTCCCCGATCTGACCGGGGCCGCCTACCCGCAGATGAGCTGGCTGGCCGTGGACGGCTACGGCTTCGACCTCGCCTACTTCCACACCGGCCGGTACGTGGACGAGCAGCGCGTGCCCGCCCCGTACGACTGGGAGGGCCACCCCGGCTACTTCGCCCGCGCGGTGGACCAGGGCATCGGCCGCGCGCTCTGGTTCATCCACGGCGCACGGGCCGACCGGGTCGCCGCCGCCGTGGACGGCTTCGACGAGGCCCGCCGGCCGGACCTGTGGAGCGGCGTCGGGCTGGCCGCCACCTTCGCCGGCTCCTTCACCGAAAGCGATCTGGCCCTGCTGCGCCGGGCGGCGGACGGCCACCGGGGCGAGCTGGGCCAGGGCGCCGTCTTCGCCGCCAAGGCCCGTGCGTACGCCGGTACGGTGCCGGAGCACACCCACACGGCCCTCGGCGCCCTCGCCGGGCTGACCCTGGCCGGGGCGGTCGCCCTGGCCGACGACTGCGCCGTGGAGCCGGGCACAGCCCCGGGCGGCGGCGCGGTACGGCCCGGCGATATCGACGGCGTACCCGCCTATGAACAGTGGCGTCTAAACATCCGTGACCGGATCTCCACAACCGCTGGTTGAGCATTATTGAAGTAGCCGCCTCTTCGGTGGTGCTGTGTAGATTCACTGACAGTTCCCCCACGTATGCGAGGCCGAATTCGGCGAGGGGCGGTAGAGCACCATGTCGGCTCTTTTGCGTGCGCTGAGGCGCCGCATTCTCACACCCAGCATTTCCGAGACCAGTCTCGACAAGCGGGGCTTCCACAGGAAAAGCCCGGAAGCCCAGGAGCTTTTGGAGACCGTCGGTCGCAGCTTTCTCGAAGGATATGGCCACGCGGTCGGGACGCGTACCGTCGCGGAGTTGGAGCACTGTCTCGCCGGTGTGCCGGAGCGCTTTCGCGGGTTCGCCTACGAGGGGGCGGCGATGGGCGCCACCGTCCTCGACGCGATCCCCGGCACCGGCGGGCGGCGCCTGGCCGCCCTCCTGTCGGGCCAGGGCCGCCACCACGTCTACATGGCCTATGTCGGCATCGGCTGGGCGCTGGCCCGGCTGCCCCGCCCGCTCTGGCCCGACATCGGCCGTACCGATCCGCTGATCCGGTGGCTGATCCTCGACGGGTACGGCTTCCACCAGGCGTACTTCCACACCGACCGCTATGTGCGCGACCAGCGCCCGAGCACCGGCCTCGGCTGGCCCTGGGGGCCCGCCGGCTATCTACAGAACGCCGTTGACCAGGGCATCGGCCGGGCGGTGTGGTTCGTCGCCGGTACCGACCCGGATCTGGCCGCGACCCTGATCGAGAAGTTCCCCCACCAGCGGCGGCCCGACCTCTTCAGCGGTACGGGGCTGGCCGCGGCCTACGCCTGCGGGGCGCGCGCGGACGAGCTGGAGCAGCTGGCCCACCGCGCCGGACCGTACCGCCCCCAGCTGCTCCAGGGAGTGGCGTTCGCCGCCGAGGCCCGGGAGCTGGCCGGGCTGACCGTGGAGCAGAACCGGCTCGCCGTCAGGACCCTGACGGGCCTGGAGCCGAAGGAGGCGGCGCTCGTGTGCCGGCGGACCAGGCCCCAGGGCCCCGCGACCGGTGACGACTACGAGCGGTGGCGCCGCGCAATAGCCGATGAGATCACCTCACGAGGGGAGCGCCAGAACCCATGAACCTGCGAACCCGAATGCGTAATCAGCTTCCAGGAATCATCGCACTCACTCTCATGGTGAGCGTTTTCTATGCGGTCCGGCTGCCCAGTGTGTCGGAGGCCGAGGCCAATCGGATGGCCGAGGACTATTCCTTCACACCCATGTCGATAGCGCTGCCGGAAGGATTTGACCAGCAGACGATCCGCAAGGTGAACAAGAAATACCGCAACATCGAGGCATGGATTTCCTCGGTCGGTGCCGGTGTCTCGATGAACGACGTGGACGGCGACGGCCTCGCCAACGACCTGTGCGTCACGGACCCGAGGATCGACCAGGTCGTCGTCACCCCGACGCCGGGGAAGGGCTCCGGGCGCTACCGGCCCTTCGCGCTGGATCCCGCGCCGCTGCCGATGAGTTCCACCATGGCACCGATGGGCTGCGCCGCCGGCGACTTCAACGAGGACGGCGCCACCGACCTGCTCGTCTACTACTGGGGCCGCACGCCCGTCGTCTTCCAGGCCCGTCCCGCCGCCGAGGGCCTGGCCCCGGCCTCCTTCACCCCGGTGGAGCTGATCCGGGGCGTGGGCGACACCATCTACACCGGCCCGCAGTGGAACAGCAACGCCGTCACGATCGCCGACTTCGACGGCGACGGCCACGACGACATCCTGATCGGGAACTACTTCCCCGACAGTCCGGTCCTCGACCCGTCCAAGGACGGCGGGGTGGAGATGAACCACTCCCTGTCGCACGCCCAGAACGGCGGCGAGGACATCGTCCTGCGCTGGACCGCGAAGGGCTTCGAGGAGACCGAGAACGCGCTGCCCGAGGACACCCGCAACGGCTGGACCCTCGGCGCGTCCGCCGCCGACCTCGATGGCGACCTGCTGCCCGAGTTGTATCTCGCCCACGACTTCGGCACCTCGCGGCTGCTGCACAACCGCTCCCGCCCCGGGAAGATCAAGTTCATGGCGGTGGACGGCCCGCGCGACCCGATGGTGCCCCGTTCCAAGCAGCTGGGCCGCAGCTCCTTCAAGGGCATGGGCGTCGACTTCGGCGACCTCGACAACGACGGCCTTCACGACATGTTCGTCAGCAACATCACCACCTCCTTCGGCATCCAGGAGTCCAACTTCACCTTCATCAACCAGGCGAAGGACCAGAGCGCCCTGCGCGAGCGGTTCTCCGAGGGCGTCGCCCCGTACGAGGACAGGAGCGTCCCCCTGGGGACGGCCTGGTCCGGCTGGGGCTGGGATGTGAAGACCGGCGACTTCGACAACGACGGCACCCTGGAGATCGCCCAGACCACCGGCTTCGTCAAGGGCAAGACCAACCGCTGGCCCCAGCTCCAGGAGCTGGCCACCGCGAACGACGCCCTCACCTCCAACCCGCTGTGGTGGCCCCATGTGAAGGAGGGCGACGACATCGGCGGCGACCAGACCCTGCGGTTCTTCGCCAAGAGCGGCGGCGGCCGGTACGCCAACCTCGCGAGCCGCCTCGGCATGGACGTGCCGATCCCGACCCGGGGCATCGCCACCGGTGACGCCGACGGCGACGGCCGTCTCGACATGGCCGTGGCCCGCCAGTGGGGCGAGCCCGTCTTCTACAGCAACCGGAGCAAGGCCCCCGGCGACCACCTGGGGCTCACCCTCACCCACCCCTCGGGCTCGCCGGTGATCGACGCCCAGGCCGTGGTGACCCTCCCCGACGGCTCCCGCCGGGTCGGCCGCGTCGACGGCGGCGGCGGCCACTCCGGCAAGCGCAGCCACGAGATCCACCTCGGTCTCGGCGACGACGTGCGCGGACCGCTCCCGGTGGAGCTGCGCTGGCGGGACCGGAACGGTGAGATCCGTCAGGCGGAACTCCGCCTGGACAGCGGCCGGCACACGATCCGGCTGGACGAGGGGGCGACCCGGCTGTCCGGGAAGACGGACGCGGGCAAGGAGCCCCAGCTCGCCCGGACGACGGAGACAGCCGGGACAGCCACGGCGACGACAGCGACGACAGCCACGGCGAAGACAGCCACGACGACGAAGACAGCCACGACCACGACAGCAGCCACGAAGGCAACAGCAGCCACCACGACCCAGGCCGGCCAGGCGAAGGAGAAGTGACGGACATGACCGGACAGGCCACCGCCGTACCGCGCCACGATCCGAAGGTCGTCACGGCGCTGCGCCGGTTCGCGATCTCGATGAGCGTCTTCAACATCCTCGGCTACACGGTCCTCGGCTTCGAACAGCCCTGGACCTGGCCCTTCATCGCGCTCGCCACCGCCTACACCACCGAGATCGGCCTGGAGCTGGTCGCCGCCCGGGTGGAGAACCGGCCCCCGCGCTTCCGTGGCGCCGGACCGCGCGGCCTCATCGAATTCCTCCTCCCCGCCCATATCACCGGCCTCGCGCTGAACATGCTCACCTATGTCAACGACCGGGTGTGGGTGATGGTCTTCGGCGTCATCGTCGCCGTCGGCACCAAGTGGGTCCTGCGCGCCCCGGTCCGGGGCCGGCTCCGCCACTACATGAACCCGTCCAACTTCGGCATCGCCGTGATCCTGCTGCTCTTCCCCTGGGCGAGCATCGCGCCGCCGTACCACTTCACCGAGTACGTCGACGGGCCCATCGACTGGATCATCCCCGTGGCGATCATCGTCCTGGGCACCATGCTGAACGCCAAGCTCACCGGCCGGATGTGGTTGATCGGCGCCTGGGTGATCGGCTTCGCCCTCCAGGCGATCGTCCGCGGACTCCTCTTCGGCACCTCGATCCCCGGCGCGCTCGCCATGATGACCGGCGTCGCCTTCGTCCTCTTCACCAACTACATGATCACCGACCCCGGGACCACCCCCTCCCTGCCCGTCGCCCAGGTCGCCTTCGGCGGCGGCGTGGCCGCGATGTACGGGGTCCTCACCGCCGTGGGCATCGCGTACGGCATCTTCTTCGCCACCGCCGCCGTCTGCCTGATCCGGGGCGGCTACCACTGGTGGCTGCACCTCTCCGACCAGCGCCGCCCCACCACGGCGGAGCCCCCGAAGACGAAGGACCGGCCGTCGCGGCCGGCCCCCGGGCCGCGCGTCGCGACCCCCGGACCGGACAAGAATGCGGTGGCCGCCCGATGAACCGAATCGCCATCGTCGGGATGGCCTGCCGCTATCCCGACGCCGACACCCCCCGCGACCTGTGGGAGAACTCCCTCGCCGGGCGGCGTGCCTTCCGCCGGCTGCCCGACGTCCGGATGAACCTCGCGGACTACTGGGACCCCGACCCGGGCGTCCCCGACCGCTTCTACGCCCGTACCGCCGCCGTCATCGAGGGGTACGAGTTCGACCGGATCGGCCACAAGATCGCCGGCAGTACCTACCGCTCCACCGACCTCACCCACTGGCTCGCCCTCGACACCGCGGGCCGCGCGCTCGCCGACGCGGGCTTCCCCGGCGGCGAGGGACTGCCCAGGGAACGGACCGCCGTCATCGTCGGCAACACCCTCACCGGCGAGTTCACCCGCGCCAACACCATGCGGCTGCGCTGGCCCTACGTCCGCCGGGTGGTCGCCGCCGCGCTGCGGGAGCACTCCTTCGACGACGACCGCCTCGCGGACCTGCTCGCGTCGCTGGAGACCGCGTACAAGAGCCCCTTCCCGCCGGTCAACGAGGACACCCTCGCCGGCGGCCTGTCCAACACCATCGCGGGACGCGTCTGCAACCACTTCGACCTCGGCGGCGGCGGATACACCGTGGACGGCGCCTGCTCCTCCTCGCTGCTCTCCGTCACCCAGGCCGCCCGCTCCCTCCTCGACGGCGACATCGACGTCGCCGTCACCGGCGGCGTCGACCTCTCCATCGACCCGTTCGAGATCGTCGGCTTCGCCAAGACCGGCGCCCTCGCCACCCACGAGATGCGGGTCTACGACCGGCACGCCAACGGCTTCTGGCCCGGCGAGGGCTGCGGCATGGTGGTCCTGATGCGCGAGGGCGACGCGCTCGCGGCGGGACACCGCGTCTACGCCACCATCGCCGGCTGGGGCATCTCCTCCGACGGACAGGGCGGCATCACCCGCCCCGAGGCCCACGGCTACCGGCTGGCCCTGCGCCGCGCGTACGACCGCGCCGGGTTCGGCATCGAGACCGTCGGCCTGTTCGAGGGCCACGGCACCGGCACCGAGGTCGGCGACACCACCGAACTCGGCGCCCTCTCCCAGGCCCGCGCCGACGCCGACCCCCGCGCCCGCCCCGCCGCCATCAGCTCCGTCAAGGCCATCATCGGGCACACCAAGGCCGCCGCCGGGGTCGCCGGACTCATCAAGGCCGCCCTCGCCGTCGACGCCGAGACCCTGCCCCCGGCCGTCGGCTGCCACGACCCGCACCCCCTGCTCGGCGGCGACGCGCCCGCCCTGCGCGTCCTGCGCCGGGCCGAGGCATGGCCGCAGGACACGCCCGTCCGCGCCGGGATCACCGCCATGGGCTTCGGCGGCATCAACACCCATGTCGTCCTCGACCAGCCCGCCGGCCGGACCACGGGCCGCGGCCGCACGGCCGCCCGCCCCGGGCAGGCGCCGGCCCCCGCCGTCCAGGACGCCGAACTCCTCCTCGTCGACGGCGACACCCCCGAGGCCCTGCGCGAACGCCTGGCCCACCTGGCCGGACTCGTACCGAAGATCTCCTACGCCGAACTCGGCGACCTCGCCGCCACCCTCCAGCGGGACCTGCGCGACGCCCCCCACCGCGCGGCGGCCGTCGTCTCCTCGCCCGACGAGGCCGAACGGCGCCTGACCGCCCTCGTCGCCGAACTCGACGCGGGCCGCACCCGGCACCTCGCCGCCGACGGCCGCGCCTTCCTCGGCCGGGCGGGCGGCCCCGCCCGGATCGGCTACCTCTTCCCCGGGCAGGGCTCCGGGCGCGGCACCAGCGGGGGCGCCCTCGCCCGCCGGATGTCCGAGGCCGAGGAGGTCTACACCTCCGCCGCGCTGCCCACCGGCACCGACACGGTCGCCACCGAGGTCGCCCAGCCCCGGATCGTCACCGGCTCGATGGCCGGACTGCGGGCCCTGCAAGCCCTCGGCCTGGACGCCACCGTCGCCGTCGGACACAGCCTCGGCGAGATCTCCGCCCTCGCCTGGGCCGGGGCGCTCGACCAGGACCTCCTGATCGAGGTCGCCCGGATGCGCGGGCGGACGATGTCCGAGTACGGCGTCGCCGGCACCATGGTCTCCCTCGCCGCCACCCCGGAACGGGCCCGCGCCCTCGCCGACGGGCTGCCCGTCGCCGTCGCCGGGCACAACGCCCCCGAGCGGACCGTCCTCGCCGGAACCGTCGACGCCGTCACCGCGCTGGAGGACCGCGCCCGCGCCGCCGGGATCGCCGCGACCCGGCTGGCCGTGTCGCACGCCTTCCACTCGCCGCTGGTGGCACGGGCCGCCCAGGAGGTCGGCGCCTGCCTGGTGGAACTCGACTTCCGGCCCATCGCCCGCCGGGTCGTGTCCACCGTCACCGGCGACGACCTCGCCGCCGGCACCGATATCCCCCGGCTGCTGCGCCGGCAGATCACCGAACCGGTCCTCTTCGCCCCGGCCGTGGCACGGGCCGCCCAGGAGCTGGACCTGCTGATCGAGGTCGGCCCCGGCCGGGTGCTCAGCGGCCTCGCCGCCGCCGTCACCGACGTACCCGCGCTCGCCCTCGACACCGACGACGAGTCCCTGCACGGGCTGCTGCACATCGCCGGTGCCGCGTACGTCCTGGGGGCGCCGCTGGACCACGCCCGGCTCTTCCGGGACCGGCTCGTCCGCCCGCTGGACCTGGCCGGCGACTTCCGCTTCTTCGCCAGCCCCGCCGAGTCCGCGCCGCTCGTGGACGTACGGGCCACGGCGCCGGCCACCGTCACGGCCACCTCGCCGGCGCCGGCCGAGGAGACGCCCCGGGAGGCGGTGCCGGAGAGCGCCGTCGACCTGCTGCGCCGCCTCGTCGCCGAACGCGCCGAGCTGCCCCCGGACACCGTCGGCCCCGGCACCCGGCTCCTGGACGACCTCCACCTCAGCTCCATCACCGTCGGCCAGCTCGTCGGGCAGGCCGCCCAGCTCCTCGGGCTGCCCCCGTCCGCCGCCCCGCTCAACTTCGCCACCGCCACCATCGGCGAACTCGGACAGGCCCTCCAGGAGACCGCCGACACCGGGCACTTCGAGGACCCGGCCGCCGGACCCGCCGTCGCCGGGGCCGCCGCCTGGGCCCGCGCCTTCGCCGTGGACCTGGACGAACTGCCCCGGCCCGCCCGGTCCGCGCCCGAGGACAACGGCCCCTGGGAGGTGTTCGCCCCCGCGGGACACCCGTTCGCGGAAACGATTCGCCAGCGGCTGGAGAACGCCTCCGTCGGCCCCGGGGTCCTGCTCTGCCTGCCGCCCGGCAGCACCGAGGAGGACCTCGGACCCGCCCTGGCGGCCGCCCGGCGGGCCCTCACCGACCCCGCCGCCCGGCGCTTCGCCCTCGTCCAGCACGACAAGGGCGCGACCGCCCTCGCCAAGACGCTGCACCTGGAGGACCCCCGGCTGCGGACCACCGTCGTCCGGCTGCCCGCCGACATCTCTGCCAACATCTCTGCCGACACCTCTGCCGGTATTTCTGCCGACGCCGTGGACCGGATCGCCGCCGAGGTGACCGAAGAGGTGGCCGCCACCAGCCGCTTCAGCGAGGTCCACTTCAGCGGGGCCCACTTCAGCGAGGGCCACGTCGACGGGGCCCACCTCGGCGGGATCCACCACGACGCCACCGGCACCCGCACGGTCCCCACCCTGCGGCCCCTGCCCATCGCCCCGGCCCGTACCGAACAGCCCCTGGGCGCCGGCGACGTCCTCCTGGTCACCGGCGGCGGCAAGGGCATCACCGCCGAGTGCGCCCTCGCCGTGGCCCGCGACAGCGGCGCCGCCCTCGCCGTCCTCGGCCGCTCCGACCCCGCCGCCGACGAGGAACTCGCCGCCAACCTGCGCCGCATGGCCGACAGCGGCGTCACCGTCCGCTACGCGCGCGCCGACGTCACCGACCCCGGTGCCGTCCGCGCCGCCGTGGACCGCCTCACCGCCGGCCTCGGACCCGTCACCGCCGTCCTGCACGGCGCCGGACGCAACGAGCCCGCCGCCCTCGCCGCCCTCGACCGCGACACCGTCCGCCGCACCTTCGCCCCCAAGATCGACGGGCTGCGGACCGTGCTCGACGCCGTCGACCCCGGCGCACTCCGCCTCCTCGTCACCTTCGGCAGCATCATCGGCCGCGCCGGACTGCGCGGCGAGGCCCACTACGCCCTCGCCAACGACTGGCTCGCCGACCTCACCGAGGAGATCGCCCGCGACCACCCCGGCTGCCGCGCCCTCTGCCTGGAGTGGTCCGTCTGGTCCGGCGTCGGCATGGGCGAACGGCTCTCCGTCGTGGAGTCCCTGACCCGCGACGGAGTCACCCCCCTCACCCCCGACCAGGGCGTCGCCCTGCTGCGCCGCCTCCTCGCCGACCCCGACACCCCCACCGTCACCGTCATCAGCGGCCGTACGGAGGGCATCGGCACCGTACGCCGCGACCAGCCGCCGCTGCCCCTGCTGCGGTTCGCCGACAAGCCCCTCGTCCGCTACCACGGCGTCGAACTGGTCACCGAGGCCGAGCTGAGCGCGGGCACCGACCCCTATCTCGCCGACCACCACCTCGACGGCAACCTCCTCTTCCCCGCCGTCATCGGCATGGAGGCGATGGCGCAGGTCGCCGCCGCCTGCACCGGCCGCACCACGGTCCCCGTGATCGAGGACGCCGCCTTCCCCCGGCCCGTCATCGTCCCGCCCGGCGGCAGTACCACCATCCGGATCGCCACCGTCGTCACCGGCCCCGACACCGTGGACGCGGTCATCCACAGCGAGGAGACCGGCTTCGCCGCCGAACACTTCCGGGCCCGCTTCCGCTTCGGCGCCACCCCCGTCCCCCAGGGGGCACCCGAACAGGTCCACCACTCCCTGCCCGCCGTACCGCTCACCCCCCTGGACGACCTCTACGGCGGCATCCTCTTCCAGGGCGGACGCTTCCGAAGGCTGCGCCACTACCATCGGGCCGCCGCCCGGCACGTGGACGCGGTCGTCGCCACCTCCCAGACCGACAGCTGGTTCGCCGGATTCCTCCCCGGGGACCTGCTCCTGGGCGACCCGGGCATGCGCGACGCCCTCATGCACGGCAACCAGGTCTGCGTCCCGCACGCCACCCTGCTGCCCCAGGCCATCGACCGCATCCACCCCTGCGGCGACAAGTCCGCCGCCGGAGAGTTGCGCTACACCGCCACCGAACGCCACCGCGACGGCGACACGTACACGTACGACATCGCCGTCCGCACCGGGGACGGCGAAGTCGTCGAACGCTGGGAGGGCCTGCGCCTGCGCGCGGTCCGCAAGGGCGACGGCCGGGGCCCCTGGCCGGCGGTCCCGCTGCTCGGCCCCTACCTGGAACGCACCGTGGAGGAGCTGACCGGCACCCGGGTCGCCGTCGCCGTCGAACCGGACGGCGACGGTGGCGGCAACGGTGGCGGGGACGGGGACCGCAGGGCCCGGACGGCCGCCGCCGCGCAGCGGGCCCTGGGCCGGCCCGTGACCATCCGCTACCGGCCCGACGGCCGCCCCGAACCGGACACCGCGGGCATGCTCTCCGCCTCCCACTGCGGCGACTTCACCCTCTGCGCCGTGGCCGACCCCGCCGGCACCCCTGCCACCGAGGCCCCGACCGCCACCACGGTCGCCTGCGACGCCGAGACCGTCACCGCCCGCCCCGCCGCCGACTGGGACGCCCTCCTCGGCGACCACGCCCCCCTCGCCCGGCTCATCGCCCGCGAGACCGGGGATACGCCGGACACGGCGGCGACCCGGGTGTGGACCGCCCTCGAATGCCTCCAGAAGGCCGGGCTCACGGCGGCAGCGCCCCTCGCCCTGGCCCCCGGGCCGCGCGACGGGTGGGCCGTCCTCACCTCCGGCGGCCTGCGGATCGCGACCCTCGCCACCTCCGTCGGCACCCCCGCCGTCCCCACCGTCCTGACCATCCTCACCGAGGGGCGCTCCCATGCCTGACTACTTCGAGCACCGGCACACCGTCGGCTTCGAGGAGACCAACATCGTCGGCAACGTCTACTACGTGAACTACCTGCGCTGGCAGGGCCGGTGCCGCGAGATGTTCCTCAAGCTGCGCGCCCCCGACGTCCTCGCCGACATCCGGGCCGACCTCAAGCTCTTCACCCTCAAGGTCGACTGCGAGTTCTTCGCCGAGATCACCGCGTTCGACGAGCTGTCCATCAGGATGCGGCTCGCCGATCTCGCCCAGACCCAGCTGGAGTTCACCTTCGACTACGTCCGGCTCGACCCGGACGGCGACGAGACCCTGATCGCGCGCGGCCGCCAGCGGGTCGCCTGCATGCGCGGCCCCAACACCGCCACCGTCCCCTCGCTGGTCCCCGAGGCCCTGATCACCGCGCTGGCGCCGTACGCCCGGACCACCGTGCCCCATCTGGGGAGGACGGCATGAGCGAGGCCGCCGCGCCGGGGGACGTCACCGACCCCCGGCAGCTGCGCCGGACCTTCGGCGCCTTCGCCACCGGGGTCACCGTCGTCACCGCCGGCGGACCCACCCCGCACGGCATGACCGCCAACTCGTTCACCGCCGTCTCGCTGGACCCGCCGCTGGTCCTCGTCTGCGTCGGCCGGGACGCGGTCATGCACCGGGTCCTGTCGACGGCGGCACACTTCGGCGTGTCGATCCTCGCCGCCGGACAGCAGCCCGTGGCCCGGCACTTCGCCGACCGCTCCCGGCCGCTGGGCGCGGGACAGTTCGAGACGGTCGGCTGGAGCCCGGGGCCCGCCACCGGGGCGCCGCTCATCGACGGCGCCCTGGCCCAGCTGGAGTGCGCGGCCTGGCGGGGGTACGACGGCGGCGACCACACCGTCTTCCTGGGGCGGGTGCTCGCGATGCGCCGCGGCCCCGGGAGCGAGGCGCTGCTCTTCGCCGGGGGCCGGTTCCGGCTGCTGGCCCCGGACCACGAGGAGGTGGCGGCATGAGCGCGGCACCGGCGGCGGGCGGCGACCACCGGCCGGGCGGTACGAGGAGTCCCCGTATGCCGCGGGGCCGTACCCCGCCCGGCCCGCGCCGCCGTGAACTGCCCGGACTCGTACGGAAGCTGGTCACCGACCGGCTCGCCCTGATGACCGAGGCCGCCGCGCTCGGCGACGCCGTCCGCGTGGCGCTGGGCCCCCGTACCCTCTACATCTTCAACGACCCCGAGCACGCCAAGCACGTCCTCGCCGACAACAGCGCCAACTACCACAAGGGCATCGGCCTCACCGAGGCCCGGCGCGCCCTCGGCGACGGGCTGCTGACCAGCGAGGGCGACCTGTGGCGCACCCAGCGCCGCACGGTGCGGCCCGCGTTCCGGCACGGGCGGCTCGCCGCCCAGGCCGAGGTCGTCGCCGACGAGGGGACGAAGCTGGTGGCCCGGCTGCGCGCCCACGCGGGCCGGGGCGCCGTGGACCTCACCGAGGAACTGACCGGGCTCACCCTCGGCGTACTCGGCAGGACCCTGCTGGACACGGACCTGTCCGCGCACGGGTCGGTGGGGCACGCCTTCGAAGCGGTCCAGGACCAGGCGATG
Source organism: Streptomyces yaizuensis (assembly GCF_034961445.1). Taxonomy (NCBI): domain Bacteria; kingdom Bacillati; phylum Actinomycetota; class Actinomycetes; order Kitasatosporales; family Streptomycetaceae; genus Streptomyces; species Streptomyces yaizuensis. The sequence continues at coordinate 72,451 of NZ_BSBI01000016.1, forward strand.
TTCGAGATGGTGACGCAGGGCATGGTGCCGCTGTGGGCGCCGCTGCCCCAGCAGCGGCGCTTCCACCGGGCCCGCGCGGAGCTGGAACACGTCGTCGAGCGGCTGGTGGCGGGCCGGGCCCAGGCCGGTGGGAACAACAACGACGACGACGGCGGGGAGGACGTGCTCACCCGGCTGATCGACTCCACCCGGCGGGAGAGCGACCCCCGCGTCGGACGGCAGCGGCTGCGGGACGAGGTGGTGACCCTGCTGCTCGCCGGGCACGAGACCACCGCGAGCACCCTCGGCTGGACCTTCCACCTCCTCGACCGGCACCCGGAGGCCGCCGGACAGGTGCGCGCGGAGGCCGTCGCCGCGCTGGGCGACCGCGCTCCCCGGTACGAGGACCTGCCGCGGCTGCCGTACACCACGATGGTGGTGCAGGAGGCGATGCGGCTCTATCCGCCGGTGTGGATCCTCACCCGCCGGGCGCAGGGCCCCGACGAGGTGGGCGGCTACCACGTGCCGGCCGGGTCGGACGTCCTGGTCTGCCCGTACACGCTCCACCGCCATCCGCGGTTCTGGGCGGACCCCGAGCGCTTCGACCCGGAGCGGTTCGCCCCGGACGCCAAGGGGGACCGGCCGAGGTACGCCTATCTGCCCTTCGGGGCCGGGCCCCGGTTCTGCGTCGGCAGCAACCTCGGGACGATGGAGGCGGTGTTCGTGACGGCGATGGTGATCCGGGAGTTCACCCTGCGTACGCCGCCGGGGCACCGGGTGGTGCCCGAGCCGATGCTCTCCCTGCGGGTCAGGGGCGGACTGCCGGTGGAGGTCCGGACGGCGGCGGGGTGAGCCCGGGTGGGCCCGCCCCCGGCCGGCAGGGGCCCTACGGGGGCACGGGCCCGACAGGGACACGGGCACACGGAACGGGCCGGGAGGCGGGGGGTGGACCCCCCGCCTCCCGGCCCGTTTCAGACCGCGACGGCCGCCAGCGCCGTCATCCGCATGTCCAGCAGCGCCAGCAGCACCGGCGGATCGAGCGCCCGCATCGAGCGCAGCTGGATATGGGCGGGTTTCAGCAGGGTGTCGGCGCTGACCGTGACCGGCCCGTACGAGCCGATGGACGGCGCCGCGTCCTTGCCGATGCCGTCGTGCTCCTCCATCCCGTAGGGAACCGATTGCGTCAGCACATGCCAGGTCCCCTCGGGTACGTCCTCCAGGATGTAGTCACCCGGCCGGTCAAGGACCGTGCACCGTACAGGTTGGCCCTGCGGAATACAGTCGGGAAACAGTCCGATGAAGACAAAACCGGCTCCGCCTTCCAGCGGGGGAAAGACGGTCCCCTGTATCGCCAGTGGCCTGGACCTGTTCGTGGGCCGGCGATGGTCGGTGTGAATCACTTCCGCAAACCCACCCAACTGGCGATAGGTCGTCGGCGCCATGCCGACGGAACTCTTGAAACGTGAACTGAAGGTGCCGACGCTCTGATATCCAACGAGGTTGCTGATATCGGTGATATTCAGTTCGGTGGTCACCAGGAGCCGCTTGGCCTCCTGGAGCCGGAGTGCGGAGAGAAAGCGGCCGGGCGTCGTTCCGGTCATGCCCTTGAATATTCGGGTGAAATGGAACTTGCTGTACATCGCGGTCTCGGCCATGTCGTCAATGGTGAGTTCTTGTCCGAGATTTTCGTGCATGCTGCTGATGACACGTGTGACGGCTCGCTCGACAGTGGTTTCCATGAACCCTCCAGGTGTGGTGGCACGGTCTCCCTGTGTGCTCAACGTGCGCTGGACTGCTCCAGCTCGTCCGCGATCCGCTGCCAGAGGTCGGAGCAGCTGCGGGCCAGTTCGGCGACGGCGTCCGCGCAGTGCGCGGGTACCGAACTGACCCTCGTGTGCCAGTCGCCGTCCAGGACGGCCTGGGTGTGCAGCCAGCGCAGCAGTTCGCGGCCCGACTCGGTGCCGCGCAGTGACGGGTCCCGGGTGAGGGAGCGCAGCACGGCGAGGCGGCCCTGGGCGTCGCCGCGGCAGGGGGAGCCTGCCGCGGGGCGGCGCCGGTGGGCGGCCGGGGTCGGGCGGTGTGCGGGCGAGGCCCGCGTCGGCGGTGCGGTGGTACGGCGTACATCCAGGTCGGGTACGGGGGACTCGCCCCGGAGCACCCGCACGCGGACATCGTGGGCGGTGCCCAGGGAGACGCCGGCGTCCCGGGCGATCTGCCGCAGCGGGGCGTCGGGCCGCGCGGATATCAGCTCCGAGGCGCGGAGCCTGCCCTGCGAGGTGTCCCGGGAGTAGCGCCGCCCGTCGGCCCCGATCCGTGTGTTCACCCGGGGAGTCTCCCCGGGTGAACGCCGGCGTACGCCGGCGACCGTCTTGGCCGACAGCCCCGTACGCGCGGCGATCGCCCGGTCGGAGAGCTGCGGCCGGGCGGTCAGGATGCGCAGCGCGGCGGCCTTGCGGTCGGCCAGGGGGAGCGGCAGACCGTGGGCGATGTTCTCCTCGACGGCCCGGAGGAAGGCTTCCTCCCGGGTGCCCTCGAAGAAGGTGACGGCGATGGACGACCGGCCCCTCAGGGCGGCTGCGCGTACGCGGTGCATTCCGTCGATGATCTGCATGGTCGACCGGTGCACAAGGATCGCGGGCAGATCCGCTTCCGTCTCGGTGAGCCTTTGGATGTGTTTTTCATCGATTCCGTCCAGGCGCGGTGAATCTGCGGGAAGGAGTACGGAGATCGGGACGATCTGAACCCGACTCGATGGCGGGGGAGTCAGGGCCTTCGATTCCCCTGCGGCGGGAGAGCGGGAAGCAGGGGACAGTTGGTTTGCTGGCGGCAAGGGTGGGTCGGCGCTGCGCACGGCGAAACCCCCGTAGGTAAGGCGACATAGGACACATCGACCTGATACCGGCCGAGAGTGTGCATAGTTGCTCTCTGTTCGTGCCGAAGCTGTGAACTCCAAGAAGCGTACCGGCTGGCCGACTTACGGCCAAGGCTCCCACCAGGGCAGTTGGGTGTGCCGGTCCGCAATCTGTGAGTTGCTTGAAAGAACTCACTATCCATAGTTTATGGGCGGCTGAAAATCAATAGTGCAAATCAGGAGGCCCTGTTGTGGAAGGTGTCCCGGACAATGGCAGGACCACGACCCTTGAGGCATACGCCGATACCGTCGTACCCGGTGAAAAGCGATGGCCGGGGGACACGGCGATAGCGGGCGCGGCCCGGGGCGGCGGCTCCGTCGCCGCCGGCGCCCTCACCCTCCTGCGGTGGGACGCGACCGGACTGAGCGAGGGCCTGGACGACCTCGCGGACCTGCTGAACGGGCACGCGCGGACCTACGCCGAGGAACACGGCCTGACCCTGGACGAGGACCGGCCGCCGTTCGTCGCCCTGGACTTCGCCCACCGCACGGCACTCGTCCAGCGCCTCACCGCGCCGGGCCACCCCGAGAAGGAATTCTGGGTGCTCCTGACCCTGTTCAGCAATATGGCCTTCGACTCGGCGGCCCATCTGCACACCGCCGAGGCGATCGCCCAGGGCCACCCCGGACTCGCCGCCATGGGCGTCGAGGCCCCCGGCCCCGACGGCCTGTGGCGGTACGGGGAGCACTCCTACGGCCGCCCCCTGGCCCGGCTCCATCCGGACACCACGGCCTCGGGGAGCCCGGCATGAACGCGACGGAACGGACCGATGTCCTGGTCGTCGGCAGCGGCTTCGGCGGCGCGATCACCGCCTACCACCTGGCGGCGGGCGGCGCGAAGGTCACCGTCCTGGAACGCGGGCCCTGGCTCGACGGCGACGACTTTGAACACGACTACAAACTCGGCTCCTCCTACACCCGGGTCTTCGACTTCACCGTCGGCGACGGCATGAGCGTCCTCGGCGGCAACTGCGTCGGCGGCGGCAGCGTCGTCTACTTCGCCTCCATGCCGCGCGCCCCCCGCTTCGTCTTCGAACGGCACGGAAGCATCGGCCGGCGCATGTGGCCGGCCGCGATCAGCCGGGACACCCTCGACCCCTGGTACGACCGGGTCGCGGAGGCCCTGCCCGTACACCGCCAGGAGTGGAGCGACGTCACCTACGCGGGCGGGCTCTGGGCGGCGGCCTGCCACCACGCCGGGCGCACCGCCAACCCGCTGCCGGTCGCCATCGACACCGACAAGTGCGTCAACTGCAACTGGATGATGGCGGGCTGCCGCTTCGACGCCAAACGCTCCCTCCTCTTCAGCTATCTGCCCGCCGCCCTCGCCCACGGCGCCGAGATCCGGCCGCTGCACGAGGTCCAGTCCATCGCCCGCACCGACGACGGCGGCTACCGCGTCCACTACGACGTCATGGACGACGAGGACTACCGCCTGCGCCGGGAGGGCGGCTCCATCGACGCCCGGATCGTCGTGCTCGCGGCGGGCGCGGGCGCCACCCCGGTCATCCTCCAGCGCAGCGAGGCCGCGCTCGGCACGATGCCGCACGCCGTCGGCCGCTACTTCTCCGGCAACGGCGAACGCCTGAACACCGCCGTCCTCGACGAGGACCGGGTCGCCGAGGTGCTGGGCCTGACCCGGGGCGGCGGGCTGGCGTACGCGGCCAACCACATCGGCCGGGGGCCGACCGTCGCCAACTGGGACCGGCTCGACGGCTCCCTGCCCGAGTACTCCCGCTACTCCCTGGAACAGCTCTACTTCCCGCCCGGCCTCGGCACGATCCTGGCGCAGGCGGCCGGTGTCACCGACGGGCCCACCTGGTTCGGCGTGCACAAGAAGGAGATGCTCAGACGCTGGAACTCCTGGCTGACCATCTTCACCATGAGCGAGGACGACAACGAGGGGGTCTTCGGCCCGCCGCCGCCCACCGGCAACGCCACCCGCATCTCGCAGCAGATGCTCGGCCACGGCGCCCTGCGCTACGTACCCACCGAGAACACCCTGCACGGCTGGGCCGCGTCCGACGCCGAGGTGAAGGACATCCTCGAACGCGACGGCCTCGCCCGGGTCATGCCCTGGACCAACGACGTCGTCGGCGCCTACACCGTCCACCCGCTGGCGTCCTGCCGGATGGGCGACGACCCGGCGACCTCCGCGCTGGACGACCGCAACGAACTCCGCGGCCACCCGGGGATCTTCGTCACCGACGGCTCCGCCGTGCCCGGCGCGCTGACGGTCAACCCGGCGATGACCATCGCGGCGGTCGCCGAACGGTCCGTCCCCGCCATCGTGGCGGCCGCCCGGCGGCGCGGGGTGCGCGTCACCTACGGGGCACCCGCCCCCGACGGGTCGACCAGCGGCCGGCGGGCCGTCCTGCCGCTGCTGTCCCCGTAGGCCCGTGCGGTCCACGGAGCAAACCCAGGCAGGACAGATTCCGATAAATCCGTCGTCGATGTGCCGACGCGAGGTGATCGCGGTGAGACCACTCGTCCGTACGGTCCTGAGGGGTTCCCTGGACCGCATCCACCATGTCGCGGCGGTACGGCCGGCGGCGGCCCGGGGCACCGTGGCCGCCGTCTACGCCCAGGCGGAACGGGACTTCGGCGCGCTCGCGCCCCCCGTCGCGCTCCACTCGCCCCACCCCGGGGTGCTCGCCGCCGCCTGGACGATGCTCCGCGAGACCCTGCTCGTGGAGGGCCGGGTGGGCCGGGCCGCCAAGGAGACCGTCGCCACCGCCGTCTCCGAGGCCAACTCCTGCCCCTACTGCGCCGAGGTGCACGGAGCGGCGGCCGACGCCGGCGGCGGGCGGCCCGCCGGGCGGCTCGCCGACTGGGTACGGGACGGGGGCGCCGCGACCGGTCCGCCGCCGGGCCCGCCGGACCGGGCCCCGGAACTCATCGGGACGGCCGTCACGTTCCACTACCTCAACCGCATGGTCAATGTCTTCCTCGACGGCTCACCCCTGCCCCCGGCACTGCCGCCCGCCGCCCGGGGCACGATGCTGCGGGTGGTCGCGGGGGCCCTGCGCTCCCGGGAGCCGGGCGGCCCCGCGCCGGGCGTCTCCCGGGCACTGCTGCCCGCCGCCCCGCTCCCCGGCGACCTGGCGTGGGCCGCGCCGCGTCCGCACATCGCGGGCGCGTTCGCCCGGGCCGCCGCCGCCATCGGGGCGGCGGGGGAGAGCGCCCTGCCCGGCCCGACCCGTGAGCTGGTGCTCGACCGGCTGGCCGGCTGGGACGGCGCGCCCTTGGGCCCCGGCCGGCCGGACGGCCCGGCGGCCGCCCTGGCCCCGGCCGCGCGCCCGGCCGCCCGGCTGGCCCTGCTGACGGCGCTGGCCTCCTACCGGGTCACCCCGGCGGACATCGCGGCCGTCCGCGCCGACGACCGGACCCTCGTCGGGATCACCGCCTGGGCGAGCCTGGCGGCGGCCCGGAGGGCGGGCGCCCTGCTGGCAGGGGAAGGGTGACCGCACGGCCCCGGGGCCGGACGCTCAGCACACCGCGCTCAGCACACCGGGAGAAGACACCGCGCCACCCGGTGTCCCACGCTGGGACCCGGCGCCGATCCGGCGGCCGCGCGGGGCGTACCCCGGCCCTGACCCTGCCGTGATGCGACGTGATGCCCCGTGCGGCGACGCGCAGCTACGTGATGCGACGTGAAGCGACCAAGACACGAAGGAAGAGGGAGCACATGTCCGACCTCCAGAACGTCCTCAAGGACCTGACGGCAGCCGCCGACGAGACCGACCGCATGGTCGCCGGCCTCACCGACGAGCAGTGGGCGCTCGACACCCCGGCCCCCGGCTGGACGGTCACCCAGCAGATCGCCCATCTGTCGTTCATCTTCCGCCTCGCGGGCACCGCGGCGTCCGACCCGGCCGCCTTCCGGGCGATGACCGAGGCGGCCCAGAAGGACTTCAACGCCGCCGTGAACGCCGCGCTGAACGCGTATCCGCTGGCCACACCCCGCGCGGTCCTCGACCGCTGGCGCACCGAACGCGCCGCGTGCGTCGACGCGCTCGCCGCCGTACCGCCGGAGAGGCCGGTGCCGTGGCTGGTCAACCCGCTGCCGCCGGCCGTGCTCGCCTGCGCCGGGATCATGGAGACCTTCGCCCACGGCCAGGATGTCGCCGACGCACTCGGCCTGCGCAGGGAACCCGCCGACTGGCTGCGCCACCTGGTCGGATTCGCCGTACTGACCCGGGACTTCGGCTATCAGTCACGCGGTCTGACCCCGCCCGCCGAGCCCTTCCGGTTCGAGCTGACCGCCCCGTCGGGCGCGATATGGGCCCACGGCCCCGAGGACGCGGCCGACCGGATCACGGGCCCCGCCCATGACTTCTGCCTGCTCGTCACCCGCCGCCGGCACCGCGACGACCTGGACCTGACCGCGACCGGAGCGGCGGCCGACCACTGGCTGGGCATCGCCCAGGCCTACCGGGGCCCGGCCGGCCCGGGCCGCGCCCCCGGCCAGTTCGCCCACCTCGACAGGGACTGAGGTCTGTCCGCACCGGCCGCCGCCACCGCGCTCCAGCAGCCCGGTGCCGGCGGCCTTCGCCGTGCGGGGGCCCGCGCGCGAGCAGACCCGTACCCCCCGAAGCCAGGGGGTACGGGCCGGAGCGGAACCCCGCGAAGGGGACCGGGTCAGGGCACCCGGACCGGGCTGTTGTGGTACGCGCTGATGAACCACCCGTCCGCCCGCTTGCTGAGGATCCAGGTGGCCCGGATCTCCCGCTCGGGCGCCACCTCCGACTCGCCGGGCAGCAGCACACCGCCCTGGGTGACCAGCACGGCCGTCCCCGAGTCGATGAACCGCACGTCGAGCGGTGCCCCGAACACCGACGTGCCCCGGAACGGGCCGGCGTAGTTGTCCGCCATGAAGCTCCGGATCTCGTCGCGGCCCTTCTTGAACACATCGCCGGGCAGGATCATCGTCCCGTCCTCGGTGAAGATCCCGGCCAGGGCGGACGCGTCGTTGGCGGCCCACGCGGCCATCATGCGCTCGGGTACGCCGCCCACGGCGGCCATGTCGTCGGCGGTGGGTGCGACGGAGAGTCCGGCGGTCATCGTGTCTCCCATTCCATGAAATGTCGCAGGAAAGTCTGTACGGCCATCCTGGTCCGGGGCGACGGTCCGTGGCATCTCGCGAACTGCTGTCCCCGCAGCCCGGTGAGCCCATGTGTCAGCGGACGGGGGCGAGTTCGAGGACGGAGAGATAGGAGAGAGGGCCGACGGGGTGCACGGCGCGCACCGCGAGACCCGCCGCGCCGGCCAGGCGGCCCAGCTCGCCCAGACCGCGTTCGCGGCCCCCGTAGTACGCCAGCATCCGCAGGTCCATCGCGGTGCCCGGCGACTCGCCGTCGGCGCCGACGGCCTCGATGACCAGCACGACACCCCGCTCGCCCGCGGCCTTCGCGCACCGCCGCAGAATGGCGGTGGCGTCCTCGTCGTTCCAGTCGTGGAGGATGGCGGAGAGGACATAGCCGCCCGCGCCCGCCGGCAGCGGCTCGAAGAAGCTGCCCGTCACCACCTCGGTCCGGTCGGCCAGACCGAGGCGGGCGAACGTCTCGCGCGCCGCCGCCGCGGGCCCCGGCAGATCGACCACGGTGCCCCGCAGCGCCGGGTGTGCCGTCAGGATCCGGCCGAGGAGTGCCCCGGTGCCCCCGCCGACGTCCACGACCTGTCCCAGGGCGGCCCAGCCGTACGCGTCCGGTATGTCCCCGCCCTCCCGGTCGACGTGATGGTCCATGAGGGCGTCGAAGGAGGCGGAGAGCGCGGCGTCGGCGGCCAGGTCGTCCCAGAAGGGCAGGCCGTACCGCACGGGGTAGGCGGGCTCACCGGTCCGTACGGTGTGGGCCAGGTCCACGAAGCTGAGATCGCCCCTGCCGATCGCGCCGCCGGTGTCCAGCCACTTGCGCCGGCCCGCCGGGTGGTCCTCCCGCAGTTCCTCCCCGGTCCCGGTCAGGGCGTAGCGGCCCGACGCGTCGCGGGTGAACAGGCCGACGGTGACGAGATGCCGCAGCAGCCGGTCGAGCGCGTCGGCGTGCGTCCCGGTGGCGGCGGCCACCTCCCCGGCGGTGCGCGCCCCGGCCGCGATGTGGTCGGCCACCCGGAGCGTGGCCGCCACCCGCACGGCCATCGGTGTCGCCAGATCGGCCAGCGCCCTGAGCCCGGCGCGACCTCCCGTCCCCTGCGCCATCTGCGCTCTCCCTTCGCCTGCGCCCGAGCGTAGGCGGCGCACGGTCCGCGGGTTTCTCCGTGCGTGCGGGTTTGTCCGTGCGGGGTTCTCCGTGCGTACGGAGGCCGGTGGCGGGGCCCCGTCGGCGGAGGCGTTTTCCGGAAAGGAGGGGGTCCTTATGGCCGAATTCAGCAGTTAGGTTAGGCTAAGCGAAGTCTTGAGTCCATGCAGTCCCGTCGCCCTGCGACGGCGGCTGCCTGCCCCTGCTGGGAGTCGTCCGCCGTGCGTTCCGTCCGTTTTCGCAAGTCCATCGTCGTCACCAGTACGGTCCTGTGCGCCGGGATCGTGCTGAGTGCCTGCGGTAAGTCCGACGAGAAGTCGGAGGAGGGCAAGAGCGAGGGCAGCGTCACCGTCACGACGGCCAAGGGCGAGGTCGAAGTCCCCCGCAAGCCCGCCCGGGTCGCCGCGCTCGACAACACCTCGTTCCTGACGCTCAAGGCGTTCGGGATCAAGCCTGTCGCGGTGCCCAAGCAGCTCCTGCCGAACGAGGGCTTCGACGACTGGAAGAACGACTCGTCCATCAAGGACGTGGGCACCCACCGCGAGCCCAGGTTCGAGGCGCTGAACGCCGCCGAGCCGAACCTGATCGTCGGCGGCTACCGGTTCGCCGACCACCACGACAAGCTGTCCAAGATCGCCAAGACGGTCGATGTCGCCCCGGCCGACGAGGCGAAGGGCGGATACGTCAACTCGCTGAAGGCGCAGACCGAGTCGCTCGGCAGGATCTTCGGCCAGGAGGCCAAGGCCAAGGAGATCGTCGCCGCCCTCGACCAGGCCCAGAAGGCGGCCACGGACGCGACCGGGGGCGAGAGTGTCTTCCTCGCGGTCGCCAGCGCCGGCAAGGTCGACAACGGCGCCAGCCGCATCGGCCGTCTCGCCGAGCCGCTGAACCTGAAGAACGTGCTCGGCGCCGAGGGCGAGGAGAGCACCTCCGTGCACAACAACTCCGGGCTCGCCCCCGAGACCATCGCCAAGCTGAACCCCGACTGGATGATCATGCTGGACCGGGACGCGGCGGTGGGCGCCGAGACCGGCGAGGCCATTGCCGCGAAGACGGTCGTGGACGGCATGGAGGCGTGGGAGAAGACCACGTTCCGCAAGCAGGACCAGGTCATCTACCTGGCGGCCGACTTCTACCTGACCGAGGGCATCCAGGCGTACACGGACGCCTTCGACCAGGTCGCCACCGCGTTCAACAAGGCCGGCTGACCCTCCGGCACCCCAGGCAGGCCGACCCTCTGCCACCCCAGGCAGGCCGACCCTCCCGCGCCACCGCGGCCCCGGTCCCCCGACCGGGGCCGCTCACCCCACTCGCCCCGGAAGCCCCATGCGTCGTCTTCCCCTCGCGCTGGCCGTACTCCTCGTACTGGCCCTGGTCACCGCCTCGCTGTTCGTCGGCGGGTACGACATCGACCTGCGTGCGCTGCTCAACGATCCCGAAGCCCGGAGAATGTTCCTGATCTCCCGGGTGCCGCGCACGCTCGCGCTGGTCCTCGCCGCGGCCGCGATGGCCGTCTCCGGCGTGATCATGCAGATGCTCGTACAGAATCGATTCGTCGAACCGACCACCACCGGCACCAGCGAGTGGGCGGCGCTGGGCGTGCTGCTGCTGACGCTGCTCGCCCCGGGAGCGTCACCGATGGTGAAGATGGGGGCGGCCAGCGCCCTCGCGTTCGCCGGCGCCCTCGTCTTCCTGTTCGTCCTCGGGCGGATCGCGCTCAAGTCGCAGGTCATCGTCCCGATCGTGGGCATCATGCTGGGCGCCCTGGTGAGCGCGGTGACGCTGTACATCGCCTCGTCCACGAACCTGCTCCAGATGCTCGCCACCTGGCGCTCGGGCGGCTTCAGCTCGGTGGTGCGCGGAAACTACGAGCCGCTGTGGGTGGTGGGGGGCATCGTCGTGGGGCTGTATCTGCTCGCCGACCGCTTCACCATCGCCGGGCTCGGCCGGGACACGGCCACCAGCCTGGGACTGCCCTACCGGCGGATCATGTTCGTCGGCCTCGTCATGGTCGCCCTGGCGACGGGCGTCACCACCGTCGTCGTCGGATTCATCCCCTTCCTCGGGCTGATCGTGCCGAACCTCGTCTCGATGGCACGCGGCGACGACATCCGCAGGAACCTGCCGTGGGTGGTGCTCGCGAGCGTGGCCCTGATGATCGCCTGTGATCTCGTCGGGCGGCTCGTCGTCTTCCCGCTGGAGATTCCGTCGACGGTGGTGCTCGGCGCCGTCGGGGCGGTCCTGTTCGTCGCGATGATCCTGCGCCAGCGAGGGAAGGCCCATGTCTGAGACCCACGCACCGACGGTGTCCCCGCCGGCCGCCGCACCCGACGGAGCTACGGCCACCCGCCGCGGATTCCCCGTGGCCGCGCGGCTCGCCGTGGCGGCCGTGCTCGCCGCCGCCTCCGTCCTCTGCTTCCTCTTCCTCTTCGTCGAGGGGTCCTTCGAGTTCGCCATCGAACGACGCCTGACCATGCTGGGGACGATGACGGTGGTCGCGTTCGCCCAGGCGGTGGGGACGGTGGTGTTCCAGACCATCACCCACAACCGGATCCTCACCCCCTCGATCATGGGGTTCGACTCCGTCTACATCCTGATGCAGACGCTCCTGGTGTCCGTCTTCGGCGGCAGTGTGCTCGCCGCCACCGACGGACTGCCGAAGCTGATCGTCCAGACCCTGCTGATGGCCGGCTTCACCATGCTGCTGTTCGGCTGGCTGTTCTCCGGCCGCAAGGGCAGCATCCACGTCCTGCTCCTCGTCGGCGTGGTCCTCGGCCTCGCCTTCCGCAGCCTGTCCGACTTCCTCGAACGACTGCTCTCACCCGCCGAGTACGACGTCCTGTCGGCCCGGCTGTTCGGACGCCTCAGCAGCGCCGAGGCGGAACACCTCCCCGTGGCCGGCGCGGTCTGCCTGATCGTCGGCGTCATCGTCTGGCAGCGCCGCTACCGCCTCGACACCCTCCTCCTCGGCCGGGACGCCGCCACCAACCTGGGCATCGCCCACAAGCGCGAGCTGGCGGTGATGCTGCTCCTGATCGCCCTGCTGATCGCGATGTCGACGGCGCTCGCGGGCCCCATGACCTTCTTCGGCTTCGTCACCGCGATGCTCGCCTACCAGATGACGGGCACCCACCGGCATGTCGCCGTGCTGCCGATGGCGTTCCTCATCGGACTGATCACCCTGGCCGGCGGACAGTTCGTCATGGAACACGTCTTCTACGCCTCCGGCATGCTCACCGTCGTCATCGAGTTCCTCGGCGGGGCGATCTTCCTCGCCCATCTCCTCCGGAAGGGCACCCTGTGATCGAGTTCACCGACATCCGCAAGGCGTACGGCGACGACACCGTCCTCGGCCCCGTCTCCGGGCGGATCCCGGCCGGCGGCGTCACCTCCCTCGTCGGCCCCAACGGCGCCGGCAAGTCCACCCTGCTGACCATCATCGGCCGCCTCGCCGAACCCACCTCCGGCACCGTGACCGTCGACGGCCTCGACGTCCACCGGGCCAAGTCGCAGGACGTGGCACGGACCCTGTCCATCCTCCGCCAGGAGAACCACTTCACCGCCCGGGTCACCGTCCGCGAACTGGTCTCCTTCGGCCGCTTCCCGCACAGCCGCGGCCGCCTCACCCGCGAGGACATCGCCCACGTCGACGACGCCCTGGACTTCCTCCACCTCGGCGACCTCCAGCACCGCTACCTCGACCAGCTCTCCGGCGGCCAGCGCCAGCGCGCCTACGTGGCGATGGTCCTCGCCCAGGACACCCGCTACGTCCTGCTCGACGAGCCCCTCAACAACCTCGACATGAAGCACTCGGTCCGCATGATGACCCAGCTGCGCCGCGCCGCCGACGAACTGGGCAAGACCGTCGTCCTGATCGTCCACGACATCAACTTCGCCGCCACCTACTCCGACCGGATCATCGCCCTCCGCGACGGCCGCATCGCGGCCTCGGACACCGTCGACGCGATGATGCGCGCGGAGGTGCTCAGCGAGGTCTTCGACACCCCCGTCCAGGTCCACGAGGTCGACGGGAAGCGGACGGCGGTGTACTACCGCTGAGACCGGGGCCCCGTGCGGCCGGCCCGGGGCCGGGCCGGCGGTGCCTGCCGTCACGCCCCCGCCGCCCTCACGCCCCCACCAGGCAGACCTCCGCCCCTGTCTCGTCCTCCCTGGGCACCGCCGCGACCAGCGCGTCCAGTGCCGTACGGGCCGCCAGGAGATCCGCCATCGCGCGGTCGATGCGCTCCCGCTCGCTCTCCAGGCCCGGCAGCAGACCGGAGCAGGCGGGAACCAGACGCTCCCCGTCGTCGACCGTGCACGGCAGCAGTCCGGCGATCGTGCGGGTGTTGAGCCCGGCCGCCAGCAGCTGCCGGATCCGGCGGACGGTGTCGGCGTCCTCCTCCTCGTACTCCCGGTAGCCGCCGGAGCCGCGCCGGGGCAGCAGCAGGCCCTGCTCCTCGTAGTAGCGCAGCATCCGGTGGCTCACACCGGTCCGCCGGGCGAACTCCCCGATCCGTGTCCCCATGTGCCGGTCACCACCCGTGTTCGCGTTTGACTCTCACACCGGTGTGAGACTTTAGCCTCCGGTCATGACAGCACAGCAGCCAACCACCGCCCCCCGTATGCCCGTCGCCGTCGTCGGACTCGGCCCCATGGGCATCGTCCTCGCCGAGACCTGCCTCCGCGGCGGCCACCCCCTGACCGTCTGGAACCGCACCGCCGCCAGGGCGGACGACCTGGTCGCGCGGGGCGCCCGCCGGGCCGGGTCCGTGGCCGAGGCCGTCGCCGCCGCCGAGGTGGTGATCGTCTGCCTCAAGGACTACGACGCGATGTACGCCGCCTTCGGCGACACCACCCGCGCCGCCGGCTCCGGACGGCCCGGCCCTCTGGTCGTGAACCTCAACTCCGGTACGCCGCAGGAGGCCCGCGAGGCCGTGGAGTGGGCGGCGTCCCGGGGATTCGGCTACCTCGACGGCGCGATCATGGTGCCGCCGCCGCTCGTCGGCTCCCCGGACGCGGTCTTCCTCTACAGCGGGCCGCGCGAGCACTTCGACACGTACACGCAGGCACTGGAGACCCTCGGCAGCCCCCGGTACCTCGGCCCCGACCCCGGCCTTGCCGTCCTCTACAACACCGCCCTGCTGGAAATGATGTACGCGACGATGAACGGCTGGCTCCACGCCGCCGCGCTCGTCGGCTCCGCCGGGGTAGCGGCGGCCGACTTCGCCGAACTCGCCCATGGCTGGTTCACCCCGGCCGTCCTCTCCCCGGCCTCCTTCCGGGCCGACGCACCCGATCTGGACCGCGCCGAGTACCCCGGCGATCTGGGCACCCTGCACATGAACCTCAACGCCATCGAGCACATCCTCCGCACCAGCCGGGAGGTCGGCGTCCCCGACGACCAGCCCCGCCTGATGAAGGAGATCGCCGAACGCGCGATCGCGGCCGGGTACGGGGAGCAGAACTACTACGCGATCTTCGAGACGTTCCGGACCTGAACCGGTCGAGGAAGCCGCCGTTACGGAGCCGAACCCACCGGCTGCGGGGGCCGTCGGTGGACGATCTCCGCCCGCCGTCCGGTCACCTCGGTGGCCGGACGGGACAGGTACCCCCGGACCGCGGCCCTTCCCTCAGAGCAGTGAGTGGTACATCGTCCAGAGCTCCATGGCCTCCTCCGTGGAGCAGCCCAGCTCCTCGGCCTGCCTGATGACGGCCGGTACCTCGTCCCGCCGTCCGGACTCCGCCAAGGCGTGCGCGAGATTCACGGCGGCCCATGCGTCTCCGGCCGCCATGCCGGCGCGCAGCTCGGCCTGCGCCTCCAGCGGCCTGTGCAGGTCCTCCAAGAGATTGGCCAGGTTGAGGTGGGCGTTGACCTCGCCGTGCTCGATCGCCCTTCGGTACTCGATCTCGGCCTCTTCGGCGCGTCCCTCGGCACTGAGCCAGTTCGCGAAGGGGAAATGGGCGTCACCGTCCGCTGCGACGGCACGTCGGAACATTTCTTCGGCACTCAGCTGCGGATGGCGGTCGCCGAATGTCACCAGATACTGCGCGCAGATGAGGCTGGCGTTCTCCTCATCGTTCTCCATGGCCTGCTGTACGTGGGTCCAGGCGGCCTCGCCGTCCCCCGTCTCGATCTCGGCCTGCGCCAGGAAGGGCAGGATCGCGGTATGGCCCGCCGCCAGGCTCTTGCGGAGCCACGGCAGCGCCTCACCGTACCGCTCCTCCTCCAGGTAGAACCGTCCCAGATTGCCGTAGGCCAGCGTGTCGCCGGACCGGGCGGCCTGAAGGAGGAGCTGTTCGGCGTCCTCGCTCCGGTCGTCGAACAACGACAGGAAGCCGCCGTAGTCGTTCAGGGCACCGGGAATGCCCTCGGCGACGGCGGTTCGATACCAGCTTTCTGCCTCTTTCTCATATTCCTCGTCGCCGCTCACGCCAAGGATGTCGGCGAGCGCGAGAGCGACTCCCTCGCCTCCGGCAGCAGCGCAGGAACGCAGGAGTTCCACCGCCTCTTCCTCCTCGTGCTCGTCCACGAGCATGCCGGCGAGCGCCAGCCCGGCTTTGCCGTCGCCCTTCAGAGCGGCCTTTCGGAGCCGGTTTCTCATCATGTCCCCTATTCCTTACGGTGGTACAAGGCGTGCCTGCCCGGCATCACTGCCCGCTGCCTCGCCCCCTGCTGCCACGGGGTGGCCGCCTGCCAGCGCGCCGATGAGCGATACCGCACGCCGGCCCGTGACCTTGCGCAGGGTGAGCAAGGACCAGGGGCTGACGTCCAGGCCCGCCCACGTCACCCTGCCCCTGCTCGCCACGAGGACCAGCACGCAGCGGACGTCGCCCGACCGGATCCGCGTCGCCAGGTGAGGAACCAGGTAGACCTGCGGGAAGTCCTTCATTTCTTCGTGGAGCGGGCCAGGGAAACCCTGGTAGGACGACCCACGAGCACCGGCGGTCGCCATGAGGGACAGCGCGGTCTCCACGGAGAGGCTGCGCACGTGCCGTTCGGCCACGGGGACGACAGCCCTCCGGGCAAGGCGACGGATCCCGCCGATCCCCGGAGCTGCGCATACGGATCGGCTCATCCCCGTTCGTCCTCCCCGTGTGCGTCGGTGCCGGCAGCGCTGCCATCCGGGGATCAGCTTCCTGCATGGGGCCGTACCCGGTCCCGCCGGGGTGCGTCTCTCGGTGTGCGGGCCGCCGATTCTCGGAGCGGGCCGTGATGCGTCGGTACGCCGCGTTGCCCCACTGTCGGACGCAGGACGGCGCATCGCCCGGACTCGTCGACGCGAGGGACCGGACTGTCCGGCCGTCCGGCGCGCCACCCCCTCCAGCACCCCGCCCGCCCTCACACCCGGGAGCCGCCCCATGGATCACAGCCACGAGAAGTCCGATCCCCGGTCCGTCCCGTACTCCGGTCCCCGGCCCGATCCCTTCCGGGTCGTCGTCGTGCTGTCCGGAGGGATGGACTCCACCACCCTCATGGCGCATTACGCCGCTCTGGGCAGCGATCTGGTCGCCGTCACCGTCGACTACGGCCGGCGCCACCGCCGGGAGATCGAGTCGGCGGCCAGGGTCGCCCGCCACTTCGGGGCCCGCCATCTCGTCGTGGACCTGCACGGTCTGGGGCAGCACTTCAGGGGATCGGCCCTGACGGATCACGGCGTGGAGGTCTTCGACGGCCACGGTGCCGAGGAGTCCATGCGCTCCACCGTCGTGCCCAACCGCAACGCCGTCCTCGCCAACGTCGCCGTGTCGGTCGCGGTCGCCGAGCGGGCCGCGACCGTGGCCCTGGCCATGCACACCGGGGACCGCACCGTCTACCCCGACTGCCGGCCCGCCTTCGTCTCCGCCCTGGCGGACCTGGTCGCCGTGGCCAACGAGGGATTCCCCACCCCGCGTGTCGAAGCACCCTTCCTCACCTGGTCCAAGGCCGACGTCGCCACGCACGGCACCCGCCTGGGCGCACCGCTGGAGATCAGCTGGTCCTGCTACAAGGGGGCCTCCCGCCACTGCGGCACCTGCGGGACCTGCTACGAACGCCGCGAGGCGTTCCGTGACGCCGGCGTCGCCGACCCGACCGACTACGCCGACGCCGTCATCCAGTTCTCCCGGCCCTGAGCGGCCGGGGGACGGCCCCGGCCTGGAGCAGGGGCCAGAGGCCGGGGACACGGAACACGGTGCCGAAATCCGTCCGCCCCTGGATGCCGAGCTTACGGTAGGCGTTCGTCAGATGGATCTCCACCGTGCGCCGGGTGATGTGGAGATCCGTCGCCAGGACCGTGTTGGTCCCGCCCCGCAGCGCGGCCACGAGGACCTGCCGCTCCCGCGTGGTCAGACGGGACGCCGCCCGCAGGGCCACCCGCTCGGGGGACTCACCGTCCAAGGACGCCAGACGGTCGCGTATCCGCAGGGCGAGCGGGGTCGCACCGCACTGTTCCGCGAGCGGGAGCGCCCTGCCGAGGGTGCGGCCCGCCTCCTCCCACCGGGGCCCTCCGGCCGCCAGGGACCCCAGCTCGAACAGGGCCCGGGCCAGCTGAAGACGGGCCCCGCAGCCCTCCAGGAGGGTCACGGCCTCCCGCAGCCGGCCCGCACCCTCCTCGCCGCCCAGCGCCGCGCCGAGTACGTGCAGGGCCTCGCCCCGGTCGCGGTCCGATCCCGCCCGGGCGGTCAGGGCCACCTGCTCCTCGGCCCAGCGACGTGCCAGGGGGAGCCGGCCCAGTTCGCGCATGAGGGCGGACGCCTGGCTCCTCCAGGGCAGGGCACCGGCCGCGATACCGGCCGATTCCACGCGCTTCCCCGCCTCCTCCGCATCGTGCGACGCACCCGCCGGGTCACCGGCCGCGAGGCGCAGCCGGGACCGCGCCAGCAGCACCGGAACGTACTGCGGGCCTGTGGGCAGGGGTCCGGCACCCAGGTGGTCGCGGAGCAGTTCGCGGGCGGCCGGCTCGTCGCCCGTGTCGAGGAGGACATCGGCGAACGCGCCGACCACGCCCAGCCGGACGGGGTTGTGGGGCGCGGTACCGAACCGGGACAGCTCCTCCAGGCACCGGGCGAACCGGTCGGCCGCGTCGGGAAGCTTCCCTTCGGCGAGGGAGATCCTGGCCCGCACGGAGAGCAGCAGGGCCTGCTGGAGGGTGTGGCCCCGGCCGTGTTCGCAGTTCTCGTGCCGCTCCGCGTGATGGGCCGCCAGGTCGTGGCGGCCGTGCCACAGCAGCACGGTGAGCGCGGCCAGCGGGGCGAGGGGGTGGACGCAGACGTCGTCGTCGTGGGTCAGCAGCCGGTCCGCCTCCTCGGCCGGAGCGGCGGGGCCGACACCGACGAGGCACCGGTTGAACAGGGCGAGAGCGGCAGCGGCGGGCCGTAACCGATCCGCCGGGGGGCCCATGGTCAGGAGGCGTTCCGCACGTTCCGCGACGAGGGCCGGGGGCAGGCCCTCCTCGTTCACGAAGGTCCGGTGCAGGGGTGCCCAGGCCGCCGTCCCGCGGGCGGCGTCCACCGGGGCGATCGCCGTCAGAGCCGCCGCCGCCCGGCCCGGGACCGTGGCCGTTCCCCGGCCCCGGTCGTCCGGGGTACGGAGGTAGAGGACGCCGCCGAGCCGGGACAGGAGCCTGGACCGTGCGGAGGTCCCCGCCGCGTCCCGGACCGCCGTGACCGCGCTGTCGACGCCGCCGGACGGGTCGGTCCTCAGCCTCAGCTCGGTCAGCTCGACGAGCACGTGGTCCCGTTCCGCGCCGACGGCTGTCCCCAGCGCCTGTTCCAGGTGCCTGAGGGCATCCTTCTCCCGGTGGTCGGCGACGGCGAGACGCCCCGCCTCCCGGAGGACGGCAGTGGACCAGGGCCGGTCGAACGGGACGGTGGACGCGGCGAGCTGGGCGGCGATGTCCTCCACCGGCGCGTGGGTGCGGTGGAGGTAGGCGGCCGCTTTGAGACGGGTGGCATCGCGCGCCATCCGCGTCATGCCCGCCAGGACGGAGTTCCGCAGGACCGGATGGCGCAGCAGGAGCTTCTCCCCGTCGTCCGCCAGGAAACGCATCCGGAGCAGTTGATCGGCCGCGCGGAGACCGTCGGTCAGACCGAGATCGCACAGATGGGCCAGGAGGTGCGGGCTGGCGGCCCCGCCGGTCACGGCCGCCGCCGTCACCACCTCGGTCGCATGGGGACCGCTGTGGGCGAGTCTCCTCATCAGCCGGCTCATGGTGGCGGGCAGGACGGCGCGGTCGATGGCCTTCGGGTCGAGCGCACCGCGCGAGCGGGTCCCCGGGCCGCGCAGCAGCTCCGTCAGCAGCAGGGGGTTTCCCGCGCAGACCCGGTGGCAGGCGGACGCGACTCCGGGAGCGGGCCCCACCCCGGTCGCCTTCCGCACCAGCAGCGACGTGTCGGAGACGGTGAGGCCCTGAAGGCGGAGGAAGCGGGAATCCATCAACAGCTCGGTGAACGCCGACCCGGCCGCCGCCGGCCGCCAGTCCTGGTAGCACATCACCAGCAGAACGGGCAGGTCGGAGCAGGACCTCAACAGGGCCGTGAGCGCGGAGCACGCTTCGGCGTCCATCAGATCCCCGTCATCGACGGTGATCAGCAGCGGATTCCTCCGGGTGGCCGCCGCCACCGCCTCCCGCATGCCCGGCAGCCCGTCGGCCGGCTGAGCGCCCGGGGAGCATCCGGCCGGGTCGGGGGCTCCCCGGTCCGCCGGGACGGATCCGTCCGCAGCCGACCCCAGCCGGCCGACGCGGGCCGCCAGGGTCTCACCGGCGCACCCCCCGTAGGCGAAGTGCAGGGACGGGCATCCACGTGCCCGGACGCCGGCGGTGAGACGGCGCAGCAGGGAGGTGCGCCCGATCCCCATCTCCCCCGTGACCGCGATCTTCGCGGCGGTGCCGGCCCGGGTCCCTTCGAGGGCCGCCAGCAGCAGCCCCAACTCCGCCTGGCGGCCGACGAACCGCTCCCCGCCGCCGCCGTCAGCGCGGTTCACGGACGGATCCCGTCAGTACCGTCGCCGCGTATCCCCGGGGGACGGGGAGCGGACCACTCCGAACGCGACGGCCGGGCCGTGCCATGCCGCATGCCATGCCGGTTCCTCCTTCATGAGGCGCACTGCGCAACCGGACCTTCCTAGGAGTACGTCGGCCCGGACCACGACGGCATCGCGGCCAGCGGCCGGGCCCCCTTCCCGCCAGCGCGACCCGTGGAGTTCCAGCTAGCTGCAAGGGTCCGGGCAGGCCCTGGGCCGGCACGGTGGGCCTCAACACCGTTGACACGTTGATATGTTGGCGGCGTCCGGGAGGTGCGGAGCCTCATCGGCGGACAGGAGGCCGGCTGCGTGTCGAGCGAGCGGATCGCCCAGGAACGGGCGGCGCTGCGCCGGGTGGCGGCCCTGGTGGCCCGAGCCACCCCGCCGGAACGGGTGTTCGCCACCGTCGCCGCCGAGATCGGGCAGTTGCTCGGCAGCGACCTGGTCGGGGTGAGCCGGTACGACCCGGACGACACCGTGGCCGCCGTCGGCTCCTGGTCCCGGAACGGCGACGGTGTGCCCTTCCCGCTCGGTACCTGGGTACCGCTGGGCGGACGCAACGTGGCGACACTGGTGTACGAGACGGGCCGGCCGGCCCGGATCGACAACGCCGCCGACGCCTCCGGCAGGCCCGCCGACTACGCCAGGAAACGGGGATTCGGCCCGGTGGTCGGCGTACCGATCCATGTCGAGGGCCGGCTGTGGGGCGTGGTGATGGTGATCTCGCTGACCGCGCGGCCGTTCCCGCCGGACACCGAGGACCGGCTCGCCGGGTTCACCGCCCTGGTGGCGACCGCCATCGCGAACACCCAGGCCCGCTGGGAACTGCGGGCCTTCGCCGAGGAACAGGCGGCCCTGCGCCGGGTCGCGACTCTGGTCGCGCGGGCGGCGCCGCCCCAGGAGGTGTTCGCGGCGGTCGCCACCGAGGCCGGACAGCTGCTGGGGGTCGACTTCACCGTCCTCGGCCGGTACGAGCCGACCGGCGCGGCCATCTATGTCGCGGCCTGGACCAGGACCGGCCGCGCCTTCCCGGTCGGCATCCGGGTGGAACCCGGGGGCTTCAATGTGCACACCCTGGTGTTCGAGTCGGGCCGTGCGGCCCGGATCGACGACTACGGAGCCGTGGCGTCGGGCTCGGCCGCCCACATCGGCCGTGACTGGGGGTTCCGCGCCGCGGTGGGGATGCCGATCAGTGTCGAGGGGCGTCTGTGGGGTGCGGTCAGTGTCGCGTCGATGCGTGCGGAGCCGCTGCCGCCGGACACCGAGGAGCGGCTGGCCGCGTTCACCGCGCTGGTCGCGACCGCCATCGCCCAGGCCGAGGCGCAGGCGGCGCTCACCGCGTCGCGGGCCCGGATCGTGGCCGCCGCCGACACCGCCCGGCGGCGCATCGAACGCGACCTCCACGACAGCACCCAGCAACGCCTGGTCTCGCTGGCCCTGCGCCTGCGGACCGCGCAGCTGGCGGTGCCGTCCGACGCCGGTGAACTGAGCCGGCAGCTGGACGAGGTGGTCGGCGGGCTGGCCGACGCCGTCGACGAACTCCGGGAGATCGCCCGGGGCATCCACCCCGCGATGCTCGCCGAAGGGGGACTCCACCCGGCGCTCAAGGCGCTGGCCCGGCGCTCGGCCATCCCGGTCCGCGTCGACATGCCCGTCCGGGAACGCTACCCCGAGCCGGTCGAGATCGCCGCCTACTACTCCGTGTCCGAGGCCCTGACCAATGCCGCCAAGCACGCACACGCCACCGTCGCCGACGTCCACGTGGCCTCCCGGGACGGCCGGCTCCATGTCACCGTCCACGACGACGGCCGGGGTGGTGCCGACCCGCGCCGCGGTTCCGGCCTCATCGGCCTCACCGACCGCGTCGAGGCCCTCGGCGGACAGCTGTCGCTGCGCAGCCCGTCCGGCGCCGGCACCACCGTTCACCTGACACTGCCCCTCACCACCGCGACAGGATCGCCCGCCACCGCCCCCGACGCCCCGTAGCCCACCACGGGCTATCAGCTAGCGGTAATGTGCCAGGAGGTCCGGGCTGCGAGGCTTTCCCCATGGTGCGGTGTCTGATCGTCGACGACAGTCCGGTCTTCCTGGCCGCGGCCGGCGAACTGCTGCGACACCAGGGCATCACCGTCGTCGGTGTCGCCGCCGACAGCCGGGAGGCCCTGCGGCAGGCCGAGCGGGTACGGCCCGACGTGGCGCTGGTCGATCTCGACCTCGGGAGCGAGAGCGGGCTGGAACTGACCGAGCGGCTGCATCTGCGGTCGGTCCCGGCGATCCTGATCTCGACCCACTCCGAGCAGGACTACCGGGAACTGATCACCACCAGCCGGGCCATCGGGTTCCTGTCCAAGGCGTCCCTGTCCGGCCCCGCCGTCGCCCATCTGCTCGCCGCCGCTACTGGGCGTCCAGAAAAGTGATCACCGCGAGCACCCGGCGGTGGTCCTCCACGGCCTCGGGCAGATCCAGCTTGGCCAGCAGACTGCGGACGTGCTTCTCCACGGTGCCCTCGGTGATCCACAGCCGGTGGGCGATCCCCGCGTTGGAACGGCCCTCGGCCATCAGCGCCAGCACCTCCCGCTCCCGGGCGCTCAGCACGTCGAGCGGATCCTGACGGCGCCTGACCGACACCAGCTCCCGCACCAGCGCCGGGTCGACCACCGCGCCGCCCCTGGCGATCCGCTCCACCGTGTCCACGAACTCCGTCACATCGGCCACCCGGCTCTTCAACAGGTATCCGATGCCCTGCCCGCTCGCCAGCAGCTCCATCGCGTGCTCGACCTCGGCATGCGCCGAGAGCACCAGTATCGCGACCCCGGGGAACTCCTGCCGGATCACCCGGGCGGCGGCCAGGCCCTCCGTGGTGTGGTCCGGCGGCATCCGGATGTCCACGATCGCCAGGTCGGGCCGGTGCCGTCGAACCAGGTCGAGCAGGCCCGGGGCGTCTCCGGCCTGCCCCAGGACCAGGTGCCCGGACCGGCCGAGCAGGCTGGCCACCCCCTCGCGCAGCAGGACATCGTCATCGGCCAGCACCACCCTGACTTCTGCCATGGTCGGCATTATCGACCACCCGGGGGACGCGTGGCTGCCCGCGGGGCGATCGGCATCGGTCCGGTGGCGGCCGGCGCCTCATCGCCGCGGGGTGACGAAGGCGCCGTTCACGACGTATCCGTCCAGTCCGTGGAGTTCGCCGTACGCGATCAGGTCGCTGGTGCGGTTGCACGACGGACAGATCGTTCCCTGGCGACCTGACCTGACCTGACCTGACCTGACTCGACCGGCGGGACGACGTCCGTTGCCCAGGGCGGGCCCGGTCACCCCGTACGCCGAAGGGCTCCCGGGCCGGACACGGACCACGGGGGAGTGGCCCTGCGGTCGCCACGGGATCACAGGGCACTCACGGGATGCGCGCGTGCGGTGCGATCGTCGGATGGCGGGGGCGGACCGTGGTGCCGTCGGCGCCTCCCCGGGAGACGCCGACGGCAGGGGAGCGTCAGGCCGGCCGGTGGGCGGGCCGGTAACGCAGCTGGGGCAGTTCGTCCACGGTGACGATTCCCGGCCGCGCCTCGATGACGTCCGGGATGCGGTTGATCAGCGTCGCGCAGGTCGTGTGGGCGGTGTCCAGATCACTGTTCCGCAGATGGAGTGTCGGCTTCCCCGAGGAGTCCGTCAGCTTCCATTCGTTGTAGTCCTTCTGGCCCTCCTCGTAGACCGATCCCTGTGAGCTGACGGAGAGGCTGACGCCCTCCTCCGTGTGCAGGGTGTCGGTGTCGGTGTAGCCCAGCAGCCTTCCCTGCGGCACGGTCGCCGCGAGGGCCGCCGAGTGGGTGTCGTGCCGGGCGACGACCGGTTCGCTGGTGGTCTCCACGGTGCCGCGCGGTGTCAGGCCGATGGCCGCCGCCAGCGCGTGCAGGGAGTAGTGGGTGAAGGTCGGCGGGCGCTCGCCGGCCTCCTGCCAGCGGGCGAACTCCTCGACGGTCGCGTTGACATGCTGATGCTCGGCGACGGCGCGGCCGAAGTCGTCCACGTTCCAGGAGAGCCGGCCGGTCACGCTCCCGAGGTCGTGGGTCGAACCCGCCAGTACGCCGATGAGGTTCACCCAGTAGGCGTCCTGGTGGCCGGTGCCCGTCACCGTCACCCCGTGCTCCTTCGCCAGGGCGTCCAGCTCCCGGGCGCGCGGATTGTCCGTGGCGAACGGGTAGAGCATCTCCTCGGCGAGCGTGATCACGTTGGCCCCGGCCCGGACCGCGGTCGCGAAGATCTCGTACTGGGCGTCGTCCAGATAGGTGCTGACGGTGACGATCACGATGTCCGCACCGGCCTCGCGCAGGGCCTGCTCCGCGTCCCCCCGGGCGGGGAACGCCAGCCCGGTGACACCGGCCAGCCCACCCAGATCCCGGCCGTCCTTGTCGGACCCGGGCCGGACGATTCCCGCGACGATGTCCGCGCCCTGGCCGTGCAGGATTCTGATGAGGTCCAGCCCCATGGCGCCGAGTCCGTGGACGGCGATGCGCGGACTTTCCTTGATCCCGGGCATGGGCTCTCCTCACATTCCAGGCCGCCGCCGGGGCGGCCGCCTCATCCGACGGACCATCATCTCCGGTGGAGCGGGTCCCGCGCGGGCATTCCGGCGGAACGCCCCCGAACGGCGAACCGGCGAACCGGCGGGGCCGTGCTCCGGAGCCGGGTGACCGGTCCGACGCGGCCCGTCAGCCGAGTCCGGCCAGGACCTGTTCCAGGGGCATGGGCAGGTCGCGGACGCGGATGCCGGTCGCGTTGTGGACGGCGTTGGCGACGGCCGCCGCCGTGCCGACGATGCCCAGCTCGCCGATGCCCCGGCTGCCCAGGGGGTTGAACCGGGTGTCGGGGTGGTCGAGGAAGAGCACGTCGACCTCGGGCACGTCGGCGTTGACGGGGATGAGGTAGTTGGCGAGGTCCGCGTTGACGAGATGGCCGGAGGCGTCCAGGTGCAGTCCTTCGTGCAGGGCCGCCGAGACGCCCCAGATCATTCCGCCCATGATCTGGCTGCGCGCGGTCCGGGGATTGACGATGCGGCCCGCGTCCATGACCCCGAGCGCACGGGAGACGCGGATCTCGCCGGTCCAGCGGTTGACCCGCACCTCCACGAACTGCGCGCCGAAGGAGTCGAAGACGTACCGCTCGCTCTCGTCGCCGGGTGCGGCGGTGCCCAGGGCCTCGACGCCCGGGCGCCCCATGGCCTCCAGCAGGTCGCCGAACTCCATCACCCGGCCCGGGCCGCTCACCCTGCCGCTGTCGTACCGCAGCTGTGCCGGGTCGGATCCGTGGAAGGGCGAACCCGGTTCAGTGGCGGCCAGCGACAGCAGCGCCGCCACGGCGTTGTCCGCCGCGGCCATGATCGCGGGCCCGACCGTGACCACGCCGCAGGAGCCCCCGACACTGCCCGACGGGCTGAGCGCGGAGTCGCCGAGACGGGGCTCGATCCGGCGGACGGGCAGTCCCAGCGACTGCGCCGCGACGACGGGAAGGACCGTCCACATCCCGGTGCCCAGGTCGGCGGTGTCGCAGGAGACGAGGGCCGTGCCGTCCGCGCGCAATCCCACCCTGACCGTGGCCGGGTTGCGGAACCCGGGGTACACCGAGGTCGCCATCCCCATTCCCGTGTACCAGTCGCCGTCGAGCCGGGAGCGGGGGCGCGGGTCGCGGCGGCGCCAGCCGAAGCGCTCGGCGCCGACGCGGTAGCACTCGACCAGGTGTTTGCTGGAGAAGGGGAGGCCGGAGTACGGATGCACGGTCGCGTTGTTCCTGATCCGCAGCCGCACCGGATCCATCCGCAGGGCGCTCGCCAGTTCGTCCATCGCCGACTCCAGGGCGAAGGAGCCGCTGGCCTCGCCCGGGGCCCGCATGATGGTGGGATCCGGGGTGTTCAGCGGTACGGCGGACTGACGGACCTCCAGATTGGGGACGGCGTACCAGGCGAGGCCGGTGCGCAGGGCGCTCAGTTCGGCGGGGTCCCGGTCCGCGACCGTGCCCGCCAGCGCCCGGTGCGAGAGCGCGGTGAGGGTGCCGTCGGCAGTGGCGCCGAGGGACACCCGCTGCCGGGTGCCGGGCCGGATCACGGTCCCGGTGAAGGACTGTTCCCTGGTCAGGGCCACTTTCACCGGGCGGCGCAGGGCGCGTGCCGCCGCGGCGGCGAGCTGCACCTCGGCGTTGGGCCGGTACTTGCCGCCGAAGGATCCGCCGACGAACGGGTTGACGGCGTGGATGTCGGCGGCGTCCACACCGAGGGCCTGGGCGAGGGTCTGGACCTGGAGTCCGACCCCCTGGGTCCCGTTGTGCACGGTGAACCGGCCGTCGTCCCAGGTGACCACGGCCGCGTAGGGCTCCATCGCGGTGTGGGCCTGGGGCGCGGTGGTGTAGGTGGCGGAGACCGTGACCCGACTGTCCGCCAGCGCCGCCTCGATGGAGGGGACGCCGTCGGCGAGCCGGGTGACGACCGGGGGGATGCCCATGACGGGCGGGACCGGGCGGGCGTTGCCCTCCTCGTCGGCCAGCGACACGGCGGGCCGCCGTTCCTCGTAGTCGACCTCGACGGTGAACGCGGCGGCCCGCGCCTGCTCGAAGGTCTCGGCGACCACGAGCGCGATGATCTGCCCGTGGTGGGCGACCGCGGTGTCCTGGAGCGGTGCCCGCAGGCCCTCCACCGGATGGATGGCGAAGGCGTTGAACGGGGTGTGGACGGCGAGGACACCGGGCGAGCGCTCGGCGGCGGAGGTGTCCATGGAGCGGATGACGCCGTGGGCGATGGTGCTGGTCACCACGTATCCATGGACCAGGCCCGGGTAGGAGTGGTCCGCGCCGTAGGGGGCGCGTCCGGTCACCTTGAGGGGTCCGTCGACCCGGTTGTGGGGGCGGCCGACGACGGGCTCGGCCATGTCACGGCTCCAGGCTCATCAGGGCCCGGACCAGGGTCCGGCGCAGCAGCGGGATCTTGAAGGCGTTGTGGGTCAGGGGGCGGGCGCCGTCCGTCGCGTCGGCGGCCGCGCGTTCGAAGGTCCGCTGTCCCGGGGGGCGGCCCCGCAGCGCGGCCTCCACGCGGGGCAGCCGCCAGGGCAGGGTGGCGACGCCGCCGACGGCCACCCGGGCGTCCTCGATGCGCCGGCCGCGCACCTGGAGTGCCACGGCGGCGGAGGTCAGCGCGAACTCGTAGGACTGCCGGTCGCGGATCTTCAGATAGGTCGAGTTCCGGGCCCAGGGCAGGGGCGGAACGCTGATCCCGGTGATCAGCTCGCCGGGGCGCAGCGCGTTCTCGATGTGCGGGGTGTCGCCGGGTGGCCGGTAGAAGGAGCCGAGGTCCACCGTCCGGGTTCCGCTCGCGTCCCGCAGCTGCACCGTGGCGCCGAGGGCGACCAGGGCGACGGCCACGTCACTGGCGTGTGTCGCCGCGCAGTGGGCGCTGGTGCCGAGGACGGCGTGGCCGCGGTTGAATCCCCCGACGGCAGCGCATCCGCTGCCGGGGTCCCGCTTGTTGCAGGGTTCGGCGATGTCCCGGAAGTAGGTGCAGCGGGTGCGCTGGAGCAGGTTCCCGCCCATGCTCGCCATGTTCCGCAGCTGCTGGGAGGCGCTCAGCAGCAGTGCCTGGGCGATGACCGGATAGGCGTGCGTGACTTCGGGGTGTTCGGCGACGTCACTCATCCGGGTCAGCGCCCCGATGTGCAGGCCCTCCGCGTCGACGCGGATTCCGCTCAGCGGCAGCCGGTTGATGCCCACGACCCGCGAGGGCCGCATGACCTGGAGTTTCATCAGGTCGACCAGGGTCGTGCCGCCGGCGAGGTAGGCGGACTGCGCACCGGCCGCTTCGAGGGCGCCGGTGACGGTGTCGGGCTCGGTCCAGGCGAAGGCGCGCATCACGGCCTCTTGTCGGTCGCGCCGGCCCGCCGGACGGCTTGCACGATGTGGGGGTAGGCCGCGCAGCGGCAGAGGTTGCCCGACATGAACTCGCGGACGGCGTCGTCGGACCCCACCGGCCCGCGCTCGACGAGGGCCACCGCGGACATGATCTGGCCCGGGGTGCAGAAGCCGCACTGGAAGGCGTCGGTCTCGATGAACGCCCGCTGCACCGGGTGCAGTACCTCGCCGTCCGCGAGCCCTTCCACCGTGGTGATCTCGTGCCCGTCGGCCGCGACGGCGAGCGTCAGGCAGGACAGCGCGGTCCTGCCGTCGATGTGCACCGTGCAGGCCCCGCACTGGCCGCGGTCGCACCCCTTCTTGGTGCCGGTGATCCGCAGCCTCTCGCGCAGGGTGTCCAGGAGCGTGGCCCGGTTGTCGACGTCCACCCGGTGTTCGGCGCCGTTCACCCGCAGGACGACCTCGGTCCCGGGCGGCTCCGGTGGGGGTTTTCCGGGTGCGGGGTCGGCGGCCGCCGGGTCCGGCCGCGACAGCGCTCCGGTGCCGAGGCCCATCGCCGTGGTCCGGCCGAGGAAACCCCGCCTCGACACCCGGGCGGGGCGCGGGGGGCGTTCGGGCTCTGGGGGCATCGTGGATCAGCCTCTCTCCGGGACGGGGGCGACGGACCGCGCCGGCGTCGGCCGGGCGGCGTGCCTGATCACCGACGTACTCAGTGTCACGGTTGTGTCCGTACGGGCTCTCTGTGCGCGGGGCACGCGTTGACGTCCCCGGATGGTGCGGGGGACCAAAAACGTGGCGGCCCCGGCCGTGCCGGCGGGCTCGTCGCCCCTTCCCGGCGATCGGCGGCCTTCGTGCCGGCCGCGGCCCCCGAACGGGTGAACGCGCTCGTACACGACCTTCCCGGGCCGGGAGCGGCGGTGTTCGCCGGGGGCCGCACCGCTTTCTGGAGCGTACGGACGTGGACAGCCGGACCGTGGTGTGCGTACTGACCCACGACGCCAGGTTCGACGTGCCGCTGCCGCGGCTGGCCCTGCGGCTGCCGGTCGCCTACGTGGGCGCGATGGGGTCGCGGCGGACCCACGAGGACAGGAACCGCCGGCTGCGCGAGGCAGGCGTATCGGAGCGGGACCTGGCCCGGCTCCGGCCGGCCGTGCCGCACGGGTGTCAGTCCGCCCGCGGCATGAGCAGGTTCTCCAGGCCGAGGTCGCCGGGGTGCCCGCGGGTGGTGTACCTGAGGGCGCCCCGGCCCCAGTCGTGGTAGCCCCGGATGTACGCGGCCAGTGCCCCGCCGTACCGGGCGAGCACGGCCGGCTCCGCGCCGACGGCCCGGCCGAAGTCCGGCAGACCGGACCGCAGCCGCAGGAAGGACTCGACCGAGTCCCGGACCGTCTCGCGCACCCGCTGGACGGCCTGCGACTCGGCAAGGCCGTCGTGGTGCACGAGAGCGGAGACCAGGTTGGCGTATCCGCCGGCCCGGTCCTTCTCGTACGAGTGGATCTCGTTCATGGCGATGACCGCGTCGCACGCCGCCAGCCGCATCGCCTCCAGGTGGCTGGCGTGCCAGACCGGTGGGGGGACCTCGAAGCGCCCGACGCGTTCGGCCAGCGCGAGGACGGGGCGGCAGCCGATCGTCCTGCGGCGCGCCCGCAGATGCGCGGCCGGGTCCAGGACCACGCCGTGCGCCCTGTCGGCGATCTTGGTGGGCCAGCCCGCCAGGTAGTCCACCCAGTCGTGGACGGTGCGCCTGAGCCACGCCGGCGACATGCCGGTGCCCATCCGTACCCAGCAGCGGGCGAACGCGGTCACGATCGGGGGCGCTCCGGGCGCCGGCGGTCCCCCGCGCAGGACGTCGGTCAGCTGTCCGCAGACCGCGAGCGCGTCGGCCTTGCGTTCGTCGCCGGCGTCGAACTGGTCGTCGAAGAGGAACATCCATCCGAGCAGATCGCAACAGAGGTCCAGGTCTTCGCCGGTGGCGTCCGGGAAGCCGTGGGCCGCGATGTCGGCGACCTGGGAGAACTCGTAGCGTCGCCGTGCCTCTCCGCCGCCGACCAGCCCGGCATCCGTCACCCACCTCAGATGGCGCTCCCTCGCCCGGTCGAGACCGGGGCTGACACGGCTCGGGATGGGCACGGCGAACTCGATCTCCTGCATCACACGACCTCCGGATTCCGCGGTGTACCAGGTGCTGTGGGGGTGTCCCGCGCCGTGGCCGCCTCCGGGCGGCGCCGGGCGCAGCGGCGGATGAGCGGGCGTTCGACGCAGCGATGGACGGGCAGGGAAAGCCCCACCGAGAGCGCGATCACGGCGAGGACGAGCGCGAGGCCCGCCCAGGGTGGAAGCCCGTGGTCCGGGCCCAGGATGTGACGGACGGTCATCAGCAGCGGCCAGTGCAGGAGGTACAGGGCGTAGGACGCCTCGCCCAGGGCGACCGGCCCCGGCCGGCGCAGTCGCACGGAGCGGCCCTCGATGTCGGCCAGGGCCGTCTTCGCGATCACCGCAGCCAGGGCCGGCGCCGCCGCCGAGGCGAGGACGTACTGCGGGGGCAGGAGGGGCAGGGCGGCGAGGAACACACCGAGGCAGGCGAGGACCGGCAGCCGTCCGACCGGGGGCCAGGCGGAGGTCTGGAGCAGACGGGCGGTGACGATGCCGAGGGCGAACTCGGGCAGCCGCACGGGTGGGAAGACGTAGATGAACCACAGGCTGTACTCGTTGATCGGCAGCCAGTCGTACAGGACCGGCCCCGGCACCAGCGTGGCCACCAGGGGAAGCCCCGCGATCACGACGGCGAGCGCCGCCCAGGTGCGCCGCAGCCGGTCGACGGGGATCCTCCGCACGGCGACGACGAGGGCGGGGAAGAGCGCGTAGAAGAACACCTCGCAGGAGACCGACCAGGCCGGGGCGTTGAACGCGGTGTAGACATCGGCGTCCGGCACCCAGCTCTGCACCAGGAACAGGCTCGCCACGGCCGCCCCGGCCCCGTGCGGAGGCGGAACCTCCAGGGGCACGGTCGCCGTCGTGACCGCGAAGAACAGCACGGTCGCGGTCCAGGCGAGCAGATGGCCGGGGACGATGCGCCACCACCGGCGCCGCCAGAACGCGCGCACGCTCCCGCCCGGCGTGTGCGTCCAGGTCAGGACGAAGCCGGAGAGGACGAAGAAGCCGCTCACGGCCCCGGCGGCCAGCGGCTCACCGATGAGGAGCCGTTCCTGGAGAGCGCCGTCGAAGATCCCCGACACATAGCTCACGTGGTACCAGACGACCGCCGAGGCGAAGAGGAAACGCAGGGTGGTCAGGGAGGGCAGACGCCCGGGCGGTGCTGTGCCGGTCATGGCCGCTCTCTCCAGGAGGGGGTGGGGTCGGACGGGCGGTACGGAGCGTTCGACGTGACGGGGGAGGGGCGTACGGCACGGTCCGGGCCGCCGGTGGTGGGCTGCCGCGGCGCCGGTGCGTCCCCGTCAGGGCCCGGGGCCCGTGCCGTGCGTCCGGCGGATCACCGCGTGCGGGGTGCGGACGGTCGGCCCCATGGAGACCGGTTCCGGGGCCGTGGTGTCCGGTGTCCCGATGCGCAGACCGGGAAGCCGGGCGAGGTGGGCGACGGCGATGGCGAGTTCCCGCAGGGCCAGTGACTCCCCCGGGCACCTCCGGGAACCGATGCCGAAGGGCAGATAGGTTCCGGCGGCCGGGGAAGTGCCGATGAAGCGTTCCGGGGCGAAGCGCTGGGGATCGGAGTGGCTGTCACGGGCGTGGTGCGCGTTGTGGATGCAGGGGCATATCTCGACACCGGGGCGGAAGGTGTACCCGGCGGCGCGGAACGGGCTGACGACGAGACGGGTGTTCCCGTTCGGGACGGGGGGCGTGAGCCGGAGCACTTCCAGGCAGTAGGCCCTCAGGTACGGCAGCCCCAGGAGCGCCACGGCGGGTGCCCTCTCGGGCAGGGCCGCGATCTCCGCGCGGATCCCGGCGAAGTGCCACGGCGCGCGTGCGGCCTGGAGCAGTGCCCAGGACAGGGCCGCCGAGGTCGTCTCGTGACCGGACACGAGCAGGGTCACCGCATGGACCCGTACATCGGCGTCGGTCGGTTCACCGCCGTCCGGGTCGTTCAGCAGGCGGGCGAGGACGGACGACGCCGGTGAGCCGCGCCGGGCGGCCGCGATTTCCGCCGCGAGACAGTCGTCCAGATCCCGCCGGGCCCGCGTGAACGCGCGGTCCGCCCGCGCCGCCCGCTCCGCATCCCCCGCGAGCCGGGCCGTGTGCCCGTGGTGCAGGCCCACCATGGCGCGTTCGAGGCTGTCCTCCACCGCTGCGCGGCGGGCTTCCTCGCCTTCGCCGAGGAGCAGCGTGACGATCACCCTGCGGGTGAGGCCGTCGGCGAAGCCGGCCAGGGGCAGCGCCGCTCCGGGGGAGAGCGTCCCCCGGAGGTACCGTTCGACGGCATCCGCCAGGAGCGCGGGGTCCTGGCCGGCCAGCGCCCGGCCGAGCAGCCGGCGGACCCGGCGGTGCGGCCGGCCGTTGAGGAAGGCCACCGACTCCTCGCCGACGAGATGCCGGAAGAGACTCGGCCCCCGCGCCCGCAGATGGCCGCCGTGGGTGACGAAGATGTCCCGCAGCGCCGCCGGGTCCGCCACGTAGACCCGGGGCGGCCGGCCCTCCGTGCGGAGGCAGAAGAGGTCTCCCAGCCGCTCCCTCAGCTCCAGCAGGGAGCCGGGCTGCCGCTGTTCGACATCGCGTCGGCCCTCGGCGTCCAGGAGCAGCCCGGGCGGAAGGCCCCCGTCGGCCGGGTCGCCGCCGGCGCGTGCGCGCGTGTCGTCCATCTCTCACCCCACCCACGGCAGCGGAGTCGAAGGACGGCGCTCCGCCCGCTCCTGGGGCGCCCGCCGGAAGGTGATGAACCACGTTCGGAGAGTCACCGAATTAGTGGAACAGAGTTTCACTAACAATGCAACGGTGTTGTGTTAAGTCGGGCGGCCTGTCGCGTCCCAGTGCCACCCGTCGAGTCGACGTCCCTGAGCGTTAAGGTCCCTGCATGACCACCCCGTCGTTCCAGCGCGCCCGCAGACCGGAGCACAAGGAGCAGCGCCGGCAGGACATCCTGCGGGCCGCCGCCGAGCTGGGACGACGCGAGGGCGTGCGGCCGGTCACGCTCACCGACATCGCCGCCGGGGCCGGGGTCCACAAGTCCGCCGTCCTGCGGTACTTCGCCTCACGGGAGGCCGTCTTCCTGCTGCTGACCGCGGACGGCTGGCAGGACTGGGCCGACGCGGCCGGCGAGGCGCTGCGGGGACCCGGGGATCCCGCCACGGTCGCGGCGGCTCTCGCCGGCACCCTGGCCGACCGCCCCCTCTTCTGCGACCTGCTCGGGCATGCGCAGCTCAACCTCGAACGCGGGGTGACCCAGGAGCAGGTCCGCGACTTCAAGGTCACGACCCTCGACGCCGTCGACCGCGTCGCCCTGGCCCTGACCACCGCCCTGCCGTGGATGGACCGCGGGCAGGCGGTCGACGTGATCGCCGGGACGACCGCGATGGCGGCCCAGCAGTGGCAGACGTCGAACCCCCCGGACACCCTCGCGCGCCTCTACGCCGAGGACCCGCTCTTCGCCCATGTGGCCTCCGAGTTCGCCCCCCGGCTCACCCGGCTGGTGACGCTGCTGCTGACCGGCGCCGCAGCGGCCGCACCGGGCGCGGCGTAGCGGAGCCGCCCGGCACCCGCGCGAGACGGTCACGACCACCGGGCCCCGCCGGTCAGGTCAGCGGATCCCGCAGATGGTCCTCCGGAGCCAGCGCGCCGCCCCGGGCGAACTCGGCGTCGTAGCGGGCCCCGCCCAGCGCGTGCCCGACCCGGGCGGCGATCCGGTCCAGGTCGAAGCGCTCGCCACCCCGCAGGGGCGCCCGGACCGACTCCCTGGCCGCGGTGGCCGCCCCCAGCAGCCGGGCCGCGTGTTCCGGGTGTCCGGCGAGCGACCGCGCACCGGCCAGGCCCTCCAGGGTCAGCGCGATCGCCCGCGGGTTGCCGGTGTCGCGCGCGGCGGCGTGGGCGTCCAGTTGCAGCGCCAGAGCGGCTTCCGCGTCGCCCCGGGCCTCCGCGAGGAAGCCCAGCTCGACCAGGATCAGCGGGGGCCTGGCAGGCTCGTACCCCATCCGGCGGTGGAGGTCGATCACCCGCAGCAGATGGCGTTCGGCCGCGTCGAGATCACCGGACCTGCGGGCGCCGAGAGCGAGGCCGATCTCGGCGAACTGCTCCCCGAAGCCGTCCGACTGCCGGGCGGCGAGCCGTGCGGAGCGCTCATGGAACTCCTGCGCCCGGGGCAGGTCCCCGGTCAGGAGCGCGACCCGGCCCAGACCGGAGAGATGGAAGGACATCTGGGGCCACAACCCCAGGTCCTCCGCCATCCGCAGCCCCTCCCGGTACAGCCGCCCGGCCCGCTGGTAGTCGCCGGTGATCTCGGCCAGCGTCCCGAGCGGCACCGACGCCTGGAGCTGTCCCCACTGGTCGCCCAGCTCCCGGAACAGCTCCAGGCTCTGTTCGCCGTCCCGCCGCAGCGCGCCGAGATCCCCCCGCTGGTTCGCGTGGAAGGTCCGGCTGCCCAGGGCCGCGGCCATGCCCCAGCGGTCACCGAGCGAACGGAACGTCGTCAGCGCCTGCCGGACCAGTTCCTCGCCCGGCGTCACATCGCCGATGCCGTAGAGACTGGACGCGACGAACCACTGCGCCCTGGCCCGCCCGCCCGGGTCGTCCAGCTCCTCGTACGGCCGCAGCGCGGTGCGGTACTCCGCCACCGGGTCGGCGACCCCGCCGAGGACCAGTTTGAAGCCGCCCAGCAGAGCGGTGGCCCGGGCCGTCGCCGCGGGCGTCGCGCCGCCGAGCGACAGCGCCACGGTCAGGGACCGCTTGGCCTCGTTGCTCCGGCCCCGCAGATACCAGTACCAGCTGAGCGCGTTCGTGAGGCGCAGCGCGCGGTCGGCGTCACCGAGCTGCACCGCGTAGTCGAACGCCGTACGGAGATTGGCCGCCTCGGCGTCCAGCCGGCGCAGCCACTGGCGCTGGCCGTGACCCCGCAGATGCGGCTCGGCGCGCTCGGCCAGCGCGGTGTAGTAGTCGCGGTGCCCGCGCCGGATGCCGTCGGACTCGCCGCTGTCGACGAGGCGTTCGACGCAGTAGGCGGTCACCGATTCGAGCAGCTGGTACCGGGGCCCGTCCGGGCCGTCGGTCATGACCACCAGGGACCAGTCCACCAGCCGGGCGACCACGTCGAGCACCTGGGAACGGTCCAGGTCGTCCGCCGCGCAGATCTCCTCGGCGGCGTCGAGGGTGCAGCCGTCGGCATGCACGGCCAGCCGCCGCAGGACCACTCGCTCCTGATCGCCGAGCAGCTCCCAGCTCCAGTCGATCACCGCCCGCAGGGTGCGCTGCCGTGCCGGCGCGCTGCGCGCTCCCACCGCGAGCAGCCGGAACCGGTCGTCCAGCCGCGTGGCCAGCTCGCGCACCCCCAGGACCCGCACCCGGGTGGCCGCCATCTCCAGGGCGAGGGGAATGCCGTCGAGGCGCCGGCAGATGGAGACGACCGCCTCGACGTTGTCCTCGTCGAGGACGAAGTGCGGTGCCGCCGCGGTCGCCCGGGCCACGAACAGCTCCACCGCGCTGTAGTGGCGTACGGACGCGGGGCTGAGTTCCGCGGCGGGTCCCGGGCGCCGCAGCGGCGGCACCTCCTGGAGATGCTCACCGGTGATGCCCAGCGGGACCTGACTGGTGGCCAGGATCGTCAGCGCGGGGGCGGCCTTGAGCAACCGCTCGGCCAGCTCGGCCACCGGCCCCACCACATGCTCGCAGTTGTCGAACACCAGCAGCGCGGACCGCGGCCCCAGCGCCTGGGCGACGCGGTCGGTCAGCGAGGGCGCCCCGCCGGAGCCCGGAGCCGGAGCGGTGTCGTCCCGGACCCGCAGCACCGCGCTCAGCACCTCGTGCACCCCGACCCGTGAGGTCGCGGCGTCCTGCCCCCGGACGTCGCCCCGGACCTCGCCCGCCGGGGACGGGTCGAGCGCGCCGAACTCGGCCAGCTGTACGCCGCCGGGGAACTCCGCGCCGACCTGCGCGGCGGTCGCAAGCGCCAGCTGTGTCTTGCCGACTCCGCCCGAGCCGATGAGCGTCACCAGCCTGTTCGAGCGCAGCAGCGCCCGCAGTTCGCCGATCGCCCCGGCCCTGCCGATCAGGCCCGTGAGGGAGGTCGGTACGTTTGTCGGCGGCGGTGCCGCGGCCGTGTCGGGAGCGGGTACGGCGGTCAGTGCCGCGTCCTGGGTGAGGATCGCCTGGTGCAGCGCCGCCAGTTCGGGACCGGGATCCAGACCCAGGTTCTCGGCCAGGCGTCCGCGCAGGTCGGCGTAGCTGCTGAGCGCGGCACTCTGCCGGCCCGCGAGATAGAGCGCCCGGACATGGGCGGCGCGCAGCCGCTCCCGGAGCGGGTGGAGCGCGACCAGGTCGCCGAGTTCGTCGGCCACCAGGGCGTGTTCACCGAGGCTCAGCCGTGCCTCGGCCTGCTCCTCCAGCGCGGTGAGGCGCTGCTCCTCCAGCCGGTCCCGTGCGGCGCGGGTGAACTCCTCGTCCGCGAAGTCGGCGAAGGCGGGTCCGCGCCAGATCGCCAGCGCGTCCGCCAGCATCGTGGCACGCGCCCGGGGGTCGTCGGCGGTCCGCGCACGTGTCATCAGGTCACGGAACCGGTCCGCGTCCACCGCGCCCTCGCCGGTGCGCAGTTGGTATCCCGGTGAGAGGGACACCACGAGGTCCCGGCTGCCGGGCTCGGCGCTCTCCAGCGCCCGCCGCAGCTGCCACACCTTGTTCTGGAGCAGGCCGACCGGGTTGCTGGGCGGTTTTGTCCCCCACAGGTCGTCGATCAGCCTGTCCGCGGAGACCGGTTGCCCCTGGTGCGCCAGAAGACTGGCCAGCAGCGTGCGGACTTTGAGCTCGGGGACCCGGACCGGCCGTCCGTCTCCCGTCCACACCCCCAACGAACCGAGAACCCCGAAATGCATGTGATCACGCTAACCCGGCGTGGTGGGCGAATGACAGGGCGGTCCCGCTTCGACAGCAGGTCGGCGGTCGGTCGGCGGGCGGTCAGCGGCAGGTCGGTGCCGGTGAGGGCCGTCGCGCCGTGCGGGAGACCGGCGTACGGGCAGAACGCCGGCGCGGGCTTCGGGCCCTGGCCGGCGTTCTGCTTCCCGTTTCCCACCGGTCCGAAGTGCCGGACGGGTGGCGTACGACGGGGACGGAAGGATCCGCCCGCGCAGGTCGTCAGCTCGTCGCGAGCGACTTCTCGTCCTTCTGGTCCTTCCCCTCCTGCTGCTCCGGGGCACCACCGGAGGGGGCCGATCCGTGGCTCTTGCGCAGCAGGGTGAACGCGATGGTCGCGCTGACCGCGGTGATGATGGCGCAGACGATGCCGATGGCGTTCAGCCCGCTGGTGTAGGCCTCCCCTGCCGCGGCCAGCAGGGCGTCGGACGCCCCGCCGGACAGGTCCTGGGCGGCGGTGATGGCGCCTTCCATGCTGGCCTCGGCGGCCTCCGCGGCGGACTGCGGGGTGCCGTCCGGCGCGTCGAACGAGCTGCGGTAGACGGCGGTGCCCAGGCTGCCCAGCGTCGCGATGCCGAGGGCGGTGCCCAGGTCACCGCTGATGGAGGAGAGGGCCGCCGCGGAGCCGCCACGCTCCGGCGGGACGGACCCCACGACCAGGTTGGTGCCGAGGGCGCCGAGGGTGCCGACCCCGATGAAGGTGATCACGAATCCGGTCACGAGCAGCGGCATCCCGCCGGTCGGGCCGACGAAGAAGAGCATCAGATAGCCGGTCATGCCGATGAGCAGGCTCGCGCCGATGACGGTGCTGAGCCCGTGCTGCTTGGCGAAGACCGGAGACACCTGGGCGGCGATGATGGAGGCGATGGCGGCCGGGACCATCCACAGCCCCGCCTCCATCGCGGAGTACCCTTCCACCATCTGGACGAACCCGGTGATGAACAGGTAGCCGCCGCCGGTGCCGAGCATCGCGACCATCAGGATCAGCAGCGCGGCGGTGAAGGCACCGATCTTGAAGAGCTTCAGGTCCAGCAGCGGCGTCTCCAGCCGGCCCTGCCGCCGCACGAACACCGTGCCGACGGCCACGCCGACGACGATCGCGACGAGCGGCAGCACCTCGAAGCCGTAGCGGGCCAGCTCCTTCAGGCCGTAGATGATGGACAGGATGGCCACCAGCGAGAGCACGACGCTGAGCAGGTCGAGCTTGCCGGCGTTGGGGTCCTTGTACTCCGGCAGCAGCAGGGGGGCGACGATCAGCAGGATCACCATGACGGGCACGCCGAGCAGGAAGACCGAGCCCCACCAGAAGTACTCCAGCATCAGCCCGCCGACGACCGGGCCGAGCGCGGTGCCTCCCATGAAGCAGCTGGCCCACACGGCGATGGCGCGGCCGCGCTGGTACGGGTCCTGGAACATGTTGCTGATGAGGGCGAGAGTGGACGGCATCAGGGTCGCGGCGGCGATGCCGAGCAGGGCGCGGGTGACGATCAGGCCCTCGGCGCTGGTGGAGT
This sequence comes from Streptomyces yaizuensis, assembly GCF_034961445.1. NCBI lineage: Bacteria > Bacillati > Actinomycetota > Actinomycetes > Kitasatosporales > Streptomycetaceae > Streptomyces > Streptomyces yaizuensis. Next base: position 111,034 of record NZ_BSBI01000016.1, read on the forward strand.
ACGCGGCCGCCAGCGAGGTGGCGCCGACAGCGGCCGCACCGATCAGCAGGAGCTTGCGGCGGCCGATCCGGTCGCCCAGCGTGCCCATGGTGATGAGGAAGCCGGCGATGAGGAAGCCGTAGATGTCCATGATCCACAGCGTCTGGGTGCCGGTCGGGTTCAACCCCTCGGCGAGGTGGGGCAGGGCCAGGTACAGCACGCTCTGGTCGAGGGAGATCAGCAGGGTGGGCAGGGCCAGCACTGCGAGTCCCAGCCATTCCCGTTTCCCGGCCTTCTGGGGCGGGGCCTCGGGGGGATGCGATGACATGGGTTTCCTTTCCTGGGCCCGGTAGGGCGTGATGGTGGGTGGGCTCGGCCGGGGTGCCGCGTCAGCCCGGATACGGCCGCCGGCGGCGGGCGTCCCGCAGGACATGACCCCACCAGGCGAGCTGGTCGAGCATGGCCTTGGCGGCGGCGGAGCGGCCTTCGAAGTCCTTCGGCCGCCCCTCGTCGTCCATGTGCTCGCGGCAGTGGGGGAACGCGACCGAATCCCGCACGGTGATCGCGTGCAGTCCGGGGAAGATCTCGCGCAGATGGGCGACGGAGCGCAGACCGCCGGCGATGCCGCCGTACGAGACAAAGCCGACCGGCTTGGCCTTCCACTCGTCGACGTACCAGTCGATGGCGTTCTTCAGCGAGGCCGGGAAGCTGTGGTTGTACTCCGGTGTGACGATCACGAACGCGTCGGCCCTGGCCAGCCAGGGGGAGAGGTCGGTCACGGCCTGCGGCAGCGGACCGTCGAGACGCTCGGGCAGCACGTCGGGGAGCCAGACCTGGGCCAGATCGATCACGTCGATGTCGAAGTCGTCGCGCTTGGCGGCCTCGGCCGCGATCCAATCGGCGAGAACGGGGCCGAAGCGGCCGGTACGGGTGCTGCCAATGATCACGGCCACGTTCAGTCTGCGTTCCGGCATCACGAGTCCCCTTTCGCGCTCGGTTCGTGCACCTCATACGGTGCGTCACACCTCTCGCGGTTCTCTCTCGGTCCGCTCTCAACGGGCTCTCGCCACCGGGAGCGACGATCTGCCGGAACGTCAATGACCAGGTGGGGAAGGGGAGTTGGTCAGGTCGCGCACGCCGGGCCAAGGGCAGGAAAAAGGGGTGCGGGCCCCGGGATCGTTGGTCGATCCCGGGGCCCGCACCCCGGCGGAACGTGTGTCAGCCCTGCTTGCCCAGCAGCGCGTACAGGCCGGAGAAGCCCTGGTCGCCGTGGCCATCGGCGACCCGGCGGTCCATCAGCTTCTTGACCTCGCGCATCCGCACGGCTTCCACGCCGACGGACTCCCGGTGGCTGATCATGTCGTCCATCAGCGCGGACTGGACATTGAGCGAACCCAGGTCCGGCGGGAACTCACCGGTCGCGGCCGCCTTGCCGATCGAGGCCACCAGGGGCGGGAAGGCGCCCACGGAGCCGGCGATGCGCTCGGCGAAGGCCGCCACGTCGACCCCCTCCTTCTCGACCAGCTTGAGGGTGTGGAGGAAGCCGATGAGCAGCTCGTAGACCACCGCGACCTGGCCCATGAACTCCACGGCGGCGAAGCCGGCGTCCTCGCCGTGGTAGGCGATGCTGCCCAGCACCTGGAGCGTCGGCTCATGGGCCTCGTACGCGCTGGACGAGCCGCTGAACGGGAACATGATGTTCGGCGTCCCCACGTACGGCGGATCGCCCATGATCTTGCCGTCGAGGTACTCGGCACCGCGCTCGCGCGCCCAGCTCTCGTTCGCGCGCGCCTGGGCCGGCGAGCAACTGGTCACGTTGACCAGCACCTTGTCCGCGACCGCGGTGTCGAGGGAGCCCAGCACCTCCTCGACGGCCGTGCTGTCGAGCAGACAGACCACGACGAGCGGGCTCGCGGCCACGGCCTCGGCGGCCGTCGCGGCCACCGAGGCGCCGGCCTCGGCCAGCGGCACGCTCTTGCTCGCGGTCCGATTCCAGACGGTCACGGCGAATCCGCGGTCGACGAACGTCCTGGCAATCGCCGACCCCATTTCACCGAGACCAAGTACGGTAACCGGGCTGCCCGCTCCGTTGGGACCGTCGATTGTCGTTTTCGTCATGATGTTCCTTTCCGTGTCGCACGAGATATCCACAGCGGTTGCAGATTACCCGGTCGCGACCACCGGTAGGTCGATATCTGGTCGACCGCGCGAAAATTGCCGATGGACTTGGTTTCCGTACCGCCGGCGACGGGTACTTAATTCATCCCGCTCTGTACCAATGGTGAGTGGTTGGGGGTATGTGGTCCAGCATGGGCGGACTTAGTTTGTCAGGTTCCCGAACCTGACAAAGTCGGTTCCCAATCACGCGGGGAAGGTGCCCGGGTCGGGGAGGCTCACAAGCGACCCGGCGATGACGGCGGGGCCGCACTATCGCTGATCTGCTCAAACAGCCCGCAGCCAGGCAGTTGCGGCTGAATCACCATCGATCGGTGCTCCGCTCGGCCGCTGACCGGACGCCGCGGTCAACGGCCCCGGTCCGCCTTCGGCGCATAACCACCCGCTCCCGAGTAATTTGTAGGGGATCATGTCAGAGCACAGCAGAAGGAAATTTATCTCCTCCGTGGGGGCGGGCTCGGCCGTCGCCGTGGGTGCCGCCTCCGGCCTCGGTGCCTCCACCCTCGGCGCCGGTACCGCCACCGCCGCCACGCACGCCAAGGGCGGTAAGGTCGGCAAGGAAATCCTCTTTGCCGGTCCCGAAGACCAGCAGTACGGAGACGTGACGTCCGGGTACAACAACCGGTGGAAGGCCCATCCGGAGCGGGTGCTTTTCCCTACCTCTACGGCGCAGGTGGTCGCCGCCGTCCAGCGGGCCGTCAATGAGAACAAGAAGCTCACCGTGCGCAGCGGCGGGCATTGCTACGAGGACTTCGTCTACAACGCCCAGGTCGAGATCATCGTCGATATGAGCCTCATGAATGAGGTGTATTTCGACGACAAGCGCCGCGCCTTTGTCATCGAGCCGGGAATCAAGCTGCGTGAGATGTACGAGCAGCTCTACCGCGGCTGGGGCGTCACCATTCCGTCCGGCTATTGCCCGCTGGTCGGCGTGGGCGGTCAGGTCACCGGTGGCGGAGTCGGAATGTACTCCCGCAGCCTCGGGCTGACCGTCGACAACATGTACGCCGTCGAGCTGGTCGTGGTCGGCAAGGACAAGAAGGTCCGGAGCGTCGTCGCCACCCGCGAGAAGAATGACCCGAACCACGATCTCTGGTGGGCGGTCGCCGGCGGCGGAGGCGGTAATTTCGGAATTATCACCCGCTACTGGTTCCGGGCGCCGCAGGCCACCGGCAAGGACCCGAAGAAGCTCCTGCCGACCCCCTCGAAGGAAGTCATCACCGCCCACTACAAGTGGCCGTGGAGCAGGGTCAGCCGCAAGGACCTCGGCAACCTCCTCGCCAAGCACGCCCAGTGGCACCTGGACAACAGCGGCAAGGGCGACGACAACCGCCGGATCGGCAGCTACCTCTCGTTCTTCCCCGGGCCGAAGGGGCGTATCGAGCTCTGGGCGCACGTGGACGGGTCGGACGCGCACAGCGAGAAGCTGGTGCGGGCCTACATGGACGAGATGAAGACGGCGGTCGGCGCCACCGCCGACGGGCCGCCGGATCTCCAGCGGCTGCCCTTCCTCCAGTCCTACCTCCTCAACGCGGGCCGCGGGGACGTCTTCATGAACCCCACCCTCCGCGGCGAGCACCGGTCGGCCTATCTGCGCAGGTCGTTCAGCGAGCACCAGATCGACGCGCTCTACCGCAACATGGCCGAGACCGACTACCAGAACGAATACGACCTGGCCTGGCTGGTGTTGGCGTCCATCGGCGGCAAGGTCAGCGAGGTGGCCCCCGACGCGACGGCCTTCGCCCAGCGCGACGCCATCTTCCAGCTGCTCTGGGAGATCCACTGGCAGGACGAGAAGGACGACGACAAGCACGTCACCTGGACCCGCAAGATCTACTCCGACATGTACGCGGAGACCGGCGGCGTTCCCGTGCCGAACCGGGTCAACGCCGGCTGCTACATCAACTATCCGGACAGCGACGTCGCCGACCCCCGCTTCAACAAGTCCGGCACGCCCTGGCACGACCTGTACTACGGGGCCAACTACCCCAAGCTCCAGCGGGTCAAGGCCGCCTGGGACCCGACGAACTTCTTCAACCACCGGCTGTCGATCCGGCTGCCTCAGTGAGGGACCGGTACCGGTCACGACCGGCCCGGCCATGACGGAGAATCCGGCCCCCGCCGGCCACCGGAAGGGGCCGGATTCGCCCGCACACCCGACAGCCGCGCACCCGACACCCGTACACCCCGCCCCCGCGCACCTGACACCCGCACGGCCGTCCGTCACGGCCCGGACCGGCCGCGAAGACCACCACGGGCGGTGACCGCCGTGCCGGCGGCGGGCCTCCTGCCCCGACGCATCCCACTCTCCTCCTGATTCCAAGAAGGGCGTCATGAGCACACGTACAGGCAAGAGAACCGCGGTGATCGGCGGCGGCATGGCCGGCACCGCCGCCGCCAAGAAGCTCATCGCGTCCGGCCGTGACGTCGTGATCTACGAATCGGCCGACGGCCTCGGCGGACGGGCCCGCTCCTGGAAGCGGCCGGAGATCGAGCCGCAGGTCGGCATCAACCTGATGTATGTCAGCTTCTACTCCCAGATGACCAGGCTCATCAAGGAGTACGCCCTGGAGAACGAGCTGATGAAGCTCTCCAGCGACATCTACATCTCCGATCACGGCCAGGCCGTCCCGCTGTCCCCCGACTCCGCGCTCAGCCCGCTCACCTACCGGCATGTCGGCCTGCGCGACCGCCTCCGCTTCCTGCGCACCACCGTCAACCAGGTGCGCAACAAGAGCCGCATCGACTTCTTCGACCCGATCAAGGCCGCACAGCTCGACGACGGACTGAGCGCCGCCGAGTGGGGCTACCAGCAGATGTCGCGGCGCGGCTTCGACTACATGCTGCGCCCCCAGGTCGAGGGCTTCTGGAACTTCGCCTCCGAGGACGTGTCCTCGGTGCACGCCAGGGGACTGCTGGCCTGGATGGGCGGCTCCGGCTTCTACGTCTTCCGCGACGGCATGCAGATCATCACCGAGAGGAACGCGCGGGGCGCCGATGTGCGCCTGGCGCACGAGGTCACCGATGTCCGGATGACCGGGACCGAACTGGAGGTGACGGCGGGCCGCGCGGGCGGTGACCCCGTCACCGAGTCGTTCGACGAGCTGGTGCTCGCGACCCCCGCGCCGATCGCGGCAAAGCTCACCGCCTCGCTCCCCGCGGAGGTCGTGGGCGACGAGACCCGCCAGTTCCTGGAGAGCCAGCGCTACGAGCCGGCCCTCTCGGTGTCCTTCCTGGTCGATGTCGGGACGCTGCCGTCCGAGGCGCACATCGTGGCCGGAGGCCCCGGCGACCAGCCGCTGCGCAATATGATCACGTACCCCCGCACGGTGCGGGACGAGCAGGGCCGGCCGGTCGACAAGCTCCTGGTCTTCGCCTACCCGGGCCGGGAGAACACCCGGCGCCTGCTCGGCCTCCCGCAGGAGGAGCAGTTCGCCGCGGTCGCCCCGCTGCTCAAGACCCTCTGGTCGGACTTCTCGGGCGAGGCCGAGCCGTTCCAGATCGCCGAACGCCCGTACGGGTTCCCGATCCCGGCGCCGGGGCGCTACCGCCAGGCCGTCCGGGTCATGGAGCAGCAGGGCTCCCCGGTGGTGTTCGCGGGGGACTACTTCAACTCGCCCACCACGGAGGCCGCGCTCCTCTCGGGCTTCCGCGCCGGCGACGCGCTGACCGGGGCGCGCTGACCGTGGCGCCCTGATCCCGGGACAGGACCCCGCCGTATCCCGCACCACCCCGCCCGGCTCGGTTCCGAGCCGGGCGTCCGGCGGCGATGCGTCCGGCGGCGACAGGCCCGTGGCCGTTCACCCCGTCCGGGGTGAACGGCCACGGGCCTGTCGCCGCCGGACCGCGTCAGTCGGTGGGCCGGATACCGGTGGTGTGCGCGGGGCCGAGCTTCTCGATATCGAATTCACCCGTGGGGAAATTCGGGGTCGGGAGAGGGTCGGGCGTCGAGGGCGCGGTGCGCGGCGGCTGGCGGCGCACATAGGCGGAGCGCGCCATGATGGCCGTGTCGACGGCCCGGCTGAGCAGCCGCGAGGGCTCATGGACACCGAAGGCCCGGCGCATGTGCGGAGTCAGCAGCGCGGGCACCGCGCCGCCGGCTATCCGGCGCCCGAGCGGCCGTGCCTTCTCCGGCAGCCAGCCGACCATGGGCTCGACGATCATTCCCTTCAGCGCGTGCCAGAGCTTCTCGGCATCGGGCGAGTATTGGAAGTGCTTCTCGACGTAATCGTCGTGGAACTTGGCCAGTTCCTCGTACGAACCGGGGATCTCCTTGATGCCCATCAGCTCGCCCTGCTCCTTGATGTGCAGGTAGAGGGCCATCCGCTCATGTCCGCTCAGCGGGCGCCAGGCGTAACGGTCCACCCAGCGGGCCGGGATGACCATGCTCGTGCCCAGCACGAAGAGGTAGTCGTCATTGCTGATGGACCACTGGCGGTTCTCGTCGCTGATGCTCTTGACCGCGTTCTTGTGGATACGGTTCAGCTGCCGGACGGCCGCCCTGCCCCGCGGGTCCTTGAAGCCGCGGCGCGCTATCTCCAGGCTGATCAGACCGAAATGCTCCAGCCGGCGATGCGTGTTCTCCGTCAGCTCACCCGTCTCGACCAGCAGGGCGGCCATGTGCGCGGGGGCCACACTGTTGTAGAAGGCCAGCGAGCCCGCGACGCTGAAGTCCCAGGGGAATTCGTAGTCCACGGACATCCACCAGATGCGGCTGTACTCATCCTTGATGTCCATGCGCCGCATCTCCTGCAGGCGCGAATACTTCTTCTGATAGTGGTTCTTGATGCGATGGGTGGTGAACATGTAGCGCTTCCTCCGTTCATCAAAGCGGCCCCGCGAGGCGACGCCCGGTCGCCCGGAGGCCCGATGCCCTCGACGCCCTCGATGCCGTCGACGCGGTCGACCGACCGGCGGGAGTCCGATCGCTCCCCTCCGCCGGACGCGGACCAGGAAAGACCTCGCGGGACTCCCGCGACCGGGCACACCGCCCGCCCCCTGCTCCGGCCCGTGTCAGCCGCCGCACGTCCCGGCCGGCGACCGGCGCGGCCCGCCGCCGCCGGGGAGGCCGCTCGTCACGGCGCGAGTCCCGGGCCGTGCAGCCGCGGCGTACCTGTCCACCCGGAGCGGGGAAGGGGGGAGTGCTCGATGGCGGCGGTCATGCGAAGAGCATCGCAGCGGACCGGGGCGGCCCCACGCAAGATCGTTGAGGGTTGGTCAGGTCCGGCCCCCGCCGCCGGCCCCGGGGGCGGTGCGAGGGCCGGGTCCGCCTCAGCCGGTGCGCGGTCCGGTGACGCGGTCGATCCAGTCCTCGACGGCCTGGGCGGTCGTCCCGGCGTGCTCCCGCATCATCGTCAGGTGGTCGCCGGGTGTGGTGGTGGCCGGGACGAGGGGGAACGCGGCCGTCCGGCCGAGGACCGGCGTCCCGGCCACCACGAGGTGCGCGGGCAGCCGGGGGCGGTCCGGGTTCCAGTCGGCGAACAGATCCAGGTAGTGGCTCATCGCGGTGAGTCCGGCCGTATCGAGGAGGGCCGTTTCACCGGTGCGCTCCCAGACCCGCCAGATCATCTCCGTCGCGGAGCCGGGCGTCATCCGGCGGCCGAGGATGGTGTCCAGGAGGACGACTCCGAGCGGAGGGTGCGGGTCGCCGGAGAGCCGCTGGGCCGCCGCGTAGGCGACCCAGCCGCCGCTGGAGTGGCCCAGCAGGACATACGGTTCGCCCTGTGACGCTTCCCGCGCGGCCCCGGCCATGGCGGTGACGAACGCGTCCCGTGTGGGCGGCAGGGGTTCGCCTTCGGTGTAGCCCGGGAGGTGGAGGACGGTCACGCCCCGGTGCGGGGGCAGGTGCCCGGCGACGGTCCGGTACTGGAGCGGTTCGGCCGGGGCGAGCAGCGCGGGGACGCAGATGACGCGGGGCGGCCGCGTCCCCGGGGCCAGGACCGTGGGCGGGGCCGGCCGCTCGGTCCCGGTCCTGCGATCGTGCTCCGCGGCCAGGCGGGTCCTCACGGCGGCACGTGCCGCCGTCATCGCGCCGGCCGGGTCGCCCGCCCGGCGGGCGGCCTCGTACCGGGCGAGCGCGTCACCCGGTTTCCCCGCACCGCTGCCGGCCGGGGCGCCCGTGGGGGACAGCCGGGTGGTGAGGTGTTCGGCGAGCCTGCGGGGGGTGGGGTGGTCGAAGACGGCCGTTGTGGCCAGGCGGACGCCGGTCGCCGTGTTCAGGCTGTTGCGGAGCTGGACGGAGGCGAGGGAGTCGAACCCGGCGTCGCGGAAGGGGCGGTCCGCGTCCACGGCTTCCCCGCCGGTGTGTCCGAGCGCGGTGGCGGCGCGGTCGAGCACCAGGTCGAGCAGTGCGTTCCGTCGCTCGTCGGCGCTGAGACCGGCCAGGTGGACGGCGGCGGAGGGCGCGGCGTCCGGTGCGGGGCGGGCGGGTCGGTTCCGTGGCCGGACGAGGTCGCGCAGCAGGGGTGGCGTGCTGTCCCGTACGGCGTCGGCGACACCGAGGGCGGCCGCGGCGAGGACGGGTTCGCCGGAGCAGGCCGCCGCGTCGTAGAGGGCCAGGCCGTCCCGGTCGGTGAGGGGGCGCAGGCCCTGGCTCCGGATGCGGGCCCGGTCGACGTGGTCGAGGTGGGCGGTCATCCCGCTGTCCTGCTCCCAGTGGCCCCAGGCGAGGGCGGTGCCCGGCAGGCCCTGGGCGCGGCGGTGGCAGGCGAGGGCGTCCAGGAAGGTGTTGGCCGCCGCGTAGTTGGCCTGCCCGCCGGTGCCGAGCTGCCCGGCCATGGAGGAGTAGAGCACGAAGGACGACAGATCCTGCTCACGGGTGAGGTCGTGGAGGTGGAGGGCGGCGTCGGCCTTCGGGCGCAGGACGCGGTCCACCTGCTCGGGGGTCAGGGCCGTGAGGGTGGCGTCGTCGAGGACGCCGGCGGTGTGGACGACCGAGGTCAGCGGGTGCCGGGACGGCACGGCGCCGAGGAGGCGGCGCAGGGCGTCGCGGTCCGTGGTGTCGCAGGCGGCGATGGTGACGTGGGCGCCGAGCGAGGACAGCTCGTCGCGCAGGCGGGCGGCTCCCGGCGCGTCGGGTCCCCGGCGGCTGACCAGCAGCAGGTGCCGGGCCCCGTGTTCGGCCACCAGATGCCGGGCGAGGAGACCGCCCAGGGTTCCGGTGCCGCCGGTGATCAGGACGGTGCCGTCGGGGTCCGGGGAGCGGGGTGCGATCAGGACGTTCTTGCCGATGTGCCGGGCCCCGCTCATATGGCGGAACGCCTCGGGAGCGCGGCGGGCGTCCCACGCGACCACGGGGAGGGGGACGGCGACGCCCTGCCGGATCAGCTCCGACAGTTCGGTGAACAGCGTGTGCCAGTGCCCGGTGTCCGCCGAGGACAGGTCGATGACCCGGTAGGCCACACCGGGGTGGTCGTCGGCGACGGTCGCGGGGTCGCGGAGATCGGTCTTCCCCAGTTCCACGAAGTGTCCGCCCCGGGGCATCAGACGCAGGGACGCGTCGATGAACTCCCCTGCCAGGCAGTTCAGTACGACGTCCACACCGGCCCCTTCGGTCCGCCGGAGGAAGTCGCGCTCGAAGCCGGGGGTGCGGGAGGACGCCAGACGGGTGTCCGCGATGCCCATGGCCCGCAGGGTGTCCCACTTGGCGGGGCTCGCCGTCGCGTAGACCTCGGCGCCCAGATGGCGGGCGAGCCGGACGGCCGCCATGCCGACACCGCCGGCCGCGGCATGGATCAGGACCCTGGTGCCCTTCCCGACGCCGGCGAGTCGCACCAGGGCGTCGTAGGCGGTGAGGTACGCGACGGGCACGGTGGCCGCCTGCGCGAAGGACCACCCCTGCGGGACGGGCAGCAGCAGCCGCTGGTCGGTCACCGCTTCGGTGGCGAACACGGTGCAGCCGGGCACCAGCCCCATGACCCGGTCGCCGGGGACCGGACCGGTCACCCCCGGGCCGGTCCCGGTCACCACACCGGCCACCTCCGCGAAGAGCGCGTCGCGGTCCGGGACCATGCCGAGGGCCATGAGGACGAACCGGAAGTTGACGCCGGCCGCGCGCACGGAGATCCGGACCTCCCCCGCGCCGAGCGGGCGGTCCGCCCCCGGCGCGGGGAGCAGCCGCATCCCGTCGAAGGTGTTCGTGCTGCCGAGATCCAACTGCCACGGCGCCCCGGCGGCCGGCGGTGTCAGCGCGGCCGTCGTGGCGGCCGGCGCGAGCCGGGGTGTGCGCATCGCGCCGTCGCGCAGGGTGAACTGCGGCTCACCGGTGGCCAGGGCGGCGGGCAGGGCCCGGAAGGAGGTCTCCAGGCCGTCGAGGTCGGCGAGAGTGAACCGGCCGGGATGCTCACTCTGGGCGGTACGCAGCAGCCCCCAGAGCGCGGCCTGCCCCAGTGAGCGGAGCTGCTCGCCGGCCACGGCGGTCACCGCGCCGTGGGTGACCACCACCAGATGGGTGTCGGTGTGCCGTTCGTCGGCCAGCCACCCCTGGAGTTGCCCGACAGTCTCCCGGACGAGAGCACGCACCGAGGCCGCGGTGAGGTCTTCGTCGTCCCGGAGCGGGCAGAGCAGGACGGCGGTCCTCGGGTACGGCGCCCCGGCCGGGGTGGCCTGCCGGAGAGCCGTGAGATCCCGATGGCAGGGGGTGCCGGGCGCGAGGCCGGCCGCCGCCGCGCCCGGCACCGTGCCGGGACCCGCCCAGGCCCAGCGTTCCCCGTCCCTGTCCCCGTCCCTGTCCCCGTCCTCGACCGGGCCGAGGGGCCGCCGCGGCCAGGACACCCGGTGCAGCGCGGTCCCACCGGTCCCCGGCGGCCGCAGGGCGTTCCCGCCGACGGGCCGCAGGACCAGCGACCGCGCCTCGGCCACCGGCGCACCGGAGGCGTCGCTCACGCTCACCCCGACGGCGCCGTCGGGGCCGCGCACGAGCCGGGCCCGCAGCCGGGTGGCCCCGGTCGCGTGGACCCTGACGTCGTGCCAGGAGAACGGCAGCACCGGACCGTCCGCACCGGTGGGTGCCTGCGCGAGCAGCGCGTGCAGGACCGCGTCCAGCAGGGCCGGATGCAGGACGAAGCGGCCCGCGTCGGCCCGGTGCTCGCGGTCGAGGCCGGCCTCGGCCAGGAGCGTGCCGCCGTCGCGCCACACACCCTTCAGACCGCGGAAGGCCGGACCGTACGCGTAGCCGGCGTCCGCCAGCCGTGGATACAGGTCGCCGATGTCGACGGATTCAGCCCCGGGCGGGGGCCAGGGCCCGCCGGCGGGTCCGGCCGGCGGTGCGAGGGGGCCGGCCGACAGCACCCCGGAGGCATGACGGGTCCAGCCGGCGCCGTCGGTGGCGTCCTCGGCGCGCGAGTGGATCCGCAGGGTGTGCGTGCCGTCGGCGGCGGGTGCGGCGGCGACCTGGATGCGGACGGCGTCGTCCCCGGGCAGGACGAGCGGCTGCTCCAGGACGAGTTCGCCGACGCGGTCGACGCCCAGGAGGGCGGCGGTGTGCAGGGCCAGGTCCAGGAAGGCGGTACCGGGCAGCAGCACCGTCCCGCGCACGGCGTGGTCGGCCAGCCAGGGGTGGGTGTGCCGGGACAGCCGTCCGGTCAGCAGCAGCTGCCCCGAATCCGCGAGGAAGGTCCGCGCACCGAGAAGCGGATGGCCGGATGCGTCCTGGCCGCTCGCGGCCGCGCCGCTGCGCAGGCCGGGGGAGTCGTCGAGCCAGAACCTCTCGTGCTGGAAGGCGTACGTCGGCAGATCCACCGGCCGCGCACCGGTCCCGGCGAACACCGCGGCCCAGTCGACCGGGACCCCGTGGACATGGGCCTCGGCGAGCGCCCGGTGGAAGCGGTCCATGCCGCCGTCGTCGCGCCGCAGCGTCGACAGGACGGCGGCCGGTCCGCCCGCCGCCTCGGTGATCTCCTGCATGCCCATGGCGAGCACCGGATGCGGGCCGATCTCCACGAGGGCGGTGTGCCCGTCGCGCAGGAGAGCGTCCAGGGCGGGCGCGAACCGGACCGGCCGGCGCAGATTGCGGAACCAGTAGGAGGCGTCGAGACCCTCGGTGCCGGTGATGCTCCCGGTGACGGTGGAGCAGAACGGGATCGTGCCCTGCCGGGGACGGACGTCGGCGAGATCGGCCAGCAGCCGTTCCCGGACGCGGTCGACGTGCGGGGAGTGCGAGGCGTAGTCGACGGCGATCCTCCGCGCCCACACCCCGCGCTCCTCGCACCGGGCCAGCAGCTCCGCCAGCGCCTGCGCGTCGCCGGACACGACCGTACTGCCGGGGCTGTTGTGAGCGGCGACGGACAGCCGCCCCTCCCAGCGGCCCGCCAGGTCCCCGGCCGCCGCGGCACCCAGCGCCAGCGTCGCCATGCCGCCGGTGCCGGAGAGCGCGAGCAGCGCCCTGCTGCGCAGCGCGACCACCTTCGCCGCGTCCTCAAGGCTCAGGGCACCGGCGACATGGGCCGCCGCGATCTCGCCCTGGCTGTGGCCGACGACGGCGTCCGGTTCGACCCCGTGGGCCCGCCACAGCGCGGCCAGCGACACCATGACGGCGAACAGCACCGGCTGCACCACATCCACCCGGTCGAGACCGGGGGCGCCCGGCGCACCGCGCAGGACATCCGTCAGCGACCACTCCACATGCGGGGACAGCGCCCGCGAACATGCTTCCATCCGCTGGGCGAAGACCGGTGAGGACGCCAGCAGGCCGACGGCCATGCCCGGCCACTGGGAGCCCTGGCCGGGAAAGACGAAGACCGTGCGGGCCGGAGCGTGCGCCGTACCCCGTACCAGATCCGGTGCGTCGGCGCCGTCCGCCAGCCGCCGCAGCGCGGCGGTCAGCCCCTCGCGGTCGGCTCCGAAGACCGCCGCGCGGTGCTCGAACCGGGCCCGGGTGGCGGCCAGTGACCAGCCCACGTCGAGGGGAGCGAGGGTCCGGTGCTCCCGCAGGTGCGCCAGCAGCCGCCGACCCTGGGCCCGCAGCGCCCCGGGGGTCCTGGCCGTGAGGATCCACGGCCTCTCACCCGCCGGTGCGGACGATGCACCGGCGGGCGGCAGCGGTCGCCGGGGGAGGTCCGGGGGCGGGGCCGGCGCCTCCTCCACGATCACATGGGCGTTGGTGCCGCTCACTCCGTAGGACAGCACCCCGGCCCGGCGCGGGCGCCCGTACCCGGGCCACGGGACCGACTCGGTGAGCAGCCGCAGATGCCCGCTGTCCCAGTCCACCGCGGGGTTCGGCGTCCCGGCGTGCAGGGTCTTCGGCAGGATGCCGTGCCGGATGGCCTGGATCGCCTTGATCAGTCCGGCCAGTCCGGCGGCGGCCAGGGTGTGCCCGATGTTGGACTTCACCGAGCCCACATGCACCGGCCGGTCCGCCGGCCGGCCCTGCCCGTACGTGGCGAGCAGCGCACCCGCTTCGACCGGGTCGCCCAGCCGGGTCCCCGTGCCGTGGGCCTCCACGAGATCCACGTCCCCGGCCGTGAGCCGGCCGGCGGCGAGCGCTTCGCGGATGACGCGCTGCTGCGCGGCTCCGCTCGGGGCGGAGAGCCCCTGGGTCGCGCCGTCCTGGTTCCAGGCCGTGCCCCGGATCACCGCCAGCACCGGATGCCCGTGGCGGCGCGCGTCCGCGAGCCGCTCCAGCAGCAGCATCGCGGCGCCCTCGGCCATGCCGAACCCCCGGGCCCCGCTGCCGAAGGCGCGGCTGCGGCCGTCGTCGGCCAGGACCCCCTGCCGGCTGAAGTCCACCAGCAGCCCCGGAGTCGCATGGACCGACGCCCCACCGGCCAGGGCCAGTGGGCACTCGCCCGACCGGAGCGATCGGACGGCCAGATGCACGGCCGTGAGGCCGGACGAGCAGGACGTGTCGACGACGGTCGCCGGGCCTTCGAGCCCCAGGACGTAGGAGAGGCGCCCGGCGGCGACTCCGGTCGAGCCGATCAGCAGATGCCCCTCGGACGCGGATCCCTCGTGCATCCGCGGGCCGTAGTCGGTGTGGAACGCGCCCACGAACGTTCCCGCGCCGGTGCCCCGCAGCGACCCCGGGTCGATTCCGGCGCGCTCGCACGCCTCCCACGCGGTCTCCAGCAGCAGTCGCTGATGCGGGTGCATGGCCGCGGCCTCGCGTGGCCCGATGCCGAAGAACCGGGCGTCGAAGCCGGCCGGATCGTCGAGGAACCCGCCCTGGCGGACGTAGAAGGTCCCCGGACGCTGCCGGTCCGCGTCGTACAGGGACCCGAGGTCCCAGCCGCGGGAGGCGGGCAGATCCCCGATGACCTCCCCGCCGGAGGCCACCAGCCGCCACAGCGCCTCCGGGGTGGAGATGCCGCCGGGGAAGCGGCAGGCCATGCCGATGACGGCGACCGGCTCGTCCACAGTGTGCGCGGCGCCTGTTCCGCCGGGGAGTGGTGCGGTCGTACGGAAAGTGCTCACGGCGGTGTTCCTTCCGGCCGTGCTGCCCGGAGGGCGCCCAGTCGTGGTTGCGGAAACGAGGGGGAGGGGCCGGGCGTTCGCCGTGTGCACCGCGCGTACAGCGGCAGCCCGCCCTGCGCCGCGGGTGCTGGGAGGTCACCACATCCATGGCAGCTGGCCTCCGGCGGGGTAAGTGCCCCTGTCCGCCGCGCTGTTGTGCAGTATGACGAACAAGTCCTGAGGCACGAGGGCGCCGGAGAGTCCCGTTCGAGTGAAACCGAGGACAGGCGTACGACCCCGCTGGCGGTGGGGCGCGGGACACCCGGGCGCACCGGTCCAGGTCGGGCCGGAGACCGGCCGCGCTCCGGTGACAGAGCGAATTTGTGTGCTGGTCCTACTGGGCTCCGGTACGGGCGAAGTCCGGCCTTACGGTGGCGACATGATGATGAAACGTGCCGCTCTCGGCGGGGCCGCGCTGCTGCTCGGCTCCCTGTGCACCGCCCAGGCCGCCCAGGCCGAGCCCCAGCCCCAGCCCCCGGCCGCCGCCGAGGCCTCTGCCCCGGCGGCGGGCGGGAAGTGCTACAACGTCGGTGAACTGGTGAAGAACTTCCTGGCCTTGAAGAGTTCGGGAACCAAGGACGCCAGGGCGGATCTCCGCAGCATGATGCTCAGGCTCCTCAAGGACCCGTCGAAGAAGGCCGCCATCGAGAGGGTCTTCGACGAGGCCGACAAGGCCGGGTACGCGAACGACATGGACTACGCGAAGGCGGTCTTCAACGGGGTGAAGGCGCAGTGCAAGGAACTCGCGCCCCTGGCGAAGATGCTGGGCAAGGGCGCCTGAATCCGCCGGAGCCGGTGCCCGCCGGCTCCTCGCCGAAAGCCCGTGACCGCCCCTCCCTCCCCTTCCCTCACCTTCTCCGCCGCGTGGTTCGTGCCCCTTCGGACACCGAATGGACGAAGGTGATCGTGCGCGAACGCATCCCCACCCGGCGTTGCTCGATCATCTCCTCGACCGGGGGATCGAAAGGCTGCCGGACCGGCTTGCTGTGCAGCTTCACCGCACAGTCGAGGTCGGTGCAGAGGAGAAGGCCCACCGTGTTCAGACGCTCGCGCTTGTCCCGGGACGGGCGTCGGGCGGTGAAGAGTGACACCTCGTTGAACCGGCGGGTGAACCGGCACAGGTCGCACATCATCGCCCGCGATCCGTGTGCCGCGTCGTTCGGGGCCTGCCGCAGCA
Source organism: Streptomyces yaizuensis (assembly GCF_034961445.1). NCBI lineage: Bacteria > Bacillati > Actinomycetota > Actinomycetes > Kitasatosporales > Streptomycetaceae > Streptomyces > Streptomyces yaizuensis. The sequence goes on from NZ_BSBI01000016.1 coordinate 126,812, forward strand.
GCACTCCCGACGCCTGACCACCGTCCTCGGTGACGAGGTAGGCACGCTGCGGGGAGCGCAGGTCCCGCCAGCCGAGGTAGTCGACCCGGTCCCAGCGGACGTCATCGAACCAGGTGGGCAGCCGCACCTTGTTCTCGGTCGACTCCAGGTTCACGATCGCGCCGCGTACCTCGTCCCGGGTCATCGGACGCATGACAGCTCCCGGGGAGTTGCGCACGCGCGGATGGACGCGCCGGTCGGGACGGTGGGGGGAAGGGGTGGGAGGGTCCTTGGGGTACTGGACACCCGGGGTGCTCCTTGCTGAGAAGTCCGTCATGACAGCAAGAGCAGGCCGAGCGGCTCGGCGAAGACACCCACCGACCCGCCGCGACACAGGCGCGGACAAGGGAGGCGTGGGCTGGTTCAGCGCACCGGAGAATCACGTCCGGTCCGCCGCCCGGTGAGGACGGCGTCAGGGAAACAGACGGTCAGACGGTGCGGCGAGGCGCGCTCGGCGCGGGCCGAAACATAAAAATCCCTCTCTTCCAGGGCGCAGCGGGCCCAGAACAGATCGACGGAACTCCGCCAGGCTAACAACAGCCCCCGGAGCGGCGGCAACCGATTTATCGCCCGCCTCCTCCTCGGCTCCGTGGCGAGCGAAGACCCCGTGGCGACGGGCGGTGGTGCCGGCCCCGGGCGTCGGGACCGGCACCACCGGGGTGTCGGCGGGGCTCAGCGGCGCCGGGTGAGCTGCGTGACCGCCCGGTCGAACGCGGAGTCGCGGTCGGCGGCGAACTCCTCCGCGGTGAAGACGGGAACGGTGATGTGCGGGGGTATGCCCGGGCCTTCGTGGGAGTCCCCGCGCGGGGTGGTGTACCGCTCGTTGGAGAGGCCGAAGAGCCAGCCGCCCGGCAGGGTCCGGGGCAGGATGTCGGAGAGTGCGCCCTGGGTGTGCTCGCCGATCAGGGTGGTCGGCAGCGGGCGTTCGGCGAGGGCCTTGACGAAGGTCTCGCCCGCGCTGACGGTGGCTCCCGAGGTGAGGACGGCGATCGGGCCGGTGTAGCGGGGCACTCCCTGGGCCGGGGCCACGCGGGCGGTGTACCGGGGGGTGAAGCGGGTGTCGTCATCGGGGTCGTTCCTGGCCTCCTTGCGGTAGGCCGGATAGCCGCGGTCGGTCAGCCGGGCGGCGATCTGGAGGCCCAGCTCGTCACTGCCGCCCTGATTGACCCGGACATCGACGATGAGTCCGCGCCAGGCACCGGGACCCTGGGTACGGGCCCGGGTGACGATGCGGTCGAGCACCCGGTCGAGTTCGGCGGCGTCGGTTTCGATGGTGGGGGATCCGGCGGTGTACCCCCCGAACCGGCCGATCCGCAGATAGCCGATTCCGCCAGGGATCTCCGCGTAGCCGATGGCACCCTGGGCATGGGTCTCCAGCCGGGTACCGCCCAGGTTGCGGCGCTCGACGAAGGCGCGGACCCGTTCGTCGTAGGCGTCGTCGGGGAGGACCGTCCCGGCGCGCTGCCCGGAGGTGACCCGGCCCAGATCGGTTGCCGCCACTCCGACATGGGCGTCCTGGAGCGGCTCGGTCATCGCGGACAGGACGCGGAACAACTCCTCCTGGGTGGTGCCCGCGTGCACCGTCGGGCGGTGCCGGGCCCGCATCGCGTCCCAGTCGACGCCCCGGCGCTCGAAGAAGGCGTAATTCTCCTTGAAGGTCTGCCAGAAGACGTCGAAGACCGCCACCGGGCCGGTGGGCGGGGGCTGTTCGCAGCGCGGCGGCAGCGCGGCGATCCGGCGCAGGGAGCGGGGGCCCAGAGAGCCGTGGACGCGCACTGTGGCACGGTCGCCGGCCCGTGGCGTCACCGTCAGGCTGTATTCCGGGCTGTCGAAACGCACGGCGCCGCCGGGGCCGGTCCCGCCCGTGCTCCGGGCGGGGGGTCCGGGCAGACAGCTCACTTCGGTGGTGTCCCAGAGCCGCAGATCGCGGCCGTGGATGGCGACGACGGTCCCGTATCCGTCCATCTGCCACACGCCCTCGACCGAGATTCCCCCGGACCCGGACCCGGATCGCGGTGCCCCGGCGGGGGCGGGCGCCGCGGCGGCGGTGGACAGGGAGCCCGCGAGGGCGAGTGCCGTCCCGGCGGCGACGAGGACTCCGCGCCGGGACGCCGGACGTCTGCCCCGGCGGTCCTCGACGGCGGAAGCGGCTGATATCTCTGGTGTCACGGTGTTCCTCCGGTGGTCGGTCACCGAGCATCCTTCCGGCGCCGGCCCGGCCACCGCGTCCACCTGCGGGTGCCACCCGCGTCAACCGTCGGTCGTACGAGCCGAGTTGCTTCCCCTAGGGTGCGCGCGGGCGGCCTGTCATTCCGCCGGGGTACGTCCGGGGACACTGTTCGAGGCGCCGCTCGCCCCCGCCGCGCAGAGCATGTGAACCGGCCCGGAGTTTCCTCCGTTTCCTCAAGTGAGCGGGCCGAATGGCGGGGCAGGCGACCTCCGGGGCCGTTGGTCCCTCTCCCCTGCCGGAAGGATCACCGGGTGGGAGCAGGTGAAGCGTGGGAGGGAGAGCAGATGCGACCGGGCTCGTGGCCGCCGTGTACGGGGTGGGGCTCACGGCACCGGCACCGGCACCGGCACCGGTCCGCGCCGCACAGACCCCCGGCGGCTTCCGGAGCCCAGGCCCCACCGACGGCGCGGACAGCGGCGTCCCCGGTGAACGCGGTCATTCCCTTGTGCGAACTGGAGTGTGCAGATGTCCCCTACCCGTCGTGACGTCCTGAAGTGGGGAGCCGGTGCGGGCGGCCTCGCCGCCGCCGCGGTGCTCGGCATGCCCGGTCCGGCCACGGCCATGGCCAGGGCCCGCCACCACTGGATGGGCTATGTCTCCAGCAGCCGGCACTTGACCGCTCTGACGATCCCCGGCACCCACAACAGCGGCTCCACCAGCGGGGGATTCGTCGCCCAATGCCAGGACTGGGACCTGCCGACACAGCTCAACAACGGCATCCGGTTCCTCGACATCCGCCTGAACGGCCTGGCGGGGACCGCCAACGAGATGGGCGTTTACCACGGCGTCGTCTACATGTCCAAGCGCTACCAGGACGTTCTGAGGGACTGCGGGAACTTCCTCCGCAGCAACCCGAGCGAAACCATCGTCATGCGGATCAAGAACGAGTACAGCGGCGGCAACAAACTCAACGCGGAGGAGTTCAAGCGCCGTTTCAACTGGCACCTGGACGACCCGTCCATGGGATTCCGGTCGCTTTTCTGGACCGATCCGGTCTGGCCCACCCTGGGACAAGCCCGCGGGAAGGTCGTGCTCCTCACCAACTTCACCCATGACTGGGCGACCCTCAAGTGGGATGACAACTGCGATATCCAGGACCAGTACGACGTCGCGGACGAGGTGAAGAGGAAGGCGATCGTCGCGCATTTCGACAAGGCCTACTTCGACCACGGCACGGAGAGGATGTTCATCAACTTCACCAGCACGGCCAGGGGCCCCATCCCCAATCCCTCCATCGGGGCCCAGAGGATCCTTCCGAGCGTCCACGCGTACCTGCACCCGAGAAGGCATCAGCGGGCCCGCTTCGGCATCGTGCCGATGGACTTCCCCAATTACGGCCCCCTCGTCCTGGACCTCCTGATCGACAAGAACTTCGTCCAGTGATCTGATCCGGAGGTCTGTCGCCGGCTGGGGTGTGAGTCGTCCTGGCGTGCGGGGAGCACCGGTGCGGCGGACACCCGCTGAGCCGGTTCGACGGGTGCGGGCCGCCACGCGGGGGTGGGGGCGCCGGGCAGCACGAGGAAGCCGTCGTGCAGGCCGTGGAACAGTTCGGCGTGCTGGCGCTGGAGGGTGGTGGACATGGGGTGCTCCTTCCGGACCGGTTCTCGGTCTCTCGGTCGGTAGACGGGCCCGGACGGCGCATGTGAGATGCCGGGGCGGGAAGTCTCGAAGAGCTCCCTTCCCGGGCCGCGGCCCACAGCCTGGCCCACGGTCCGGGCGAGCCCTTTGCCGCCGAACTCCAGCGCGTCATCGCCGGCGATGAGCAGAGGCCGCCCCACCGGAGTGTCCACCTACAGGTGTCGGACGTTCACGCTGATCACCGCTCTGCAACCGCCGGCCATCCGTCGTGGAGACGCCCGCGCGGCGGGAGAGGTGGGATTCGCCCTCACGGCACCCCGGGGCCGGTGGCCGCGATGGCGCCGTCCTCGGTGATCCTCCAGGTGGCTCCGTTTGTGCCGGCTCCGGTCATGCCGCGCAGCCGGTCGGCGCCGACCAGCGCCAGCGTGTCGGGCCGGCCGATGGCGGCGGTGGCCAAGGTGCGGTCGGGCCGCCAGGGCGTCGACCACAGCAGACGCCGGGTCATCTGGGCCCACCCGGCCCCAGGGCCGGTCATCACCCACAGGTCGGCAGGGGCGGCGGCGAATCGGCGGGCCTGACGCAGCCAGGAGGCCGCGGTCTCCGGCCAGGTGACCGTGTCGGCCACCGTCCCGCCGCAGGCCCGCCAGGTCCGGATGATCGCTTCGGCGGCGGCCAGCGCGGCCGGGGTGCGACCGGAGCCGACGGCGATGTCCCGGGCTCCCTGCGCGAGAGCCAGTTGGATCAGCGCGGCGAGTTCCTGGCGGGTGATCGCCGGATCGGGGCCGGGCTGCGGGGGACGGGCCGGCAGCGGGCTGTTCGGGGAGTCCATGGGATGCCTTCCTCGTGGGCGGTCTTCCACGCCGGGCGGCGGTTCGGGCGGCACACTGTGCCCGGCGGGTGCCCGGTCGCGGCCGCGTCTGGCGGCTGAGCGGCGCGGGCGAGTGGAGCGTACGGGTCGGTGGCGGCCGTCAGGGGTTCCAGGCGGCGTCGTGGAGGACCGGGGCGAGGGTGGGCCGGTGTCCCGTGGCCCTGCGGGAGCAGGATGGCGGTGCCCTGTGACCGGGCGCGGGGACACTGCTCGACCGGAACAGCCCGGGCCGCTCGCACAGGTCCCGGATCCGGCCGGCCTCGTCCGGGGCGGGAAGCTCCGGCGGCAGGGCGCCGCCGAACGCGTCGGGTCCGGCGGTCACCGTGTCCCGGTCGGCGCTCCTGGTGGCGGCGGTGGCGTTCATGCTGCTGCCTCCAGTTTCAGCAGTGCGGTCTTCGCTTCCAGGCCGCCGATGTAGCCGCCGAGGGTGCCGTCGGTGCGCAGCACCCGGTGGCAGGGGACGACCACCGGCAGCGGGTTGGTCGCGCACGCCGTGCCGACCGCGCGCACCGCCCTGGGGCTGCCGACCAGTTCGGCGACCTGGCGGTAGCTGCGGGTCTGGCCGTAGCCGATCTCCGGCAGGTGTCGCTGCACCAGCCGCCGGAAGCCCTGGGACAGGGACAGGTCCAGCGGCAGGTCGAACGTTTGGCGGCGGCGGTCGAAGTACTCGTCCATCTCCCGGGCGGCCGTGTCCAGCCTGCCGGGGGCGCGCAGGATCCGCGGGCTGACCTTGTCGGCGAGGACCTCCAGGACCTGGTCGTGGCCCTCGACCGCGTAGGCGACGCGGATCAGGCCCCGGCCGGTGGCGGCCAGCAGCAGCGGGCCGACCGGGGAGTCGACGACGGTGTAGGCGATGTCGACCAGGTCGGCGGCGTGGGCCTTCGCCTCCAGCCGGTGGTGCAGCCGGGCCATGGTCCCGGCGTCGACGGGAGCCGACAGCATGCTCAGGACGTCATCGTGGGGTCGGGTGCCGCTCATGTGGATGCTCCTTTCGAGGTCGCGCCCGGACAGTGTTTTCGCAGATTCTTCAGACCGTCCGCCGCCGCCCGGCGGGCCGCCGCCGTGTTCCCGCCCAGCAGCGCCGCGATCTCGTCGTACGGCATCCCCGCCAGATAGCGGAACGTGACCGCCTGCCGCTGCTTGCCCGGAAGGCGTCCCACCATCTCCCACAGCTCCTGGTCATCGGCACCCGGGACACCCAGCGCACTGGGCACCTCCGGCAGCTCCTCGGCCGGCAGTGGGAGGCGGTCGGCGGCACGCAGCACGTCGATCGCCTTGCGCCGCGCGATCGTCACCAGCCACGCCTCCACGTTCGCCGTCCCCGGCAGTCCCGGCCAGGCCCGCATCGCCGCCAGGAACGTCTCCGACCAGGCATCGTCGGCGTCGTGCGTCCCCAGCAGCGCCCGACACACCCGCAACACGGTCGCACCGTGCTGCTCGACCGCTTTCTCGAACGGTTCCCTCATTCTCGCCCTGTCGTAGACCTTGATCCGAACCGATGTGTACGAGCTGCCGAGACAGCCGGCCGGCTTCTCCACCGGCTGTCCCACCTGGAAGACGATGCGGGTGCCGTGCATGTGAGATCCGAATCCACCGGCCTGGCGACAGGCATCCCCGGCCACCGGCGCGTCCCCGGACATCACGCACCCGTACCACGATGCCCCCGGTCCGGCGGGCAGGTGACGTACTCCGGGCGGGCCCCTTCCCGCGGGGGTGGGGCCGGGCTGATCGAGGTGATGACCGGCTGCGGCACGTTCACCACGGCCAGGCCGCTCGTACGGGAGCCGACGGTGAAGGTTCCCGTGGCGGGGTCGGTGGCGGTGTCCACGACGCTCACCGTGGTGGTGCCGTTGTTCGCGACGTAGGCGGTGACCGAGTCGCCGGCGCTGGTGACACTGCGGCTTGAGGGTCGGAACAGCATGAATGCGACAGACGAAGCCATCGCGCGTTTCCTCATCCGATCGGAGTCGGGTACCGGGAGGGCCGCGGGCGCGAGCACATGCGCACTCAGGGCCTGAGGAGTTGATCGAACTCCGTCACCCCCGTGCCGTGGCGCGTTCTCGTGTTCTCCAGGACGGCCGCCTTCAGGACATCGGTGCGCACATCGGCGACATCGCGCGGAGAGACGGCCCCGGGCGTGTGCTCGTAGTTCCAGACGACGACGTCGAGGAAGACCGGTGCCGTGAACCGCCATCCCCGCACCAGGATCACCTGGGAGATCGCCGGATAGGGCGTGTGGACCGGATTGCCGAGCCAGCCGAGGAGCGCGGGCCGCAGGACACTGAAGTCCACGCCGGCCCTGCCCAGCGCCCGCAGGACGGCGGGGGCGAGAGGCGGCGCGTAGCGGTCCGGGTCCAGCCCGATCAGCTCGCCCCACAGCCGCACCGCGTCCATGGCGGCCGCCCGTGCGTCATCTGCTCTCCCCTCCTGGTCGAACGCCTCGGCGGCGGCGAAGAGTTCCCGCGCGCGTTCGGCCGAAGCCTCCTGCGAGCCGCCCGTCCCGTCTCGCCCACCCCCGTCCCGCTCACCCTCGTCCCGGCGGAGGACGTGCGCCGACCCCGTCGCCGCGGGCAGGAGCATCGCGACCAGGACGGCCAGCACAGCGCGCCGGCGGCCCGACGGCGGGTCGGTGACGGCCGGTTCACGGAGCCCGGGCGGCACCTCGGGCGACGTCGGTGTCCCCGGGGAACCGGGACGGGGAGCGGCGGTGCGCGCCGGCGCCGGAGCGCCCGCACCGGGCGGCGCCCCGACACCCGCCGAGACCGGATCGGCCCGGCGGCGGGCCACCGGGGGAGGCGTGTCCGCGGCCCGCGATCGGAGAGGTCCCGGTCCGGTGGTACGCGGCGCCGGGCCGGCCTCTCCCGGCGCAGGTGGGTCCCCTCTCAGCACGGTTTGGTACACGGCCCGCAGCTCCTCACCGGGGTCGGTGCCCAGTTCCTCGGCCAGCCGCCGCCGTACGGTGCCGTAGCGGTCGAGGGCCTCCGCTCCCCGTCCGGCCGCGTGCAGCGCCTGGATCAGCACGCATTCCAGGGGCTCGGCCAGCGGGTACTCGGCGGTGAGATCGGGCACCGCGGAGATCACCGCGGTGGGACGGCCGAGCCGGAACTCCGCCCGCGCCCACCACACCACCGCGTCCAGTCGCCGCCGGTGGCAGCTGGCCCGGACGTGCGCGGCCCATGCGCCCGGGAGACCGGCCAGGGGCTCGCCCCGCCACAGGCCCAGAGCCTCGGCCAGCGCCGAGGCCCGTGCCTCCTCGTCATGCTGCGGGTCGGTACCCCGCTCGACCAGCCGACGGAACCGGTGAAGATCCACCAGTTGGGGGTCGGCCTCCAGCACATAGCCGGCGTGCCGGCGCTCTATCCGGGCCGCCGTCCCGCCCCCGGGGGCGGCCGTCTGTCCCAGCAGCCCCCGGATCCTGCTCAGGTGCGCGTAGAGCACAGGCCGGGCGTTGGCGGGCGGGTCGTGGTCCCAGACCCGGTCGATGAGCGTCTCCAACGCGATCGGTCTTCGAACGTCGACGGCCAGCGCGGCCAGTACCACCTGCTGCCGTGGCGTCCCCACGTCGAGCGGCCGGCCCGCCGACCGCGCCTCGATCTCGCCCAACAGCCGAAGGTCCACACGTCCCCCCGTGTGATCAGCAGCACCTGCGGAACGTCCCCGACGTCCCATGCTGGCTGGCCCGCAAGGTGCCCGCAAGGTCGGTGCAAGGTCGGTGCACAGGCCACGACGCCAGGGTGGGGAGGGCACGGGACGACCGGCTCGGCCCATGCGGTCACGACGGCTCCCTGCCGCCGGGCCACCGCGGCCAAGGATCCGGACTGCGTGCGACGGGAGAACGCCCCTGCGACACCGGGGGACGAGGTCGCTCGCGCTCCGTCCCGTCCCGCCCTGCCCCGCTCCGGCGAACCGGCGACGACGAACGCCGGGTACTCACGACTCACGGAGGAGAACACCATGCGGATGTCCCTCGCCCCACGGCCCCACCGCCCCGGCAGGCCCACGGCATCGGCCGAACCGCCGGTGCCGGCCGGGCGCAGACGCTCCCGATTCACTCCGGCGGCCATGGCGGCGGCCCTGGTGTTCGCCGTCTTCGCGGCGCTCGCCCCTACGCCCGCTCAGGCGGCGGAGCCCACCCGCTACGAGCTGGTGAACTCCCGGACCGGGCTGCGCGCCGACGTCATCGGGGCGTCGACCGCTCCGCTCACCGGGGTCTTCCTGTGGCCGGACAATGCCAGCGGTTCCCAGGAGTACGAGCTGCTCGACAGCGGAAGCGGGTACTTCCGGCTCAAGGCCCGGCACTCCGGCCAGTGCCTCATGCTCGACTGGCGTTCGGGGTACTACGAGAACGGCACCCACATCATCCAGCACCCGTACTGCCACGCCGGCTACGCGCCGTCGGAGTGGATCACCTCCTGGGTGGGCGGCGGGAACTGCCCGTCGGGACACTGCTTCCCTTCGACCATGATCCTGAAGAACCGGGCCACCGGCAGATGCCTGGACGCGGCAGCTCCGTCCGGCAGGCCCAGCCAGCACGCCCCCTTGCAGCAGTGGGACTGCATCGCCAGGGACACCCAGTGGAACACGGCGAACCAGAGCTGGACCCTGCGGCGCCTGTGAAGGGCGCGCGGCGCCGGTGGTGACCCCGCCCCGCGCCGTCCGCCGCCCCTGACGTGAAACGGTGAAACGGCCCTCCACGGCCCTCGCGACGGCCGTGGAGGGCCCCGGGCCGTGGACCCGGGGCCGCGCCCTCGTCCCCGCCGCGGGCGGAAGCCGGTGTCCGGCCAGCAGGTGTTGTGCGGGAGCTCTGGGCGCGGTGTCCAGCCCGAGGTCAGGCGTCCTTCTTCACCGGATCCAGGATCGGCACGCACTCCACGTGGTGCGTCATCGGGAAGGGTATCGAGACAGATGGCGGCGGGGACATCTGCAGTTCAGAGGGTGTTTGGCGGTGCCGCTGGGGGCCGGCGCACCGGGTGGTCGTCCCGGCAGAGGCGGAAGCGGCGATCGAGGCCGGCCTCGAACTGTCCGCCCTGCCCGCCGGGCGCGAACCTGGAGGTCTACCGGTGGGTGATCCTGGGGACGGACTTGGACACTCCGATCCTCTGAGCCCGTATGCCTCGCCTGTGGCGGGCGAGCGGTCCCCGTCATCATGCCGTCGGTGAACCGATGGCCTTGCCGGTGACAAGGTGAGGGCGGCACCCGTGGTACAGGTGCCGCCCTCACCGGGTATGTCCGTGGCGCCGAGGCGTCAGAACACGTTCCCCGAAGCCACCGGGAAGTCCGGCGGCCAGGGCCCGGCGTACAGCGATTCCCGGCCGTCCATCAGCGCGTACTCCGCCTCGCGCCAGTCCGGATTGCTGCCAATGACGAAGCTGTCGCCGTCAGGGTCCAGCATCCAGGTGTAGGACGCGTCGTCGGACTCCAGTCCGTGCCGCTCCGCCAGCACTCTGAACTCCTGCGGTGTGGCGTGCCGGATGTGCAGGCCGTTGCGATAGTAGGGCTGTAGGAGCATCAGCTTCACATGGCCGATGTGCACCTCGACATGGGTCGAGGTCCCGTCGATCTGTGTCGCTTCGCTCTGCAGGAACAACTGCCGGTGGGACGGGTTGAACCCGGCCACGCGGAACAGTCTCCCGGTACGGATGAAATCGGTCATGCCCGAAGCCCTCTCCTGATTACGGCACCGGCTCCCCGTTGGCCAGCTTGAAGCGCTCGGCGGCGAGTACCTGAGCTCCGGCGATCGGCAACGCCCTTGAAGCGGCGTACTTGGCTTCGCCCGCGCGCGCTCTCCCCACTCGAAGAGAGCCTCGCATGAGGTGGCCATGGCGCCGCGCGGTCCGCACCAGTAGGTCTGTCCAGCCGCGTCTGCTGCCCAGTGTTTCCCACGGCATCGCGTTCGAGGCCGTCTACACCACCACCTGGCGACCACACTGGGGTACGCCTCCGCGAGCAGCGTGTCCGCCGCCTGCGCTTCCTGAAGGAGAACCTCTACGATCACCCGGATCTCGGCCAAGGATTCACGGACATCGAGAAGCGACAGCAGGCCATGCTCGTGCTGTCGGACTCCCTCAAGGCTCTCAACGGCGGCAGCCTGCCCAGCAGCATCGCGCCGGCGGGTACACCTGGGTCTGAAAGAGCGTCGCGAAGGGCGCATCCGTGAAGCTCGTCCTGTGGCGAGTACTGCTGGCTCCGCTGACCAGCCTGCGAGCCTTGGTCATTCAGTGGCGCAGCAGAACCGTCCTGCTCTACGACGCTGCCTGGCGCCAGGCCCGTTTGCACCGTTGTCCTGACGACATGGTGTATCGAATCCACGGCCACCGAGCCGCCCCACCCTCCGACCAGGTGTCCAGAGCACGGGCATCCTTCGTATCGCCCAGAAAAGACGAACCGACCGACCGGCGCCCGTGATCCGAGCTTTCCGCAACCACAACACGTTCGCGCTGTCCACGGAGGATGGGCGCCGCGGTTGAGCTGGTGGATGTGGCGTCGAGGGCTTCGAAGAAGTGGGGCGGGAGGAGGACCTCGGGGTGCCCGCATGGGGGACGAACCGTCCCGCCGGTTCAGACCTTCTCGGCGATCACCCGCGCGTGTTCAGCCGTGAGCAACTCGATGTCTTCCACATCGGAGGTCAGGATTGTCACTCTGCCCGGCTGCGCCAGCGCTGTGGCGCACAGCATGGCGTCGATGGCGTACTTGTGGCCGTGCAGCCCTGCCCCCCGGAGGAGGGTGGCGGCGGAGTGGGCGAAGGCTTGGGTGACCGGCTCCACCCGGAGCCGGGACAGCGTCCACTTCAGGGCGGCGTCATTGATTCTCGGGTGGATGACTTCCACCAGTACTGCCGCTGAGGTGACCACTGGAAGATCCGCTTCTCGGGCTGCCGTCAGCCACTCGTGGACCTCCCGGTCTCGCTGCACGGCCTTTGCCAGTCCCCCGCTGTCCAGGAGCAGGGCACCGCTCACGCGGCCACCCCGCCCTGGGAGGCGAGACCGGTGAGCTTGGCACGCTTGACAGCCACGGCTTCCGGATCGGCCTGACCGTGCACCTTGTCGAAGTCGGCGATGAGCTCGTCCAGATTGTCGCGCTCGATCTGGCGTTGAGCGGCCCGTTCGAGGTAGGCGGAGACTCCGCGTTTGCCGACCTTCTCGCGGATGGCCTGGAGTGTCCCGGCGGCCAAGGTGACGGAGATGCCGCTACTGGGGCCATCGCCAGGTCGGAAGTTGCTGTCGTCCACCATGACCATGAGTATGGCATTCGAAATGCTATAAGGCCATCGTTGTTGGGTGTCTCGGATCGGTTCGGCCGCCGACCCGACCGATCCGGCCTGCTGGCATCGCCACAACGCCCATCACGCACATCGGCAAAACCGCGGCTCAGGCGTCCTTCTTCACCTGCTCCAGGATCGCCACGCACTCCACGTGGTGCGTCATCGGGAAGAGATCGAAACCGGTGATGTCGGGAGAAGGTGCAGGTCAGAGGCCATTTAGTGTCGTCTCGTGCGGAGATTTTTGGGCCCTGAGCGTCATATGAGCGTCAAGAGGTGGGAGGGGCGGATGGGGTTCCGGAGCCCGATGCCGGAGCCGGGCCAGCGAGTTTGTCACTCTGTGTGCCTGTGCTTCGCTGGGTGGCGTGGGAGGCCGACAGCCTCGGCGAAATAATTATAATGCCGCACGTGTTGGGCCCCTGGAGCGATCTTGGGATGGGGGCGATGGGGCTGAGGCTGTTCAGCACGAAGCGCGGCATGGCGGAGGTCATGCCGCGTCTGGCGGAGGTCGAGGCGGATGTGCAGGGCCTGGTCGAGGCCCATATGGAGATCATGCTCGGGGTGCGGTTCCTGGCGAGCGAGTACAGCACCGGGCCGGTCCACGGCGGACGGATCGACTCGCTGGGCCTGGACGAGAACGGGTCGCCGGTGATTGTCGAGTACAAGCGGGCGACCGACGCCGGGGTGATCAACCAGGGCCTGTTCTACCTGTCCTGGTTGATGGACCACCGGGACGAGTTCCAGCACCTGGTGCGCGACCGCATCGGCGCCGGGGCCGCCGGTCGGATTCTCTGGAGCGCCCCGCGCGTGATCTGCGTCGTCGGCGACTTCACCCGCTACGACGTCCACGCCGTACGCGAGCACCGGCGCAGCATCGACCTCGTCCGCTACCGGCTGTACAGCGACGACCACATCTCGCTGGAGACCGTCGCCTCCGTCCGCGGACACGCCGGAGCGCCCCGCCGCCGGAGCGGGGCGGGGGCACGGACCGCCGCAGCACCGGGTCGCCAGACGGCTGACCGGGCGATGGCGGATCTCTCGAAGGCCCTGGACGAGGTCCTGCTGGGGCTGGGCGATGATGTGGCGGCGGTGCGGCGCAAGCAGTACACCGCCTACCGGCGGCTGCGGAACTTCGTCTGCGTCCCGCCGGCGCGGCAGGCCAAGACCCTCGTCTACGTGAAGGTCGACCCGAGGGAGGTCGACCTCACGCTCGGGTTCACCCGGGACGTGACGGGGCTCGGCCACCACGGAACGGGGGACCTGGAGGTCCAGCTCCGGTCCGAGCGGGACCTGGAGCGGGCCGGGGAACTGCTCCGCCTTGCCTACGCGGGAGCATAGAAGTACCAGCTTGTCGCTCTGGGGTGGAGGTTGGGTCGTAGTCGGCGTTCCTTCTTCGGGAGGGGGCATGACGTGGCGGTGGAGTAATCAATGGTCCGGCGGATCCCCGGTTCCGTGAACCGGGGATCTCCGGCTATCGTGCGCCGGTGAACGGCGCCGGGGGCACTGCCAGCCCTCGAATTCCCGAACCGGCCGGGGTTCGGACGCTACCGGGGCGACGCTCCCGCTGTTTCGCCCAGGCGAGTTCGCTATGGTGCTCCGATGCCGTCAAGAATGGTGAGGGGACCTGTCTCCGGGCTCGTGAAGCCCCGCGTCGGTAGTCTGCGCATGATGGACCGCCACAGGGTGCCGTCCATGCGGGAGGGAGTCTTCTCGGTGGAGGCCCGCAGGTCGAGTGCGGCGGTCCCGGCTCGGTCCCTGAGGATGAAGTGCTGGTCTGCCCCGTAGCTTTCGTCGGTGTCGCCCCGGAACCGCGCCACCCGGAGCGGTAGGCCGAAGACGGGGTCCAGGAGGGCGGCGACGATGTGATGCGGCCTCGGTCCCTGTCCGCGGACGTGCGAGGAGCGGACCACCAGTGCCACGTGGTCCAGCGCGCGGTACCCATCGGCGACGAAGGTGTTGGACACCGTGTGCAGGAGAGCCACCCGCCGGAGCAGCCCGCTGCTCAGCCAGGCTCCGCGGCGGATTGTCTGGGTGTAGTCGTCGTCCGGGTCTTCCCACATGCTCCGGCCTTCTCGTTTCACGGTGGTGTACTTGGTGGGTGAGGAGCGCCAGCACAGGCGCATCTCGGCCGGGTCGATCCATTTCGACAGCGTGCCCGCTTCCGCTTGGCGCCAGAGCCGGTGGGGAAGGCCGGAGAGGCACAGGCGGGCGGGTTGCCCCAGGACGTGGAGCTCGATGGCGGTCTTGTGCCACCGGGTGATCCGCAGGCCCGGCACACCGTGGAGTTCGCCGTCGGGCCCGCACACCGGGAGAATGTTGAAGAGGGTCTCGGTCGCGCGCTCCACGCTTTCCACCTGGAGGCCGATGGTGTCTGGGGCGGGGTGTACGGCGATAATTCCGAGGGGGTAGCGGGTGTAGATGTTCCGGGACTTCAGCAGATTCAGCTGAACGTGGGCTTCCAGCAGCACCTGATCCGGGTTGGCGGCAGAGGGGACGGGAGCCTCACCCTGGCTTAGTTTCCCCAGGACGCGGAAAGCCTCCTGGAAGGTCGCCCGCTGGGACACGGGAGTGGAGCCCGAACTGCCCGCCCAGCTCGCCATGGCCGATCTTCACGGGGTCGACCCCGACCAGGTGCGGGCGCGAGGATGGCCGGACTGGCTCCTGCTCGCGCTGCCCGGCACCGACATTCGGGCACCCTTCACCCCGGAGGCCACCATGTCCGCCCTCGGCGACCTCACCTCCGACCCCGCCCGCGCCGCCGCCCTCCTCCCCGCCGACGTGCTCACCGACCTCACCACCCGCTGGACCCGCCACGTCCAGAACCAGATCACCAGAGGCATGAGCGGCGGATACGTCGGTGAAGAGGTCTCCACCGCCCTCCACGCCCGCCTCACCGCCCTGTGGCACCTCGACGACTCCCTGGGCGGTACCCCCTGCACCAACACCGCCCGGGAAGACCTCCGCATGGTCACCCGCATCCTCCGTCAGGCCCGCCACACCGGACAGCGCACCACCGACCTGCACTACCTCGCCGTCGAGTACGCCCGCTTCCTCGGCTGGGCCGAGTTCGACGCCGGCCGCCCCGCCGCCGCACACCGCGCCTGGCACACCGCCCTGCGCGCCGCCGCCGAGGTCGCCGACCCCGCCCGCAGCGCCTACCTCCTGGCCAACCTCGCCCTCGCCTGCGTCTACGACGGCCAAGCCACCACCGCCGCCCAGATGCTTAACTCTGCCCGCGACCTCGCCGGAACCCGCACGACCCCTCTCGTCGCCGCGATGATCACCATCTGGCAGGTCCGCGCGGCCGCCGCCACCGGAGACGCCCGCCACGCCGCCCGCCTCCTCGCCCGCGCCGAGACCGAGTACGAGCGCTCCCGCACCGGCGACACCAACCCCGCCTGGTCGTACTGGATGGTGCGCCCCAGCCTGATGGCCGAAACTGGCCGGGCCTTCCTCGGCCTCGGCGACCCCGCCACCGCCGAACAGCTTCTCACCGACGGCCTCAACGCCTTGGCCCCCGAAGCCCACCGCGACCGCGTCCTTTACTACGCGTGGATCGCCACCGCGCACGTCAGAGGCGGTCACTCGGATCACTTCTGAACCCCTGACACCACGCCGCCGCTGAACCTCCGCCCCAGGCTGACTCACGGCACCGACAAGCCCAAGGCCCGCAGAGTGCGCATGGGCCGACCGGTCGCACGGAAGCCAGAACCCCGGGGTCACGTGCCGCTGTGCTTCCGGCAGGGCGACACCGCGGCGGGGCCCGCGCGGGCTAATCCGACTCTGAGGGGGCGCTTGCTCTGCCTGCGCGCGCCCGTCGGGCCCATACGCGCCGGGGCAGGTGAGTCACGGTGCGGACATCGCCCGCCTACGCTCACCGTTATGGACCCAACCGAACTCGATGGCCTTGTCCGCCAGGGACCGGTGGACACCCTTTCCATCCCGGACGCGGCCCGGCAACTGAACGCGGCCACGCGCTATGTAGCCCAGGCCCGGGAAGAGCTCACCCGACGTGAAGCGGAGGGGGACGTCCCAGCCCTCGACGCCGAGAAGGCGCTGGCCTTCGCCCACGAGGCCCCGTCACTGTCACTGACGGACGACACCGGCGAGACCGTCGCGCTGATCATCTCCCCGGCCGTTCTCGAAGTCCTGGAAGACGCTCTCGGCCTCCTCCACAACGAACTGCACCGCCTGCGCGGCACCACCACCACGGCGACCACCGAGGAACTGCGGGACCACCTGAGCGGGCGGATGACCTCATGAGCCAAGTCCAATGGGAGCAAGCCGCCAGGAACAACCTGGCCCGGTACCGCAAAGACGACCCCACCGGCGTCGACCAGGTACTCGACAGCGTCAACCTACTGCTGAACAACCCCCGGCCCAGCGGGGCGCAGAACTGCGGCGAGGGCAAGTACCGCATCCACGTCGGCCGCTACCGCATCTGGTACACGATCCAGCAGAGCACGCCGGTCGTGATCGCCATCGACCTCGTCGGCCGGGTCCGCTGATCGACCCGGTGAACACGTTCACAGGCTCCGTTCCAGCCCTCTGGGGTTCACGATCCTGCCGGGCCGCGGAGCGCTCCGTCCCGGCCAGCCCCCGGCTGTCGGAGACGGCCGGGCGCGTCAGCGCTCCCATGCGGCGGCGCCCCGGAGAAGGTGATGGTCCGACATACCAGGGGTACAGGCCGCCGCGTCACCCCGTACGGTCTGGAACCAGGCGTAGCCGAGGAAGATGTAGTCGATCTTCCCTGGTTCGGTGACCCGGGGCGAGCACACGGGTTCGGCGGTCGCCTCGCCGCTGCGGCAACGGTCGCCGGACTGCGGGCAGTCGGCCCCCCTGAAGTATGACTTGTCGTTCTCATCGGCCTCCTGGAAGATCCCCGTGCCGCCGCTGTGGTGGTAGAGGGGGTCCATGCGGCGGTCCTTTGGCAGCATGTTGAAGTCCCCCGCCAGCACAACGGGCTCGCCCTGGTTCGCGAAGCCGCGGGTGAGGGCCGCCACCTGTCCGGCCTGGGCGCGCGGATTGTCCCCCCGGTAGTCAAGGTGGGTGTTGCAGGCGCGCACGTCCCGCCCGGTCACCCGGGTTCGCGCGCACAGCAGGATCCGCTGCTCGCCGGCCGAGGGCCTGTCGAGGAAGGTGACGGTCCGGCTGCCGTTGTCGATGGTGCCCGGGCCGCCCCTCGCGAAGACGGCCAGCCCGTACCGTGTGTCCGGTCCCCACTTCGCGCACCCCGATGCCGACCCCAGGGCCGCACCCCACGCCGAGTCGTACGAGGGCCCACCGGAGGAGCGGTTCCCCAGCGCGTCCCGCAGGAGTGTCCACTGCCCATGGCACAGCTCCTGAAGCATGAGCAAGTCGGTGTCCCAGGCATCCACGGCACCAACCACCTTGTCGCGCCAGGCGGGCTTCGAACCCTGGTAAATGCTGCACGACGCGCCGCAGACGTTGTAGGACAGGAACCTCGGCCTGGGCCAGCTCACCGGATCAGGGACATCGGCCCGTACTGGGCCCGTCGCGAAGAGCAGGCCGACGGGGAGAAGCACGGCAAGAAGTATCCTGCCGACAGAAGACATGAAGGGGCCCTGCCTTTCCTGGTCGTGGGTCGCGCAACGGCCACCGGACTCGCACTCCGGAGACCGCAGACCTGGTGCGCCACTGTGTGCGATACACGCTCGGCCAACCCGCGATCACGGGCACCCGGAATCGGGCATGCGAGCACAACAGCTCCGCAGCGCTCGAATGCGGCCAGACAGACCGGTGCGGGCGAACGGGCGACGGCTGTCGACGCCCTTGGCGCTCCACACCCTGTCCGGGCACGCGGGCACCGGGTGGCGGCCCCCTGGACGGAGGGCCGCCACCTGATACCGGGAGCTGGTCTGATCGGCGGTGAGCGCCGCCGAGTTGACCCTCCTCACATCAGAGGAGGCGGCTCGGCGTTCTCGTCTATCCGATGTTGAACCACTCGCTCCAGGGGCTCTCGTTCACATTCTGCCCGCTCGCACCGTTGCGGGTGACGGCGCGGATGCTGACCTGCCCCTGCTCCCACATGTTGTAGTTGCACTCGCGGCTCGAACCCTCGCCCCCGGCGTTGTGGCACTCGCCGGGAGCACGGTCATAGCTGAACCTGAACTCCGCGACCGACCGCAGGCCGTCGCCCCTGGTGTCCTCGACCACGATCCTGTCGCCATAGTGAAAGAAGCAGGCTTTGGCACCCGTGGTGCTGACACAGCCGTTCTCCCCGGCGAACGGTGACACCGTCACGCCGCCGACGGCGGTGTCACCGCTGTCCGCCTGTGCGGGGCTTGCCATCGTGCCGAGAGCGGCGAAACAGGTGACGGCCGCTGCCGCGATCCTCATCATCATGATCTGCTCCTTTGATGGTGAACTCGAGTCCGGAGAGGCAAGAGCGCGGGGAATGCGCTGTCCGCACCGGCTGCTGTTCTTCGGCCACAGGACTCCCGCGACCGACACGGTTCACTGTCGGCCACCAGACGCCAGGGCCAGAGACGAGGCTCTCGCCTCTCGCCCCTGGCGCTTCATACACTAGGACCTCCAGCGCACTGGAGGTTCAAGTAGATGAGCCACATAACTTGGACGATCGGAGACCTGGCGGCCCACACCGGGCTACCAGTGAAGACGATCCGGTACTACTCCGACATCGGACTGCTCCCGATGGCGCACCGCAGTGCCGGCGGCCACCGTCGCTATACGTACGAGGCGCTGGAGCAGCTGCGGCTGGTGCAGCAGCTGCGCGCCCTGGACACCCCGATCTCCACCATCACCCAGCTCGCCACCGGTGAAAGCTCCTTGAGCGATCTGGTCACACGCGCGCTCGACCGGACTCGGACACGGCTAGCCGAACTGAGCTGGCGCCAGGCCACTCTGCAAGCCCTCGACGATTGCTCCGGCCAGGAGCGGCTGCGCCGGCTGTCCGTACTGTCCCGGGTGCAACGACTGTCCGAAGCCTCTCTCGACCTCGGCAGGGCCTGGGAGCGAGTGCTCCCCGCCGGTGTGCCCGCGCGCCTGGTCGACCTGATCACCGCGCAAGCCGTCCCGGATCCACCGCAGGACCCTTCGCCTCAAGCGGTACTGGCCTATGCCGAACTGCACGCCCTCATCGCGCAACCGGGCTTTCGGACGTACTGGGCTGCGCCTCATGTGCGGGACAAAGCGTCGCTGTACACCGAACTGATCGAAGCTGCCGAGATCGCCGAAGCAGACCTCGCCGCCGGTCTGCCCCCGCAGCCCGGGGAGGCACTGGACAAGTTTTCCCGTGCCTGCGCCCGCGCCCGCGGCCAGGACGACAGCCCGGGCTTTCGCGCCTTCATGGGCGCGCAGTTCCGCACCACCGTCCCGTTGTTCCGCCGTTACTGGCAGCACATCTCCATCCTCACCACCGGCCAAAGGCCCACTGTGGGCAGCACCCACTGCTGGCTCGTGGAAGCGCTCATCACCACGCACCAACACACCAGCTCGCCATAGACAGTGCAGGCACTTCCCGGCTCCAGTTGGGGTGTGCTCGGCTGGTGGGTGGTGCTGCGGCCCGCTGGGCGGGACTCGCGGGCCCGGGGGCGCTGAGGCTCACGGAGCAGAGCGCTGCGGGGCCCGGGGCATGATTCTGGTACATGGTGTCCTGCCGCAGGGTCACCAGGTGCTCACCGGACCCGATCCACACGCACCCCACCCGTCGACGCGCACTCGCCACCTTCATCCGCTGGGCAGTCGCCCGCCGCCTGACTGGCAAGGTCTCCATCCCCGCGAGAAAGCCCGGGCTTCCTTCCCGCTTCCTCGACACCGACGAGCTCAATCAGCATCTCCGGCGATGCCTCAACGACGACAGCTTGCCGTTGGAGGTTCGAATCATCGGTGCCCGGATAAGCCTCTATGCCCTACCAGCCACCCGCATCGTCCAGCTCACGACTGACCGCTTCAGCCGGGAAGCCGATCGCGCCTACCTCACCATCGACCGCAATCCCGTACTCCTTCCCCCAAGCTCGCGCGTCTCATCGAACGGCAGATCGACAGACCGAGCAGCACGTCGGTACTTCATCCGAGCAAGGACATACCGGGGTTCCTCTTCCCTGGGCGGCCGCCAAGCCGCCCCCGCAACGCCGATGCAATTCACTACTACATGTCGGGGCAGCAGTGGCCGTATGAGTTCCCACTCGGCATCGGACAGTTCATGGCGGCGTATCACCCCTCCCTGATCCACAATCCAAGATCACTTTGACGACAAGCTCTAGTTGTGTTGTTCGGGGAGGTTGGTGACGCGGCTGGCGGGTGTGTGGCCGGCGATGCCGGTGTGGGGTCGGTGGTAGTTGTACCAGTCGATTCAGTCGGTGAACGCTTGCTGGCGTTCGTGGTCTGAGGTGTAGGGCCTCTGGTAGGCCCATTCGTCGAGCAGGGTGCGGTGGAAGCGTTCGACCTTGCCGTTGGTCTGGGGTCGCCAGGGTCTGGTCCAGCGTGGGCTGATGCCCAGGTCACGGCAGGTGTCGCGCCAGGTGTTCTTGGTGTAGGCCCAGGCGTTGTCCGTCAGGACCCGTTCGATGGTGATGCCCTGGGTGGCGAACCAGGCGGTGGCCCGGGTGAGGAAGGCGGCGCAGGTGGGGGCGGTCTCGTCGGGGAGGTCCTCGGTGTAGGCGAGGCGGGTGTGGTCGTCGAGGGCGGTGTGGAGGTAGGCGTAGCCGGTGCCGGTCCGGTTGCGTCTGCCATCCGCCCTGCCGAGGGTCCTGTGGCCGCCGCCGTCGGGGATCCGGCCGAGTTTCTTGACGTCGATGTGGACCAGCTCTCCGGGGCGGGCGCGTTCGTAGCGTCGGACGGGTTCGCCGGTGGCCCGGTCCAGTGCGGCCAGGGGCGGGACGCCGTTGCGGGTGAGGATGCGGTGGGCGGTCGAGGGTGCGATCCCGCAGCGGACGGCGAGGCGCAGGGGGCCGATCCGGTGCTCGCGGCGCAGCGTGAGTACCCGTTGTTCGACCTCGTTGGGGGTTCGCAGTGGCTGGTGGTGGGGGCGGCTTGTGCGGTCACTCATTCCGGCGGTGCCGAGGTCCCGGTAGCGGGTGGCCCAGCGGGCGGCGGTGGTGTGGCTGACCTGGAAGCGTTCCGCGGCCCGGCGCAGGGGCCAGCCGTCGTCCACGACACAGCGGGCGAGGCGCAAGCGGCCGGTCTCGGTCAGCGGGGCGTTACGGTGGGACATGAGGGCCTCCCGGGCTGGTGCAGATGTCGTAATCCACACCAAACCCAGAGGCCCTCACCCATTTCAATCACCCAGCACGCGTGTCACCAACGTCCCGGGACAACACACCTAGCGCGAGGCGGTGGTCGGCTAAATGTCGCCCTGTGAGGCTGCTTCCAGCTCTTCGGTGACGCGCCAGTTGAGGGCACCCTTGGGATTTGCTCCGCCCAGGGACTGCGCGTGAAGGAGCATCTTCCCGCGGTATTGGTCGAACCATCGGACCGGCCCGTCGCTGCCCCCGGGCAGAAGGATCGCTCCCGGCACCGAGAGTGCTGCGCTCAGGTGCTGCCAGGCGAGGTCCTCGACAGCAGGGCGGCAGCGCCCGCAAGGCGCGGCCGCTGCGTTCGCCCACAGGTGAGCAGGACCCGTTCGTCATGGGCCGTCTGGTCCCTGCCTCCGCGCTCGGGTGGAGGCAGGAGTCGGGCGCGGGGCGGGGTTCCGGGGAGGGCCTGATGGGGCCTCTTCCATGGCCATCCACTCCGGCTCTCCTGCCCGGCCGAGGGCGTAGAGGTAGTCGCATCGGCGCCGCCGCGAGCAGGGATCTCTGATTCCGGCAGGCGGTGAGGAGCTGTTCGCGGGTGTCACGTCCGGCGGCGAGGTCGGCGACTGTCCGGTGGACCAGCGGCAGGTCGAGCAGACCGAGGCCCTTGCCCGCCAAGGACGGCATCAACGCTCAGTAACGGAAATCCGCTGGTCAGAGCGGCGCCAGACCATGATCAACGAGCGTCACGAGCGTCATTTCAGCGTCAAGATATCGCCCGTAACGCACACAATGCACATAACGCACATCGGCAAAACCCCAGCTCAGGCGTCCTTCTTCACCGGCTCCAGGATCGCCACGCACTCCACATGGTGCGTCATCGGGAAGAGGTCGAACGCCCGCAGCGTGCGCGGCCGGTAGCCCGCCTCGGCGAAGTAGGCCAGGTCGCGGGCGAGGGCCGCCGGGTCGCAGGCCACGTAGGCGATGCGGCGGGGGCCCAGGGAGGCGAGGTGGCGGACCGTCTGCTTGCCGGCGCCCGCGCGCGGGGGGTCCAGCACGATCAGGTCCGTCGACGTGATCCGGGTACGGGGGAGGACCTGGTCGACCTTGCCCTGTTCGATGCGGACGCGGTCCAGGTCGCGCAGGTTGTGGCGGGCGTCCTCCACCGCGCGCTTCGAGGACTCGATGCCCAGGACCGCGCCCTGGTCGCCGACGCGCTCGGCGATGGCGCCCGCGAAGAGGCCGACGCCGCAGTAGAGGTCCAGCGCCGTTTCGCCCTTGCGCGGCATCAGGCCCTGCATCACGGCCTTGACCAGGACGTCGGCGGCCTGCGGGTGGACCTGCCAGAAGCCGCCCGCGCCCACGCGGTAGGTGCGGCCGTCCGCGCGCTCGCGGACGAAGGCGCGGCCGTGGACCCGGTGGACCGAGCCGTCGCGCTCGTCGACGCGGAGGACCGAGACCGGCTTGTCCAGCTCGACGAGGGGGAGGCGGCCGCCCGGGGCCGGGGTCAGGACGACCTGGCGGTCGCCGGAGCCCGTGGCCGCGATGGCCTCCACGCCCGCCATCTGGGGCCAGGTGCGCTTCTCGACGCCCAGCTCGCTGACGCCCGGCGCCGCGATCATGCAGTGGTCGACGGGCTCCACCGTGTGCGAGCGGTGCCGGCGCAGGCCCGCGCGGCCCTCCGCGTCCACCGCGTACTGCACCCGGGTGCGCCACGCGGGCACCTCGCCGGCGGGCAGCTTGTCCCCGGGGGCGGGCGCGACCGTGCCGTCCCACCCGGCCTCCTCGGGGGTGAGCCCGGCCAGCCGCTGGAGCTGCTCCGCGATCACATCGCCCTTGAAGCGCCGCTGCGTGCCCGGCTTCACGTGCTGCCAGTCGCAGCCGCCGCAGCGCCCCGGGCCGGAGAACGGGCAGGGTGCCTCGACCCGGTCCTTCGACGCCTCGACGATCTTCACGGCGTCCGCCCGCAGGAAGCGGGAGTCCTCGTCACCCTCGGTGACCTTGGCGACGATCCGCTCGCCCGGCAGGGTGTGGCGCACGAAGAGCACCCGGCCGCCCTCGGTGCGGGCGATGCAGTGCCCGCCATGGGCGACGGGACCCACCGTCACCTCGTACTCCTCCCCGATCAGGGAGACCGGGGAGGAAGCGGAAGCGTTCTGCATGGCGGGGTGACTCCGTACGTCGGAAGGGTGTGGACGGTCCCGGAAAGCCTGGATGAGCCCCGGAAGAGACCCGCGAGGGCCTGGAAGGGAGGGCGGGCGCCCGGAAAGACGGCGCAGCCCACCAGTCTACGTCGCCGGTGGGGCCACTCACTCCCCGCAGGGGCGACCGGCGGGCCCGGTCATCCCCGCAGGGACGACCGGGCGGCCCGGTCAGTCGCCGGCCGGCTCCCGGGGACGCTCGTCCACCGGCCCCCGGCGCACCGATCCCGGCGCCGCCCAGTCCTGCCGGCGCCGCAGCCGCTTACGGGCCTTCTCGGACGAGTCCAGCTGGTACGGGACCGAGGTCACCATCACCCCGGGCGTGAAGAGCAGCCGCCCCTTGAGCCGCAGCGCGCTCTGGTTGTGCAGCAGATGCTCGTACCAGTGACCCACCACGTACTCGGGGATCACCACGCTCACCACATCGCGCGGGCTCTGCCGCCGCAGACCCTTCACATAGTCGACGACCGGCCGGGTGATCTCCCGGTACGGCGAGTCGAGGATCTTCAGCGGCACATTGATCCCGCGCCGCTCCCACTCCGCCCGCAGCGCCTTGGTCTCGGCCGGGTCCACATTGATGGAGAGCGCCTCCAGCTTGTCGACCCGCATCAGCTTGGCGTACGCCAGCGCCCGCAGGGTCGGCCGGTGGACCTTGGAGACCAGCACGATGGAGTGCACCCGCGACGGCCGTACGCTGTCGGCGCCCGGCTCGTCCGGGGCCGCGATCTCCTCGGCCACCCGGTCGTAGTGGCGGCGGACCGCGCTCATCACCGCGTAGAAGATCACCATGCCCAGCAGGGCGACCCAGGCGCCATGGGTGAACTTGGTCGCCAGCACGACGACCAGCACCAGACCGGTGAAGAACGCGCCGAACGCGTTGATCGCCCGGGAACGGATCATCCGGCGGCGCTTGGCGGGATTCCGCTCGGTGCGCAGATGACGGTTCCAGTGCCGCACCATGCCGGTCTGGCTCAGGGTGAAGGAGACGAAGACGCCGACGATATAGAGCTGGATCAGCTTGGTGGAATCCGCGCCGTAGACCCACACCAGCAGTGCCGCCGCACCCGCCAGCAGCACAATGCCGTTGGAGAACGCGAGCCGGTCGCCCCGGGTGTGCAGCTGACGGGGGAGATAGCGGTCCTGCGCCAGTATCGAGCCGAGCAGCGGAAAGCCGTTGTACGCGGTGTTCGCCGCGAGAAAGAGCACCAGGGCCGTGGCCGCCGCGAGCAGGACGAAGAAGAAGGTGCCGTCCCCGAAGACGGCCGCCGCGACCTGCGAGATCACCGGGTTCTGCACATAGTCGTCGCCGACCGGCACACCGTTCTTGAGCAGCTCGTGCGCCGGATTCTCGGCCATCTTCACATCGCTGGCCATCGCCAGCCCGATGATTCCGCAGAACATGGTGACGGCGAGCAGCCCCATGAGGGCCAGCGTGTTCGCCGCGTTCTTCGACTTCGGCCGGCGGAACGCGGGCACGCCGTTGCTGATGGCCTCCACACCGGTCAGCGCGGCACATCCGGAGGAGAAGGCCCGCAGCAGCAGAAAGACCAGCGCGAATCCCGCGAGCCCGGCCTCTTCCGCCTTGATCTCGAAATCGGCCGTCGGCGCCTTCATCGTGGTGTCCAGCACAATCCCCTGGTAGGCACCCCAGACGATCATGGCGAAGACGCTCACCACAAACACATATGTCGGGATCGCGAAGAGCTTTCCCGATTCCCGGACGCCGCGCAGATTCATCAGCGTCAGCAGCACAATGATCCCCACCGCGCAGAGAACCTTGTTCTCGACGACGAAGGGAACCGCCGAGCCCAGGTTCTCGACTCCGGAGGAGATCGACACGGCCACGGTGAGTACATAGTCGACCAGCAGCGCGCTCGCCACCGTCAGTCCGGCCTTCGGACCGAGATTGGTGTTGGCGACCTCGTAGTCGCCGCCGCCGCTCGGGTAGGCGTGCACATTCTGGCGGTACGAGGCGACCACCGTGAACATCAGCACCACCACGGCCAGCGCGATCCACGGGCTGTACTGGTACGCCGACACGCCCGCGATGGAGAGCACCAGCAGCACTTCGCCGGGCGCGTACGCCACGGAGGACAAGGGGTCGGATGCGAAGACCGGCAGGGCGATGCGCTTGGGAAGCAGCGTTTCGCCGAGCCGGTCACTGCGCAGCGCCCTGCCGATGAGAATCCGTTTGGGCAGGTCGGTCAGTTTGGACACGGAGAGGATCGTAAGGGTTCGATATGGGCCGCGCCCACCCACCACCCCCGCCCATCGGCGGAATCCACGCCTCCCCCTGATACCCGCTGTCCCAGGCGTACCAGGCATGTGTAGCTTGGGCCGGGGTCTGAGACCCTTTAGGACAGAGCACCGTTAAATACTGTGCAAAGAATTGCCAGCAGTGGCAGCCGGAAGGACGGGCGTGCACATCGTCATCATGGGATGCGGGCGAGTGGGAGCCGCTCTCGCGCAGACCCTGGAACAACAGGGGCACACGGTCGCCGTCATCGACCAGGACCCCACGGCCTTCCGTCGGCTGGGTTCCTCGTTCGGCGGCCGCCGGGTCACCGGCGTCGGCTTCGACCAGGACACCCTGCGGGAGGCGGGCATCGAGGAGGCCGGGGCCTTCGCCGCCGTCAGCAGCGGCGACAACTCCAACATCATCGCCGCCCGGGTCGCCCGCGAGATGTTCAACATCGAGAACGTCGCCGCCCGGATCTACGACCCCCGCCGCGCGGAGGTCTACCAGCGGCTCGGCATCCCCACCGTCGCCACCGTCCGCTGGACGGCCGACCAGATGCTGCGCCGGCTGCTGCCGTCCGGCGCGGAGCCGCTGTGGCGCGATCCCAGCGGCGGGGTGCAGCTCGCCGAGGTCCACACCTCGCCCGCCTGGATCGGCCAGAAGATCAGCCGGCTCCAGGAGGAGACCGGCGTCCGGGTGGCCTTCCTGAACCGGCTCGGCGAGGCGGTCCTGCCCACCTCGCAGACCGTCCTCCAGGAGGGCGACCTGGTCCATGTGATGATGCGGACCGACGAGATCGAGAAGGTCGAGGCGGTCTTCGCCGAGGGCCCCGAGGAAGGCGGTCACTGATGCGCGTCGCCATCGCCGGAGCCGGCGCCGTGGGCCGCTCCATCGCCGGAGAGCTGCTGGAGAACGGGCACGAGGTCCTCCTCGTCGACAAGGCACCGACCGCGATCTCCGTGGAGCGGGTGCCGCAGGCCGAGTGGCTGCTCGCCGACGCCTGCGAGATCACCTCACTGGACGAGGCCGCGCTCCAGCGCTGCCACGTCGTCATCGCCGCCACCGGCGACGACAAGGTCAACCTGGTGGTCTCCCTCCTCGCCAAGACCGAGTACGGGGTGCCCCGGGTCGTCGCCCGCGTCAACAACCCCAAGAACGAGTGGCTCTTCAACGAGTCCTGGGGCGTCGACGTCGCCGTCTCCACCCCCCGGCTCATGTCCGCCCTGGTCGAGGAGGCCGTCAGCGTCGGCGACCTCGTCCGGCTGCTCCGCTTCAGCCACGGCGACGCCAACCTGGTGGAGCTGACCCTGCCGCCCGAGTCGGCCGTCGCCGGCACCCAGGTCGGCGATGTCGCCTGGCCGCCGGACACCACCCTCGTCACCATCATCCGCGGCTCGCGCGTGCTCACGCCCAGCCCGGAGGAGACCCTGGAGTCCGGCGACGAACTGCTCTTCGTCGCCGCGCAGGCCCGCGAGGAGCAGCTGGAGGAACTGCTCTCGGTGCGGAAGTAGACCCTCTGCGAGGGGTACGGGGACACGCGCCGTGTCCCCGTACCCCCCAGGTCAGCCCTTCGCCGGGCCGCCCCCGCCGCCCGTGCTGTCCGCGCCGCTCTCGTCGTCCGGCCGGATCTCGATGTGGTCCGGCTCCAGCTCCAGCAGCACCCGGTCCCGCATCCCCAGTGCCCGCGTGTACTCCGCCGGAAGCTGCAACCGCCCCGCCCGGTCCAGCATCGCGTACTCCCGCGCCACCATCGACTCCTGGCCCGTCGCCGTGTCGACCTTGGTGCGCCGCAGGATCTCCGTCGACGTCCGCCCGTCGCGGATCGCCACCGTACGGCGCACCTCCGACGCCACCGCCTGGTCGTGCGTGACGATCACGATCGTCGTGCCCAGCTCCTCGTTGGCCGTCCGGAACGCCGCGAAGATCTGCTCCGCCGTGTGCGAGTCCAGCTCACCCGTCGGCTCGTCCGCCAGCAGCACCGACGGCTCGTTCGCCAGCGCCACCGCGATCGCCACCCGCTGCTGCTGCCCCCCGGACATCTGGTGCGGCCGCCGGTCCCGGCACTCCGCGACCTCCAACATGCCCAGCAGCGACTCCACCCGCTCGGTCCGCCTGCCGCGCCCCCCGGCCGACCGTCCGCGCAACTGCATCGGCAGCGCCACGTTCTGCGCCGCCGTCAGATACGGCAGCAGATTCCGCGCCGTCTGCTGCCAGACGAACCCCACCACCTCGCGCCGGTAGCGCAGCCGCTCCTTCGCGCCCATCGCCAGCAGATCGCACCCGGCGACCCGGGCCGCGCCCGCCGTCGGCTCGTCCAGGCCCGCCAGGATGTTCATCAGCGTCGACTTGCCACTGCCGGACGCGCCCACCAGGGCCAGCAGTTCGCCCTCCCGGACCAGCAGGTCGAGACCCTGGAGCGCCTGCACCTCCACCCCGTCGGCGGTGAAGATCCGCACCAGCCGGTCGCAGGTGATCAGCGCGTCATGGCCGTACCCGGGACTCTCCCGCCCGGCCACCGCCCGCCGCTCCAGCTCCCGCAGATCCAGCGGCTCGCTCATCGCGTGTCTCCCACCCTCAGCTCGGTCGTTGTCGTACGCCGGGTGACCGCCCACGCCTGGAGCGCCGCCACCCCCGCGGCGACGACCACCACGGCCGCCGCCGGCAGCAGCAGGCTCCCCGTGTCGGGCGTCAGCCGCACCGCGCCCAGGACGTCGAACCGCCCCTGCCCGGTCAGTGCCAGCTCCGCCAGATCCACCCCGGGCGCCACCAGCGTGATCGCCACCCAGCCCACCACGGCGCCGCCGATCCCGGCGGGCAGGGTCTGCGGCAGGTTCTCCAGCACCAGCAGCCAGCGGCCCTGACGCCGGGTCAGTCCCATCGTCCGCAGCCGCGCCAGCAGCGCCGTGCGCTCGGGCGCCGCCCGCAGCAGCGACAGCAGCACCGCCAGCACCGCGTACCCGGCGCCCGTCGCGGCCGCCGCGAGATAGATCCGCTCGGCGCCCCGGTGCACCGGCGCGTCGGTGAACCCGGCCCGCTCCGCGGACCGCAGATCCACCGAGACCCCGCCGCCCGCCGCCGCCTTCAGCGCGGGCCCCGACAGACCCTCACCGGTCACCATCAGCGCGGTGGGCCCCAGCGGCCACTTCAGACTCGCCGCGTCGACCACCACGAAGTTGTCCGCGAGGGCCGGCAGCGATGTCCGTACGCCCGCCAGCCGCACCGTGAACTGCCCGTCCGGCGTGCCCACCGTCACCGGCCGGCCGCCCAGCCGGTCGGCCACGGCGGGCGAGGCGAGCGCGGGCAGCGGACCCGAGTCCACCGTCAGGGCGTCGGCGTCGATCTCGCCCTGACCGGTGGCGCGCGCCAGCCGCTCGTACGCCTTCGCGTCCACCGCGAACAGCGTCACGACCGCGTCGCCGCCGTCGTGCAGATCCAGATCGAACTCCCGGCGCACCGCGACCACGTCCCGGACGCCCGCGACGGCCCGCACCCGCTCCACCGCCCCCTTCGGCAGCTCGTCGTCGATGGTCTCGATCCGGGCGTCCGCACCCACCGCGACCAGCGCGGCACGGTCCCGGGCCGCGTCCACGCCCGCCAGCACCGAACCGCCGAACGCCGCCGTCATCAACGCCACCAGCAGCGCCAGCAGCGGCAGCGTCGTGGTGGCCGGCGCCCGGCCCGCCCGCGCCAGCGACAGGAAACCCAGCGCGCCCCGGCTGCGGGCCAGCGGCAGGGCCAGCAGCCGCAGCGGCAGCGGATACAGCCGGACGATCAGCAGCGCCCCGGCCACGCCCACCAGCACCGGCGCGGCACTCACCAGCTGGTCCACACCGCCACCGGAGTCCGTGCCCCGGCGGCGCAGCGCGAAGGCGGCCGCCACGGCCAGTACCAGGACCGTCAGTTCGGCGACCGTACGGCGGCGCGAGGGGCGGGCGCGGGTGAGATCGTCCCGCTCGCCGTGGACGCGGGCGCTGCGGTGCAGCAGCACCGCCCGCACGGGCAGCGTCCCGCAGGCGACGACCGCGACCGCCGCCGTGGCGAGCAGCGCGGCGGGCGCCCGGCCCGCCGGGAACAGCACCCACGCCAGCGCGGCGCCCGCCACGGCCGCCGGCACCACCGCCACGGCACTCTCCGCGAGCAGCCGCCCCGCGATCCCCGGGAGCGAACCGCCCCGGGAGCGCAGCAGCGTCAGTTCGGCCCGGCGCCGGGTGAGCGCCAGACTCCCGGCCATCAGCACCACGACGACCATGACCGTCGCCGCGCCGACGGCGGCGACCGCGACCACCGGGGCGATCGCGTCGAGCGTCTCCTCGTACCGGACCAGCGTGTCGTCCAGGCCGGTCGCCACCTCCAGGGCGGGTTCGCCGGCCGCGCGCAGCGCGCTCAGCCCCGGGCCGCTCTCCACCGAGGTGACCGCCGCCCGCAGCGCGGGCAGATCGTCGGTGCCCAGCCCCTCCGCGTCGACGGAGAGCCGCCAGTACGTCTCCGTCTCCGGCCCCAGCGACAGCAGCACGGGCGCGGCCTCCACCGGCAGCAGCAGCGAGCCGTGCCAGTACGGGAACGTCGGGGCGCCCTGCGTGTAGCGCCGGATCGGCTCCCGCAGCGCCGGCTCGTACGCCCAGACGTCCGCCCGGGGCTGCCGGGGCTCCACGATGCCGGTCACCCGGACCGCCAGCGGCCCGTGGACGCTCGCCCGGCTCAGGTGCACCGTCGAACCGACCTTGATCTTCAGGGTCCTGGCGGTGGCGGTGGTGACGACGGCCTCGACCGTGCGGGTGGCCGGCGTCGCCCGGTCCGTCCGGGGCAGCCGCCCCGACCGCAGCGTCGCGTGGTCGGTCAGGCGGGCCGGCGCCGCGGCGGTGAACACCGTGGCCGGGTCGCTCAGCCGGGGGATCCACTCGTCCGTCGTCGCGACGGGCTTGACCGCCCGCACCCCGTACGAGGACTGCCCCATGTCCGCGCGCAGCGGCTCCGGCAGCCGCTCGGCGAAGGCACGGTACCGCCCCTCCAGCCGCTCGGTGGTCAGACCCGCCGACCGTTCCCGGGCACTGCCCTCCCCGGGCGCCGCCACCGTCAGACCGAGCCCCCGGACATCGGGGTCCGCCGCGCGGATCCCCTGCCGCAGCCCCTCGCCCTCGTAGGTGTCCACCGCCCGGGGGAACGCCGCCGCCAGGAACGCGGTGACCAGGACCAGAACCCCCAGAGCCAGCGCTGCCCCGGGCGCTGCGCGCAGCCGGGTGCGGACCCAGGGAGCGACCGCCTTCACGCCGCCCGCCTCCTTGTGCTTCCCCAATTCCCCGACGGACCGCCCGCCGGAGCCAAGCCCTTCGCCCTGCCGCCGCGCCGTGCTCCCCGGACCGCGCCGGTCCCGAAGCCCTGCGACGCGGGTGTGCACGTCGTCGCCGGGCGGGCGTCCCGCGTTCTGTATACGGAGGCGGGCGCCCCGGCCCGGCCTCCCCGGGCGCCGCCGGCCGGCCGGGCGCACCGCGCCCAGGGGCGAGCGGTGCACCGGCGCGGCGACACACGCGTTCCCGGTCCCCCGTACACGGCCACCTGCGGGCACGGGGAAACCGTGTCCCCGAGCCCGTGACGCGTCGTCCCGGGGCCCCGGCGCGCCGCGCCCGGATGCCACCGGCCGCCAGTGGGCCGCAGGTCATACGGGCACGGGCAGGCCGTGCCCCGGTACGCGTGCGGTGGCTGTGCCGCCGGGCCTCGTGGGTGGGAGTGCCCTGCGGCGGCCGTTCCGCGCGTCGGGAGCATCGGACCCGGTTTCGTGCCCGTACGGGGGCGGTCGGCCATCACTCCGGACCTGTAGCGGGTGGATGTTGTACGGGTCGTCGGGCGCTCCGCGTGGGCGCGTTGTGTTCTCTGTGCGTGGGCGGGAGTCCCGGGCAGGCCCTGCGCGGCCGTGTGGTCGCCGACCGCACGGTCCCACGGAACGCAGCTCGGTGGCTGTGTCGCCGGGCCTCGTGGGTGGGAGTGCCCTGCGGCGGCCGTTCCGCGCGTCGGGAGCGCCGGACCCGGGTTCGTGCCCGTACGGGGGCGGTCGGCCATCACTCCGGACCTGTAGCGGGTGGATGTTGTACGGGTCGTCGGGCGCTCCGCGTGGGCGCGTTGTGTCCTCTGTGCGCGGGCGGGGGTTCCGGGCAGGCCCTGCACCGCCGCGTGGTCGCCGACCGCACGGCCCCACGGAACGCAGCTCCCCGCACGCGCCGGAGCAGCCGCTTCCTGCGCCGCGTGACCGCCGGGGGAGGGCAGCGCCGGACCGTGGTCCCGCCGGTTGCGGGGGTACGCGGGTGCCGTGACCTGGGGCACGTTCGTGGCCCCGGCCTCTGCGGACGGCCGCCGGAAGGGGCCCGTGCCGGCGGTTCGCTGGGGGCGGTGTCCTGCGGCGGGCCGGCTTCGCGCCGGACCGTGGTTCCGCTGGCCGCAGGGGTACGGGAGTGCCATGCCCCGGGACGTGTTCGTGGCCCCGGCCGGTGCGGACGGCCACAGGAGGAGGCCTGTGTTGGCCGTTCGCCGGGAGCGGTGCCCTGCTGCGGCGGGTCGGCTTCGCGCCGGACCGTGGCTCTGCCAGTTGCGGGGGTAAGCGAGTGCCGTGCCCCGGGGCGCGCTCGTGGCCCCGCCCGGTGCGGACGGCCGCCGGAAGGGGCCCGTGCCGGTGGCCCGCTGGACGCCGGGTGCCGCCTCCGCGGCCCCGCCGTGCAGCAGTCCGGATCGCGCCGGCACCGTCATCCGCGCGCCCGCCGGCCCCTCACCCACCCGCATCTCACTCGCCTCCCGGCACGCGCAGCGCCGTCGCCGCCTCGCCCCGTCGCAGGGCCAGCGCGGTCACGATCAGGACCGGGGCCGCCGCGACGGCGGCGAGGAGGAGCGCCACCCGGTCGAAGGGCAGCTGCACGAGGACCGCCGGTACCGGCTGGGCGGCCTGGCCGGTCAGGACGATCAGGGGTATCACCGCGCGGGTGAGCACCGTGCCGATGCCGACGCCGATCAGCAGCGCCAGCGCGATCAGCAGGGACTGTTCCGCCGCCACCAGCCGGGCGAGCTGCCGCCGGGGTGCCCCCAGCGCCCGCAGCACCGCGAACTCCGAGGCGCGTTCCCGCAGGGCCGCCGCCGTCGCCACGGCGAAACCGACCGCCGCGAGCAGGGCCGCCGCGACCGTCGCGGCGAACAGGGCCGACTGCGGCCCCGCGCTCAGCGGGTCCCGCTGGAGCGTGTCCGCGACCTCGTCGCGGACCTGGATCTGGCCCGGGTCCATCGAGGGCCGCTCCCGCAGCTCCGCCGCGACCTTCGCCGCGGCGCCCGGCTCCGGGTAGAGCCACCACTCGGTGACGGGGAGCCCGCCGTCGGGCCGGGCGGCGAGGACCTTGTTCACGGCGAGCAGGTCGACCAGGACACTGCCGCCGTCGAGCGGCGCCGGGCCGGCCGCGCCGCCCACCGGGGTCGCCTGGCCGCTCGCGCCCGGCCCCAGCGTCGGCAGCTGGCCCACGACCCCCGCGATCCGCACCTTCACATCGGCGCCCGCCAGCGGGATCGTGATCACCGAACCGGCCCGTGCCCCGCTGGACTTGGCGAACCGCTCGGTCACCAGCGCCGCCGGCACCGGGGCCGTCGGCTGCTTCGCCGCGATCCGCACGCCCAGCGACGGCTCCGAGCCCCACCCGTCCCAGTACGCGACTCCCGCGTCGTAGCGGATGTCCATCAGGGCACGGGCCGACGGGCGCGCGGCGCTCGCGGTGGGCTCGGACTGCCGCTCGTCGGTGAGGTCGGCCGACACGCTGGAGGTCGCCACGGGCCGCCAGGCCAGATCGCGGGGGACGGCCACCGGGCGGGCCGAGCCGTCCCGGGCGAGTGCCCGCACCTCCTCGACCGCGAACCGCTTGGAGGTCTTCCGGTCCGCCGCGCCCACCTGGTGGAACTCGACGGCGGTCAGGGTCAGCGGCGCCGCCGCCCGGCCCATCGGGGCCTCGGCGGCCGCGTCCAGGTCCAGGGTCCGGGTGTGCCGCCGGCCGTCCGCCGGGATGTCGTCGATCTGCATCGTGTACGTGGTGCCGTGACGGTCTGCCACGGTCACGCCCACGGTGAGGGGCTGGGGGTCGCTCGCGCCGGGCGCGGACCCGCGCAGATCGAGGACGAGCCGCGCGGTGTCCCGGGGCAGCGGCAGGCCCGCCGCGCCGCCCGGGCCGGGCCGCAGCGGTGCGAGGAAACGCGCCGGGTCGCCGTCCACCAGGTCGGCGCGCGGCCGGAGTTCGCCGTGGGCGCGCGTGGTGTCCAGGGCCAGGACGGTCGCCTGCCGGCCGCCCGACAGCGTCATCCCGGTCCGGGTCGCGGCCGCCACGGTGCGGACGTCGCGTACCCCGTCGAACATGCCGGACTGGCCGAACGGCGCGGTCGACCCGCCGTTCAGTACCCGTACCGGGGCACCGGAGACGAAGTCCGCCTGGTCGTCCTGGGAGCGGTCCCAGGACGCCGACTGGCCGATCGCCAGCATCCCCAGCGCCACCGCGAGCACCAGCAGCAGCACCGGCCCGGTGCCCCGCCGGGGCCTGCGGCTGAACTGCCAGCCCGCCAGCGGGGCGATGAGCCCTCGGCCCTTCGCCGCCCGCCGCTCCGCGAACCGCGCGGCCGGCGGCAGCAGCCGCAGCGTGAGCACCGTGGCCGCGAGCAGCGCCAGCGCGGGCGCCACCACCAGCAGTGGATCGATCCCCAGCCGCCCGTCGCGGTCGCCGCTGAGCGCGCCGCCCCCGGAGGTCTGCCGTTCCAGCTGCCAGTACGCCACCCCGGCGACCGCGAGCAGCGCCAGATCGGCACCGGCCTTGAGCGGTCCCGGCAGCTCCCGGGCCCGGCCCGCCCCGGTGTGCGCGGCCGTCAGCGCCGGGGCGACCACGGCCAGCGCGCACAGCAGCGCCACCGCCGCGCCGACCAGCCAGAGCGCGGGCGTCGGCCCGGTGTCGATGAGCAGCCCGGCGCGGGCCAGCACCCCGTGCTCCGCGAGCAGTCCGGTCAGCGGACCGGCCAGCAGCGGGGCGCAGACGGCGGCGGGCAGGGCGAGTAGCAGCGCCTCCAGCGCGGAGAGCCAGGCGATCCTGGCCCGGGAGGCGCCCCGCGCCAGCAGGGTGCGGGTCTCGCCGGCGCGCTCCGAGCTGAGCAGCCGGGCGACCAGCAGCAGCGTGTACCCGGCGAGCAGCACCAGTTGCAGGGAGACGATCAGGAGCGTCGCCCGGGACACCAGCAGGGCCCGCTCCAGCCGCTCCAGCGTCCGGGGCAGGTCGGTGCGCGTGACCACGCCCGCGTCCGTGAGGGCGGGCCGCTCCACCAGGTACCGCTGGCTGTTCTTCGCCGCCGCGCCCAGCGCGTCGATCCGGCCGGACTCCAGCGTCGTGAAGTCGGCGGTGGCGAGCCAGCCGAGGCGTCCCTTGCTGATCCGGTCGGAGCCGAACGCGTCGGGGTGCGGCAGCAGCGGACCGTACGTGGTGAACACGTCCTCGGTGCGGACGCCGCGCCCGGCCAGCTCGTCCAGCCGCCAGTACGGGTCGGCGGCCGTGGCGGGCCGGTAGACCCCGGTGATCCGGATCCGTACCGGGTCGCCGCCGAGCCGGTCGGTGAGCTTCAGCACCCGGGGGCCGGGGGCCAGGCCCAGCCGCTTGGCCGCCACCTCCGGCACCGCCACCCCGACCACGTCGCGGCCGCCGCCGTCCGTGGCCGCGGGCCAGGTGCCCGCCGTCAGCCGGACCCGGGAGCGGTCCACGACCGCGAAGGAGGTGAGGTCCGGTTCGCCCGCGCGGCGCTCGGCCGGCGGCCGCAGCGAGCGCGGCAGCGCGTACGAGCCGGAGCGGTCGAACCGGCTCAGCGTCACCGGCAGTCCGTCGAAGGTGCGGCGGGCCCCCTCGGCGGCGTCCCGGGTCGCGGCCGCGCGGTCGGGGCCGGGGGTCTCGGAGGTGACGAAGAGCGCGGCGGCGGCCGCGTCCCGGGTGGTGAGCGCCTTGCGCAGACCGGCGTCGCCGACGGAGCCGGCGAAGGCGGCGAGGGTGGCGAGCACGGCGGTGGTCAGCACGATCGCGAGCAGGGCCGCCGCCAGCAGCAGCCGGTGCCCCCGCGCGCGGAGAAAGACGAACCCCGCCACCGTACGCCCCCGATCCCCGTGGTCCTCGTGGTCCCCGTCGTGCCCCGAAAACACTTTCGAGCCTGGATGCTTTCAGACACCACACGGCGAAGAAAACGCTCTCTGCCAGGACTTGATGGGATCGTGATCAGTCAGGTTGCCCCGGGGGCCGGGGATTTGCCCGACCGTGACCTGCGCGGACACCTGCGCGGACAGCCGAAAGGCCGCCGTCCACCGGGGTGGACGACGGCCCGTGTCGAAGACCGCGCGGCTGCGCGGGAGCCTATGCCTGGCCGGAATCCGGCCCCGCGTCGGCGACGGCCGCCTTGCGCTCGCGCTCGGCCCGCTCCTCCGCCTCCATCTCGGCGAAGACGTCGATCGGCGGCGGCGCCTTCGCGAGGAAGACCCAGGTCAGATAGACCGCCAGCAGGAATGGTGGAATCTTCAGCGACACCAGCACCCAGCCCAGCTCGGTGGTGTCCGCCCACCAGTACAGCGGGAAGAGGATCGCCGACTTCGCGAGCAGGATCAGCCCCCAGGCCCAGCTGGCCTTCGTGTACGCCTTCTTGCGGCCCGGGTTCCGCGTCCGCCAGGAGAGGTTCTCCTTGAAGACCGGGCCGAGCATCAGCCCGATCAGCGGGACGCCCGCGATCGCGGTGATGATGTACGCGAGCGCGAGCCCCAGGGTGTAGAGCATCCCCGGGAGATAGAAGTCCTTGGCATTGCCCGTCATCATCGCGAAGACGACACCGAACGCCACCCCGAAGACCCCGCTGAAGGCGTGCTTGGTGGTGTCCTTGCGGAGCAGCCGGACCACCACGAGCACCGCCGAGACCACGAGGGCCGCGATCGCCGCGGAGTGCAGGTCCTTGTTGACGGTGTAGATCGTGACGAACAGCAGTCCGGGGACGACCGTCTCCACCATGCCCCGCAGGCCACCGAACGCTTCAAAGAGCGCCGCCTCGGTGACGGCCTTGGTGTCCACCGGCGCGGCGCGGCCCTCGTCCGGGGCGCCCTCGGTGACGGTGGGATCGTTCGTCGTGGTGGTCGGCTTGTCGAAGGACGTCACCGGCTACTCCTGTCCGAGCGGTCGGAGTTCGTATTTGGGATTGAACAGCACACGGCGGCCATGGCTCATGGAGATCCGGCCGGAGGCGATGAGCCTGCGGCCCGGCTCTATGCCGGTGATCGAGCGGCGGCCGAGCCAGACCACGTCCAGCGGCGCCGTACCGTCGAACAGCTCCGCCTCCAGCGCGGGCACTCCCGCCCGGGGACGCAGGGTGACCGTGCGCAACGTACCAGTCACCCGGACGATCTGGCGGTCACCGCACTCGGCGATCCGGGTGCACCCCGACGCCTGGGCGTCCTCCCGCAGCTCCTCGGACTCCAGGTCCTGCTGGGAGCTGGAGAGCCGGTCGAGCATGCGTCGGAAGCGGCCGGCGGGCTTCGCCCGGCCGCCGGGCCCGGACCCGCCGGCGGCGGGGGGTGCTGCGCTCATACCGCAAGCGTACCGGCCGCCGCCGACAGCCCCCACGGGCGCGCGCTCCCCGCACGGCCCCGCGTTCAGGAACGCTCGAAGCGGTAGCCCATGCCGGGCTCGGTGACGAAGTGCCGGGGGTGCGAGGGATCGGCCTCCAGCTTGCGCCGCAGCTGCGCCATGTAGACCCGCAGATAGTTGGTCTCCGTCCCGTACGACGGCCCCCACACCTCCTGGAGCAGCTGCTTCTGGCTGACCAGCCGCCCGGTGTTGCGCACCAGGACCTCCAGCAGATGCCACTCGGTCGGGGTGAGCCGCACATCGCGCCCGTCGCGGTGGACCTTCTTCGCCGCCAGGTCGACGGTGAAGCCCTCCGTCTCCACGATCACGACCTCGTCGTCCCCGCCGCCCACCGGCTCCGCCCTGCGGACCGCCGCCCGCAGCCGGGCCAGCAGCTCGTCCATGCCGAACGGCTTGGTGACGTAGTCGTCGGCGCCGGCGTCCAGCGCCTCCACCTTCTCGTCGGAGGTGTGCCGGGCCGAGAGCACCAGGATCGGCACCCGGGTCCAGCCGCGCAGCCCCTTGATCACGTCCACGCCGTCCATGTCGGGCAGGCCCAGGTCGAGCACCACCACATCGGGGTGGCGGGCCGCCGCGAGCTGGAGCGCGGTCGCCCCGTCGGGGGCCGCGTCCACCTCGTACTTGCGTGCCTTCAGATTGATCACGAGGGCCCGTACGATCTGCGGCTCGTCGTCGACCACCAGCACCCTCGTCATCGCGGGCCTGCCTCTCTGCGCTCATCGGTGTCGGTCCGGCGCCCGGCCGGTCCGGTTCGTTTCAGGGTCCCGGTCCGTTTCGGGGTACGGACGGCGCAGGTCACGAAGTGACCTGGGCGGGGAGATCGGCGTTCACCGGCCGGGAGCCGGGCGCGGCCCGCAGGGTGAGCACCATGGTCATGCCACCGCCGGGGGTGTCCTCGGCGGTGAGGGTGCCGCCCATGGCCTCCGTGAAGCCCCGGGCGACCGCGAGGCCGAGCCCCACTCCGGCGCCGCGCGGAGCGTCACCGTACCGCTGGAACGGCTCGAAGATCCGTTCCTTCTCGTCGTCGGGGACGCCGGGGCCCCGGTCCGCGACCCGGACCTCCACCCGGCCGCCCAGCGCGCTCGCGGCGACGGTGACCGGGATGCCCACGGGGCTGTACTTGACGGCGTTCTCGACGATGTTGGCGACCGCACGCTCCAGGAGCCCCCGGTCGACGGCGACCATCGGCAGCGACTCGGGGATGTCCAGCTCCACGCTGTCGTCGGGGACGCCGACCAGTGCCATCGGCACCACCTCGTCCAGGTCGGTCACCCGGATCAGCGGGGTCACCGTGCCGGTCTGGAGCCGGGACATGTCCAGCAGATTCCCCACCAGGTGGTCCAGCCGGTCGGCGCCGTCCTCGATCCCCGCCAGCAGCTCCGCCTCGTCCTCGTCGGACCAGGCGACGTCGTCGGAGCGCAGCGAGGTGACGGCGGCCTTGATCGCGGCGAGCGGGGTGCGCAGATCGTGGCTGACGGCGGCGAGCAGGGCGGTACGGATCCGGTTGCCCTCGGCGAGGGTACGGGCCTCCTCCGCCTGGCCGACCAGCCGCTGCCGGTCCAGCACCACGGCCGCCTGGGCGGCGAAGGCCGCCAGCACGCGCCGGTCCTCGGCGGGCAGCACCCGCCCGGAGAGCGCGAGCGCCATGTGGTCGCCGACCGGCATGTCCACATCGGCGTCCTCGGGCCGGACGACCGACCGGGGTCCCACACTGCCCGCCGTGGTCCACGGGTCGACGTCGCTCATCCGTTCCAGCAGCGCGACCGACTCCATGCCGAAGGTCTCCCGTACCCGCTGGAGCAGGGCGTCCAGCGAGGTCTCCCCGCGCAGCACGCTCCCGGCGAGGAAGGACAGTATCTCCGACTCGGCCCGCAGCCGG
This sequence comes from Streptomyces yaizuensis, assembly GCF_034961445.1. Lineage (NCBI taxonomy): Bacteria > Bacillati > Actinomycetota > Actinomycetes > Kitasatosporales > Streptomycetaceae > Streptomyces > Streptomyces yaizuensis. The sequence goes on from NZ_BSBI01000016.1 coordinate 165,982, forward strand.
GCCGCCTGATGGGTGCGGCGGGCCGCGAGGTCGACCACCGACGCCACCGCGACCGCGACGGCGAAGAAGATGACGATGGCCACGATGTTCTTTGGGTCGTAGACCGTCAGGGTCCGCACCGGCGGGGTGAAGTAGAAGTTCAGCAGCAGGGAGCCCACCGCCGCCGACGCGAGCGCGGGCAGCAGCCCGCCGAGGAGGGCCGCCAGCACGGTCAGGAAGAGGAAGAGCAGGACGTCGTTGGCGAGCCCCAGCGAGTCGCCCAGCGCCGAGAGCAGCAGCGACAGCAGCACCGGCGCCGCCACCCCCACCAGCCAGCCCGCGATGATCCGGGACCGGCCGAGCCGGGCCCCGCGCGCCACCGGCAGCCCGCGCCCCTTGCCCGCCTCGTCGTGGGTGACGATGTGGACGTCGAGGTCGGGCCCCGAGTCCCGGGCCACGGTCGCGCCGACGCCCGGCCCGAAGATGTACTGCCACGCCTTGCGGCGGCTGGAGCCGAGCACGATCTGCGTGCCGTTGACCCCGCGCGCGAACTCCAGCAGCGAGGCCGGGATGTCATCGCCTATGACGTGATGGAAGGTGCCGCCCAGATCCTCCACCAGGGTCCGCTGGAGGGTCAGCTCCTTGGGGGAGGCCGAGGTGAGCCCGTCGCTGCGGGCGATGTAGACGGCGAGGATCTCGCTGCCCGAGCCCTTCGCTGCCATCCGGGCGGCCCGGCGGATCAGGGTCCGGCCCTCGGGGCCGCCGGTGAGACCGACGACGATCCGCTCCCGGGCCTGCCAGGTGGAGCGGATGTTGTGCTCGCCCCGGTACTGCTGGAGGTACTCGTCGACCCGGTCGGCGACCCACAGCAGCGCCAGCTCGCGCAGCGCGGTCAGATTGCCGGGGCGGAAGTAGTTGGACAGGGCGGCGTCGACCTTGTCCGGCTTGTAGATGTTGCCGTGGGCCATCCGCCGCCGCACCGCCTGCGGCGTCATGTCGACCAGCTCTATCTGGTCGGCGCGGCGCACCACCTCGTCGGGCACGGTCTCGCGCTGGCGCACCCCGGTGATCGACTCCACCACGTCGCCCAGCGACTCGAAGTGCTGGATGTTCACCGTCGATATGACGTCGATGCCGGCGGCGAGCAGTTCCTCGACGTCCTGCCAGCGCTTGGTGTTGCGGGAGCCGGGGACGTTGGTGTGCGCCAGCTCGTCCACCAGCGCCACGGCGGGGCGCCGCTCCAGGACGGCGTCGACGTCCATCTCGGTGAAGACCGAGCCCCGGTACTCCAGCTCACGGCGGTGGATCTGCTCCAGGCCGTGCAGCATCACCTCGGTCCTGGGCCGGTCGTGGTGCTCGACGAACGCCACCACGCAGTCGGTGCCGCGCTCCACCCGGCGGTGCGCCTCGGAGAGCATGGAGTACGTCTTGCCCACGCCCGGCGCCGCGCCGAGGTAGATCCGTAGCTTGCCGCGTCCCATGGCCTCATTGTCTTTCAGTCACCGCTGTCCGCGCCGCCGTGTGCGCTGCGACGACCTTACGGTCAGCGGAACGGGCAAAAAGGGCGGGATGTGGGCGATGGGGTCCTCTTTGACGGGATTCTGATGCCGACCGGGGCCGCGGGGCCGCCGACGGCCCGGCGATCGTCGCAGCTCAGCCGGTGACCAGGCCGGTGATCGGCCCGATCCTGCCGGTGGTTCGGCCCGTGGTTCGGCCCGTGGTTCGGCCGGTGACCGGCCCGGCGATCCCCGCGGCTCAGCCTGCGGACCGGTCCGCTCAGCCGGTGACCAGGCCGCCGTCGTTCAGTTCGAGCACCCGGTCCGCCAGCCCCAGCAGCTGGCTGTCGTGCGTGGCCACCAGCGCCGTGACGCCCTCGGTCCGCACCACCGCCCGCAGCAGCTCCATCACCGCGAGCCCGGTCTCGGCGTCGAGCTGCCCGGTCGGCTCGTCGGCGATCAGCAGCGCCGGCCGGTTGGCGAGCGCGCGGGCGATGGCCACCCGCTGCTGCTGCCCGCCGGACAGCTCCCCGGGCCGCTGGGCCGCCTGGTCCGCGAGTCCGACCAGCGACAGCAGCAGCCGTACCCGCTCCTCGCGCTCCCGCGCGGGCGTCCGGCACAGCCGCAGCGGCACCCCGACGTTCTCCGCCGCGCTCAGGATCGGGATCAGCCCGAAGGACTGGAAGACGAAGCCGATCCGGTCCCGGCGCAGCTCCAGCAGCCCGCTCTCGCCCAGGCCCCCCAGCTCCACCCCGTCGACCGTGATCCGGCCCTCGTCGGGGGCGTCGAGCCCGCCGACCAGATTGAGCAGGGTCGTCTTGCCGGAGCCGGACCGGCCCCTGAGCGCCACCAGCTCGCCGCGCGGGATCTCGAAGGAGACACCCCGCAGCGCGTGCACGGCCCCCGCCCCCGAGCCGTAGGAGCGGTGCAGACCCTCCACCCGCACCATGGGACCCGGCGCGGGGCCGTCCACGACCGCCGCGCCGGCGCCGGAATCCATCGTCTCGGCCATGCTTCCCCCTCGTACCCCTGTGCCTGTCGTGCCCGTCCGTCCGCGCCCGTCCCTGTCGCTCGTGCAGGTGACTCGTACATGTGTATGGCACGGAATGGGGGCACAGTACGGGGAAACGGCGGTGGGCCGCATCCCCCGGAGTCGCCCGGGGGAGTGCGGCCCACCGCTGTGCCGTACGCGTCAGCGGACCTCGGTGATCTCCGGGCCGCGCTGGAGCTGGCCCATGCCGCCGGAGAAGCGGGAGCCCTCCTGGTCCTCCTGGGCGACGCCCTCGGGCACCATCTGCGCGTCCTCGGGCAGCTTGAGGACGATCGGGTCACGGGGGGCCATCGGGCCCTCGCCGCGCACCACGACGGTGTCCCGGAAGATCTGCTCCAGCAGACCGGCGGCCTCCGGCTGCACCGCGCCCTGCCCGGAGATCACTCCGCGCAGGAACCAGCGCGGGCCGTCGACGCCGATGAACCGCACCAGCTGGACCCCGCCGGTGCCGTCCGGCAGCTGTACGGGGACCTGGGCCCGCAGCTCCCAGCCGAGCGGGCCCTCGACCTCGTCGATCACACCGCCCTGCTGGGTGATGCCGGAGGCGATCTCCTCGCGGACCTCGCCCCAGATGCCCTCGCGCTTGGGCGCGGCGAACGCCTGGAGCTGTACGGCGCTGTCCCGCAGGACCACCGTCGCGGCGACGATCGCGTCACCGGCGACCTCGACCCGCAGCTCCATGCCCTCGACTCCGGGCACGAAGAGACCGCCCAGGTCCACCCGGCCCTCGGCGGGCGCGCCCACCTCGGAGATGTCCCAGGGACCGTCGGGCCGCGGCGCCGGCGGAAGGTTCACCCGCCGCTGGTCGCCGTCCGCGGGCTCCTCGCCGGCGGCCTGGGTGTCGCGCTCGTCGACGACCTGCTCGGCCTCGCCCGCTGCGTCCGCGGCATCCGCGGAACCACTCTTCTTGCGACGTCCGAACACGTCACTGTCCTTCCCGGTCGGATACGACGGAAGCGTATCGATTCCCACCCGTTGAGCCGTCCACCGCAGCGTGACCGCCGGTGGAACCGAAGCCCCCGACGGCCCGCGCCGAGCCGGGAAGCTCCGCCACCTCGTGGAAGCGCACCTTCTCGACCTGCTGGACGACCAGTTGCGCAATGCGGTCGAAACGCTCGAACCGCACCGTCTCGTGCGGGTCGAGATTGACCACGATCACCTTGATCTCCCCACGGTACCCGGCATCAATGGTCCCCGGGGCATTGACGAGGGCAACGCCGCAGCGGGCGGCCAGCCCGGAGCGCGGATGCACGAACGCGGCGTACCCGTCGGGGAGCGCGATCGATACCCCGGTGGGGAGTACGGCCCGCTCGCCCGGGGCCAGCTCGGCGGCCTCGCGGGTGACGAGATCGGCGCCCGCGTCGCCCGGGTGCGCGTACGAGGGCAGCGGCACCTCCGGGTCGACCCGGCGGATCAATACGTCGATGGGGCTGCTGGGGCTGGGGACGGCGGACATCAGGGATTCACCTCGAAGGCGCGCACACGCCGGATCTGGTCGGGGTCGGACATCACGGCGCGGATCTCGTCGGCACGGCCGTTCTCGGTGAAGTGCTCGACCTTGACCTCGATGAACAGGGCCTGCGCACGGACGGCCACCGGACCGTCGGGGCCGCCGATACGGCCCTGGGCACGCGAGTAGATCTTGCGCCCGGCCACCGCGGTGATCTCGGCCTGGAGGAAGAGCACCGTGCCCACGGGGACGGGCCGGACGAAGTCGGTCTCCAGCCGGCCGGTCACCGCGATCACCCGCAGCAGCCAGTTCAGCGAGCCCAGCGTCTCGTCCAGGGCCGTGGCCAGCACCCCGCCGTGCGCGAGCCCCGGGGCGCCCTGGTGGGCGCTCTGCACGGTGAACTCGGCGGTGATCGTCACGCCGTCCCCGGCGCGCGCCTGGAGGTGCAGCCCGTGCGGCTGCCCCTCGCCGCAGCCGAAGCAGTGGTCATAGTGGGAGCCGAGCAGCTCACCGGGGGCCGGGGCGTCCGGGTGCCGGACCGGCGGCAGGGCGTTCGGCGGCGGGACCAGGGACGGGGGCGCGGGCTCCGCCGCCGCGCTCTTCGGGCGCTCCCGCCGATCGCGGTCGTCCCGGTGGTGGTTCTCAGTGCTCACAGGCGCAGACCTTACCCGCGGTCGCCCCCGGCGGACCACGCGAGCGGCCCACCCCGCTAGGCCGTCTCTTACGGATCTTGCTGGGGCTCGCGTGCCCTGGCACCGCACCTCGCTGCGTTGTCGTCAATCGCCGATGGCCCCCTGGGCCTGGCGGCCCGGGAGGTACCCCCACCGCAGGGACTCATTCCTCCGCCTTGCGATGCACGGCACCAGACCCCGCTCCCTGATCCAGCCTGATCCGTAAGAAACGACCTAGGCGTGCGGCACACGCCCGGTACGCGCCGGCACGCGCGGGGCGCGCACCCGCCTGCGCGTGGGCGCGAACCGCGCGGGACCCGCTCCGGGGAGCCGCCGGGGCGCGTGCCACTCTTGACGGCATGCAGCAGCCTTCCGCCCCGCGCTACGACGAACGACTGACCGTGCCCCGCACCTGGTGGATCCTGCCCGCCCTGGCGGGCTTCTCCGGTGCCCTGGTCGCCACCCCGATCGGGACCCTGGCGATGCTCGGCGGCCTGGTCGTGGCCGCCGCGCTCACCGCGGTGGGGATCAGCTCCTACGGCTCCGCCCGGATCCGGGTGGTCGCCGGCTCCCTGGTCGCGGGAGAGGCCCGGATCCCGCTCACGGCCCTGGGCGAGGCCGAGGTGCTGGAGCCGGAGGAGGCCCGCGCCTGGCGGTCCTGGAAGTCCGACCCCCGCGCCTTCATGCTGCTGCGCAGCTATGTGCCGACGGCCCTGCGGGTCGAGGTCACCGACCCGGCGGACCCGACGCCGTATCTGTATCTGTCCACCCGGGACCCCAAGGCGCTGGCCGCGGCCCTGACGGCCTGAGCCGCCGCGCCCACGGCCCGGACGGACCGGCCCGGTGCACCGGGCCGCGTCCGTTCCCGCAGGTCCTGTACGGGCCGCTCAGCCCTCCAGCTCACGCGGCCGGCGCAGGCCCTCCAGGGGCCGCTCCGGCTGCTCCAGGGGCGGCAGACCGGGCAGCGCGTCCCACGGGACCTGCTGGGTCCGCAGATCCTTGCGGACGCGGTCCGCGAGCTGCCGGGTGTCCCGGCGGTTCATCACGGCCCCGACGGCGGCGCCGACCATGAACGGCATCAGATTCGGCAGGTTCCGGATCATCCGCTTCATGATCTGCTGGCGCAGCTCGCGCTTGAGGCCACCGCTGAGAGCGGCGTTCTTGTAGGTCAGGGGATTGACGGGGTCGATGCCCCGCTCCTCGGACCAGGCCGCCAGATAGGCGGTGGCCCGCTCCTTGAGCGTCCCTTCGGGCCGCAGCCCGTAGACCTCGTGCAGCTCGGCGATGAGCTTCAGCTCGATCGCCGCGACTCCCGTGATCTCCGCCGCCAGCTCGGCCGGCATCGCCGGCGGGACGGGCAGCATCGCCGCGGCCCCGATGCCCGCGCCCACGGTCGCCGTCGCGTTGGCGGCGCCCGCGACCAGCTTGTCCGCCAGCTCCTCGGGGGTCAGACCGGGGAACTGGGCACGCAGGGTCGGAAGATCGCGCACCGGCACCCGGGGCGCGTTCTCGATGATCCGGTCGGCGATCAGGCCGACCGCCGCCCTGGCACCCTCGCCGCCGCGCCGCACGGTGTCGCGGACCGAGGCCAGCCGGCCCGGCCGGGTGCCGCTGCCGGCCCCGGCGGGCAGCACGGGATCCCGGCCGCCCCGGACCGCCGGTACGGCCCCGGAAGGGGGCTCACGGTCCGGAGCGGCGAGCGGGCCGCCAGGGACCCGCTCGTGGTCTCCCGCGCCGCCCGGAGCGGGGATGGCGGGGTCCATGGCGGAAGGCGCTATCGCGCCGTCCGACAGGCCCTCGCCGGGCTGCTCGCCACCCGCCGCCGGACGGCGGCGGAGGCGTTGCTTCCAGGACGGTGTCTCGCCTGCCACGGCAGATCCGTCACTCGCAGTCGCGGCAGATCGGCTGGCCGTTCTTCTCGCCGGCCAGCTGGCTGCGGTGGTGCACGAGGAAGCAGCTCATGCAGGTGAACTCGTCCGCCTGCTTGGGCAGCACCCGCACGGCCAGTTCCTCGTTGGAGAGGTCTGCGCCGGGCAGCTCCATGCCCTCAGCGGCTTCAAAGTCGTCCACGTCGACGGACGAGGCGGACTTGTCGTTCCGCCGGGCCTTCAGTTCTTCAAGACTGTCCGAGTCGACGTCGTCGTCGGTCTTGCGTGGGGTGTCGTAATCCGTTGCCATTGTCGCTCTCCCCCTCTGGGTGGTTGCGGTGTCTCCAGCGCACGTAACGCGTGAGAGGTCGGACTTTGTGCCCGACCTGAGGCGGAGATTTTGCCTCACATCAAGGTCTGTTACTCAATCGACACCCAACCGGATCCCCCGAGAGTGATCGGGTTGGATGGCGATGGGGACCGTACACGATCCCAATCCCGCAGCTCACGGGCGCCACCCCGTGTAGTTCCCGCCTGCCCCGCCCCCGGAAACCCGGACTTTTCCCAGCTTTCCGGAAAGGAGGCCGATGACGGAGCGTGGGTGGCCGGAACCCCGGCTCTGTGATTGATCACACAGAGCAACGAGGAGCGCATCCCGAAAATTCCGCGTAAAGCGAACGATGTTCGGGCGTGGTCGACGGGCGGCCTCAGCGGGGGAGGGTGACGCGCATCACGAGCCCGCCCCCTTCCCGGGGCTCCGCGATGATACGTCCCCCGTGGGCGCGCGCGACCGAGCGGGCGATCGAAAGGCCGAGACCCACCCCCTTGTCGCTGCCCGTGCGGTCCTGGCGCAGCCTGCGGAACGGCTCCCAGAGATTGTCGATCTCGTACGCGGGGACCACCGGACCGGTGTTCGACACCACCAGCACCGCCTGACCGTGCTCGACGCCCGTGGTCACCTCGACCCAGCCGTCCTCCGGGACGTTGTAGCGCACCGCGTTCTGCACCAGGTTCAGGGCGATGCGCTCCAGCAGCACCCCATTGCCCTGGACGACCGCCTCGGCGCGCCCGCCACGGATCTCCACGCCCTTCTCCTCCGCCTCCGACCGGGTCTGGTCGAGCGCGCGGGAGGCCACCTCCGCCAGATCCACGGGCTTGCGCTCGAAGGTCTGGTTGTCGCTGCGGGCGAGCAGCAGCAGGCCCTCCACGAGCTGCTCGCTGCGCTCGTTGGTGGCGAGCAGGGTCCGGCCCAGCTGCTGGAGCTCCACCGGCGCCCCCGGGTCCGACAGATGGACCTCCAGCAGGGTGCGGTTGATCGCCAGCGGGGTGCGCAGCTCGTGCGAGGCGTTGGCGACGAACCTCTGTTGCGCGGTGAAGGCCCGGTCCAGCCGGTCCAGCATCTCGTCGAAGGTGTCGGCCAGCTCCTTCAGCTCGTCGTCCGGGCCGTCCAGCTCGATCCGCCGGGAGAGGTCGGAGCCGGCCACCCGGCGGGCGGTACGGGTGATCTGGCCCAGCGGCGAGAGCACCCGGCCCGCCATCGCGTAACCGAAGGCGAAGGCGATGATGCTCAGCCCCAGCAGGGCGAAGAGCGACCGCTGGAGCAGATCGTCCAGGGCCACCTCCCGCTCATGGGCGAAACAGTTGCTCAGCACCAGGTTGGCCTGCTCGGCCGAGAGGCCGGGGGCCAGCGCCGGACAGGAGTCGTTGGTCCGCTGGATCTTGCTGTCCGGCAGCAGCTTGAACGGCAGCGAACTGCCGGAGGTCAGCGCCTGCGCGGCCAGCAGATAGATGATCGACAGCAGCAGCACGCCCGCGATCAGGAACATCCCGCCGTAGAGCAGGGTCAGCCGTATCCGGATCGTCGGACGGAGCAGCGGGCGGACGGGGGCCCGGGGGTCCCAGGTCGGCTTGGGTGGCGCCGCGGGCGGTGTCACGGGCGGCGGCGGAGTGGCGGCCACGCCGTCAGATCCGGTATCCGGAGCCGGGCACGGTGACGATCACCGGCGGCTCGCCCAGCTTGCGGCGGAGCGTCATCACCGTCACCCGCACCACGTTCGTGAACGGGTCCGTGTTCTCGTCCCACGCCTTCTCCAGCAGCTGCTCGGCCGAGACGACCGCGCCCTCGCTGCGCATCAGGACCTCCAGGACGGCGAACTCCTTCGGCGCCAGCTGGATCTCCCGGCCGTCGCGGAAGACCTCGCGGCGGTTCGGGTCCAGCTTGATCCCGGCCCGCTCCAGCACGGGCGGCAGCGGCACGGTCGTGCGCCGGCCCAGGGCCCGCACCCGGGCGGTCAGCTCGGTGAAGGCGAACGGCTTGGGCAGATAGTCGTCCGCGCCCAGCTCCAGGCCCTCGACCCGGTCGCTGACGTCGCCGGACGCGGTCAGCATCAGCACCCGGGTCGCCACCCCCAGCTCGACGACCTTCCGGCACACATCGTCACCGTGCACCAGGGGCAGGTCGCGGTCGAGGACGACCACGTCGTAGTCGTTCACCCCGATCCGCTCCAGGGCCGCCGCTCCGTCGTACACGACGTCGACGGCCATGGCCTCCCGGCGCAGTCCGGTGGCCACCGCATCGGCGAGCAGCTGCTCGTCCTCGACGACGAGTACGCGCACGTCTCGATTCCTTCCTCCGGGCCCGTCAGCCATGATCAGGGCGGTTCACGCACGGCTTGTGCGTATCCATCCTGCCCGTTACGCGCGTAAACCGGATGTAAGGCGGGGGCCGCCCCGGCCGGCGGCCCGGGCGCTTGGGGAATCGACCGGATTCCCGGCCCGGACGAGGTTTCTCCGCGAGGCGGCCGGGGGAGGACGAGAAGACACCCGCGATCACACCCCGTAGCGGCACAGCGCTCGAAACCGGTGCCCGTTGTGATCACCCGCCCTGCCGGTGAGCAGGGACCCCGGACCCAGGCACACCCCCGTGCCACCCACCCATGACGAGGGGGCGCAGATGGACGCATTCACCGCAGGACTGCTTCAGCGCATAAAGGCCGCGGAGACCGACCTCACGCTCGCCCGTGAGCTGGGCGACGACTTCCTGGCCGACGTGGAGCAGGCGGAGCTGGACGACCTCCACCGCCTGGCCGCGGAGCACGGCGTCAAGGTCAACGCGGCCTAAAAGGCCGCCCGAAGGCTGCCCCGAGATCCCTCCCCGGCCCGTGACCGCACCTTTCGTGGGGCCGTCGGCGGGCTCCGACAGCACCACGAACACCGACAGCACGGGCCATGGCACCGACGGGCCCCGGCCGCGAACATCCCGCGCGGCCGGGGCCCGTCGGCCGTTCCCGGGGCCGGGCGCGGTCAGTCGTGCCAGGCGCCCAGCTCGTCCAGGAGGGCCTGGAGCGGGCCGAAGAGCGCCGGGGTCGCCGCCACGGCCAGCTCGTGCGAGGGCGCGAGCCCCGGGCGGCCACCGGTCAGGGCGCCGGCCTCACGGGCGATCAGATCACCGGCGGCCAGGTCCCACGGGTTGAGCCCGCGCTCGTAGTAGCCGTCGAGCCGGCCCGCCGCCACGTCGCAGAGGTCCACCGCGGCCGACCCGCTCCGGCGGATGTCCCGCAGCCGGGGGATCAGCCGGTGCGCCACCGCGGCCTGATGGGTCCGGACGGTCTCGACGTAGTTGAACCCGGTGGAGACCAGCGACTGGTCCATGGGCGCCGGCGGACGGCAGCGCACCCGCCGGTCGCCGCAGTACGCCCCGCCCCCGCGCACCGCGTGGAACGTCTCGCCCCGCATCGGGATCCCGACCACGCCCGCCACCGCCTCGCCCCGGTACTCGGCGGCGATGGAGACGGCCCAGGTCGGCAGCCCGTAGAGATAGTTCACCGTGCCGTCCAGCGGGTCGATGACCCAGCGGACGCCGCTGCGGCCCTCGCTCGCCGCGCCCTCCTCCCCGAGCAGGCCGTCGTCCGGGCGGTGCTCCGCGAGGAAGCCGGTGATCAGCTTCTCCGCCGCGATGTCCATCTCGGTGACGACGTCGATCGGGCTGGACTTGGTGGCGGCGACCGCCAGATCGTCGGGCCGCCCGTCCCGCAGCAGCGCACCGGCCCGCCCGGCCGCCTCCAGCGCGAGGGCGAGCAGTTCGGCGGGGAGACCGTCCGGAATGTCGGGGGCAGCGGCGTCGGCGGCGTCGTGGTCGGGGCTCGGGGACATGGTGCTCCTTGGGCAGTCCTTCACAGGGGGGTGTCGGCGCCGGCGGCGGCGGGCCGGGGGGTGCGGGCCGGACAGCAGCCGACCGGGCAGAGGTCGTACGAGGCCCCGAGGGCGCCCAGCGCGCACCGCTCCACCGCACTCCCGCGCTCGGTGGCGGCCCGCTCCAGGAGCAGCTCCCGCACGGCGGTCGCGAACCGGGGATCCGCGCCGACCGTGGCCGAGCGGCGCACCGGAAGCCCCAGCTCCGCCGCCTTCGCGGTGGCCTCGGTGTCCAGGTCGTACAGGACCTCCATATGGTCCGACACAAAGCCGATGGGGACCATCACGGCCGCCGGAGCGCCCTGGTCGTGCAGCTCCTCCAGGTGGTCGCAGATGTCCGGTTCCAGCCAGGGGATGTGGGGGGCTCCGCTGCGCGACTGGTAGACGAGGCGCCAGGGGTGCTCGATGCCGGTCTCCTCGCGGACGGCGTCGACGATCAGCCGGGCCACGTCCAGATGCTGGCGCACATACGCGCCGCCGTCGCCGTGGCCGGCCACCGGGCCGGAGGTGTCCGCCGCCGCCGTGGGGATGGAGTGCGTCGTGAACGCCAGGTGCGCGCCGTCCCGCACCCGCGGGTCCAGCTCCTCCAGCGCGGTGAGCACCCCGTCGGCCATCGGCCCGACGAACCCGGGATCGTTGAAGTAGTGCCGCAGCTTGTCCACCCGGGGCGGCTCCAGGCCCTCCGCCGCGAGGGCGGCCAGCGCGTCCGCGAGATTCTCCCGGTACTGGCGGCAGCCCGAGTACGAGGCGTACGCGCTGGTGGTCAGGACCGCGATCCGGCGGTGGCCCGCCAGCGTCATGTCCCTGAGGGTGTCGGTCAGATACGGCGCCCAGTTGCGGTTGCCCCAGAAGACCGGCAGGTCCAGGCCGTGTTCCGCGAAGTCGGCGCGCAGGGCCGCCAGCAGCGCGCGGTTCTGTTCGTTGATGGGGCTGACGCCGCCGAACAGGAAGTAGTGCTGCCCCACCTCCTTGAGCCGTTCCTCGGGGATGCCCCGGCCGCGTGTCACGTTCGCCAGGAACGGGACGACGTCGTCCGGGCCCTCGGGGCCGCCGAAGGACAGCAGCAGCAGGGCGTCGTACGGGGAGGGGTCGCGCTCGTCGGACATGGCTTCGATCCTGCCACCCGCCACCGACAGCCGGAGCACCCACCCGCCGTCGTACGGGGGAAACCCGCCGGAACAAGCCAGGGCACCCCGGAGGGGGACACGCCAGGGCGGATCACGACAGAGATGACCGGATCGGGTCGTATCAAACCCCCGTGCGAGAAGACACCCGAAAGGCGTAATCTGCCAAGGCCGCCCATACGCCTTACCGGAGACCCTTGTGCCCAGCAGCTATCGCGCCATCTTCGCCGCACCCGGCGCCAAGCGGTTCTCCGCGGCCGGACTGTTCGGACGACTGCCCCTCGCCATGATGGGGATCGGCATCGTCACCATGGTCTCCCAGCTCACCGGCCGGTACGGGATCGCCGGCGCGCTCTCGGCGACCGGTGCCCTGTCCATGGCGGCCCTCGGCCCCCAGATATCCCGGCTGGTCGACCGGTACGGGCAGGCCCGCGTGCTGCGGCCCGCGACGCTGCTGTCGACGGCCGCCGTCGCCGGGCTGCTGATCTGCGCCATGCAGGATGCCCCGACCTGGACGCTGTTCGTCTTCACGGCCGCCTCCGGCTGCGTCCCCAGCGTCGGTGCCATGATCCGCGCCCGCTGGGCCGAGATCTACCAGGACCGGCCGCGCGAGCTGCACACCGCGTTCTCCTGGGAGTCCCTCGTCGACGAGATGTGCTTCGTCTGCGGTCCGATCATCGCCATCACCCTGTCGACGGCCTGGTTCCCCGCCGCCGGCCCGCTGGTCGCCGCCGTGCTGCTGGTGATCGGCGTCTTCTGGCTGACCTCGCAGCGCGACACCGAGCCGCCGGTCCACCCCCGCGAGGCCCACCAGGGCAGCGGGAGCGCGATCCGGCTGCCCGCCCTCCAGGTGCTGGTGGTCACGTTCGTCGCCGTCGGCGCGGTCTTCGGCTCCGTGGACGTGATCAGCGTGGCCTTCGCCGAGGAGCAGGGAAAGAAGGCCGCGGCGGGTGTCGTCCTCGGTCTGTACGCGCTCGGATCCGCCCTCGCGGCGGTGATCTTCGGGACCCTCGACCTCAAGGGACCGGCGCCCCGGCGGTGGCTGCTGGGGGTCACCGCGATGGCCGTGAGTATTATCCCCCTCCTACTGGCCGGGAGCCTGACCTTCCTGGCCGTGGCGCTCTTTGTCGCGGGTATGGCCATCGCGCCCACCATGGTGACGACGATGGCCCTGGTCGGACAGCACGTGCCGCGTTCCAGCCTGACCGAGGGCATGACCTGGGTCAGCACGGGCCTGGCGATCGGCGTGGCCTTCGGGTTCTCCGCCGGCGGCTGGGCGGTCGACGCGGCCGGCGCGGAGGCGGCGTACCTGGTGCCCGCCGCCGCCGGAGTCGCCGCGGTCGTGCTGGCGCTCCTGGGCTTCCGCCGGCTGAAGCGGCCGGCGGTGACAGGGGAGGGGCAGCACCTCGATGAGCACGGGCAGCACGGGCAGCACGGCGGAACCGCCCACGGCACCCACGGCGCTGACGGCACCGGCGCGGCCGGCGCGACCCTGGCGTAACTGGGCGGGCACCGTCACCGCACGGCCCGCCCTGGAGATCTCCCCCGCCTCCGCCGACGAGGTGGCCGACGCGGTCCGCCGCGCGGCCGCGGACGGGCTGCGGGTGAAGACGGCCGGTTCCGGGCACTCGTTCACCGCCATCGCCGCCACCGACGGGCTGCTCATCCGCCCCGATCTGCTCACCGGCATCCGCCGGATCGACCGGAGCGCCATGACGGTGACGGTCGAGTCCGGCACCCCGCTGAAGCGGCTCAACACCGCGCTGGCCCGGGAGGGGCTCTCCCTCGCCAACATGGGCGACATCATGGAGCAGACGGTCGCCGGTGCCGTGAGCACCGGCACCCACGGCACCGGCCGGGACTCCGCCTCCCTCTCCGCCCAGATCACCGCCGTGGAGCTGGTCACCGCCGACGGCACCCTCCTGACCTGCTCCCGGGAGGAGAACCCGGACGTCCTCGCCGCCGTCCGGGTCGGCCTCGGGGCGCTGGGGGTGATCACGGCCGTGACCTTCGCGGTGGAGCCGCTGTTCCTGCTGCGGGCCCGCGAGGAACCGATGTCCTTCGACCGGGTCACCGCAGAGTTCGACGCCCTGCACGCGGAGAACGAGCACTTCGAGTTCTACTGGTTCCCGCACACGGGCAACTGCAACACCAAGCGCAACAACCGCAGCGCCGGACCCGCCGATCCGCCCGGCGCCCTCAGCGGCTGGTTCGAGGACGAGTTCCTCTCCAACGGCCTCCTCCAGGCGGCCGGTCTGCTGGGACGGGCGGTCCCGGCCGCGATACCGCCCATGGCCAGGGTCGCCAGCCGGGCGCTCTCCGCCCGGACGTACACCGACATCCCGTACAAGGTCTTCACCACGCCGCGCCGGGTGCGGTTCGTGGAGATGGAGTACGCGGTGCCCCGGGAGGCCGCCGTCACGGCGCTGCGCGAGGTACGGGCGATGATCGAGCGCTCGCCGCTGAAGGTCGGCTTCCCGGTGGAGGTGCGGACGGCGCCGGCGGACGACATCGCGCTCTCCACGGCGTCGGGGCGGGAGACCGCCTACATCGCCGTGCATCTGTTCCGGGGGACCCCGCACCGGTCCTACTTCACGGCGGTGGAGCGGATCATGACGGCGCACGAGGGGCGGCCGCACTGGGGCAAGCTGCACACCCGGGACGCGGAGTACCTGGCCCGCGCCTACCCGCGCCACGGCGAGTTCACCGCGCTGCGGGACCGGCTCGACCCGGAGCGCCGCTTCGGCAACGACCATCTGCGGCGGGTGCTGGGTCCCTGACGCCCCCGCAGGGCGTACGGACCCCCCGAAGGGTGTACGGAGCGATCGATTCCAGCCGGATCCGCGCGCCCCGGTCCCGTGCCCGTCCGCCGCCGTCGGGCCGGGCCGGGGGCGCCACCGGCGGTGCCCCGGGGCCCTGCTGACGGGGTGTGGCCACCGACACGTCCCCGGCCCCGATGCGAAGGGAATCGTTCCTTTTGGGAATATTCTGTGAGCTGACGGGGCAGCAACCCTGGTGCGGGCGGTGAAGTGCCGTGTACAGGGAGAAGTTCGGCGGCGCGTCAGTCCACCCGGATGGCCCGAATGGAGTACTGTGGCGAACCCTGGGCCCTGGCTCCCTCACGGGTGCCCGGAACCAGGAAAAGGGGGCCGAAAGCGGCGCTCGAACCGGCGGCGTCGTGATATCGCTGGGATATCCATACGCAGAGTGATCGATGGTCACGCTGAGTGTAAACGGATAACCTTGCCATAGCGGCGATACAGGGCCTGTGCCCGACACGCCGGGCAACTCGGCAAGGTTGTGGCAGGCTGCACCCGGGCAGGCCACACTCGACTAGCGGAAGCAGCGACGCAACAGGTGACGTCGGCAGGCACCACCCGGGAGGTCCCCATGCCCGAACTGCGTGTCGTGGCCGTCTCCAACGACGGCACACGACTCGTGCTCAAGGCTGCCGACAGTACGGAGTACACCCTCCCGATCGACGAGCGGCTGCGGGCCGCCGTCCGCAACGACCGGGCCCGCCTCGGCCAGATCGAGATCGAGGTGGAGAGCCACCTCCGCCCCCGGGACATCCAGGCACGGATACGTGCCGGGGCGTCCGCCGAGGAGGTCGCCCAGCTCGCCGGGATCCCGGTGGAGCGGGTGCGCCGCTTCGAGGGACCGGTGCTGGCGGAGCGCGCGTTCATGGCGGAGCGGGCGCGCAAGACCTCCGTGCGCCGCCCCGGCGAGAACAGCGGACCCCAGCTCGGCGAGGCGGTGCAGGAGCGGCTGACGCTGCGCGGCGCCGACAAGGACACCGTGCTGTGGGACTCCTGGCGCCGCGACGACGGCACCTGGGAAGTGCTCCTGGTCTACCGGGTCGCCGGTGAACCGCACTCCGCGAGCTGGACCTACGACCCGCCCCGGCGGCTGGTCCAGGCCGTGGACGACGAGGCGCGCGCGCTCATCGGGGAGAGCGACGACACCCTCGCCACGCAGGAGCCCAGCTTCCCCTTCGTGCCGAGGATCGCCCGGCTGCCCCGCGACCGGCCGCTGGACCGGACGCTCGACCGCCTGCCCGAACGCCCGTCGCTGCCCCCGCCCGAGGAGAGCGGCGAGGAGCGCGACTCCCTGACCAGCCTGCTGGAGGCCGTGCCCAGCTTCCGGGGCGACATGGTCGTACCGGAGCGGGTGGCCGAATCCCCGGCCGGCGACGACGAGCCGGACGAGGCCGAGGAGCCGGTGGCCCCGGCCGCTTCGGCGGGCGCCGGTTCGGCGTACGCCGACGTCCTGATGCCCCGGACGGTGGCGGGCCACCGGGACCGGCTGGTCGGGACCACCGACCGGCAGGCGGAGGCGGACGGCGTCCGTCCGGGCCGCAGGGCCGCCGTGCCCAGCTGGGACGAGATCGTCTTCGGCACCCGCCGCAAGAAACAGGAGTGAACGGATGTGGACCCGCCGCCCCCCCCGGGGTGCGCGGGTCCACGTACCGTCCCCTGAGGCGGAAACGTTTCAGCGGGACGGTCGCCGTCAGTGGGGCGCGGCCAGCCGCTCAAGCCGTGCGTGCAGCTCCGCCACCCGGTGCTCCGACTCCGGCTTCATCAGCACGCTGCGCAGCACCCGCGCCCCGTCCGCGTCCGCCGCCACCTTCGGATGCCGGGCGGTGAAGGCGGCGGCCGAGGCCCGCAGGGTGCTCACATAGACCGGGTCGTCCTCGGTCATGCCCTGCCGCAGGATCCGTTCCGACGCCGTGTCCACCGCCGAGAGGGCGGCCGGTTCGGTGACCGGGAAGTAGCCGACGATGTCCAGCTCCGGCGGCTGGTACAGCTCCAGGACGGCCGAGGACTCGATCAGCGAGGCCCAGCGCAGCGCGGCCCGGCGGCCCGCGCCCAGCACCCGGCCCAGACCGTCCGGCGTGGGCGGGAGCAGTTCGAAGGTCAGCCAGAGCGCGGCGGCGGCCGCCCCGGGGCGCGAGCACTCCAGACTGATCTCCCCGAGGTGCAGTTCGGCCGAGGTGAAGTAGGTGTACGGCGAGTCGTGCAGATAGAACCGGCCCACCTCCGGGTCGGCGAAGAGGACCGCGCCGCAGCCGTAGGGCTGGAGCCCGTGTTTGTGCGGATCGACCACCACGGAGTCGCAGCCGGCTATCGCGCGCCAGGGCGCGGCGGGCAGCCCCTCCGCCCCGTCCGCCCCGGCCAGCAGGGTGAAGAACCCGCCGTAGGCGGCGTCGACATGGAGCCGGACCCCGTACCGTTCACGCAGCTCCAGGGCCTCGTGGACCGGGTCGACGGCGCCGAGTCCGGTGGTGCCCGCGGTGAGGACGACGGTGCCGATCCGGCCCGTCCGCAGCAGCTCCTCCAAAGCGGTGAGGTCCATACGGCCCCGGGCGTCCACGGGGACCGCGTGGCCCTGGACGCCGAGGACACCGCACATCCGCCCATGGGTGTAGTGGGCCTCGGCGCTGTAGGCGACGCCCCGGCCGGGGTGGAGTTCCCGGGCGACGAACAGGGCCTCCAGATTGGCGATGGTGCCGCTGGTGGTGAGATGGCCGAGATGGGTGCCGTAGCCGAACATCGCGGCGAGCCGGCCGACCACCTCCCGCTCCATCGCGGCGGTCGCCGGACCGCCGTCCAGGGCGTGGTTGTTGGGGTTGATCAGCATGGCGGCCGTGTAGCCGACCACGGCCGCCGGGTGCGGCGGCTTGAGCATCTGGCCCGCGTAGCGCGGATGGAAGAAGGGGTAGTTGTCCTTCAGTCGCTCGGTGAACTCGCCGAACGCCTCCGCGAAGGCGGTGTCGTCCACCGCGAGCGCCGGGTGGGGCTCGTAGGGGCCGAATCCCGCCGCCCACTCCTCGTGTGATCGTGCCGCCTCGCGCAGCCAGTGCTGAAGGTCCATGGGTGTGGTCCTGCTTCCCTTCGTCCGGTGGTGCGCGGCGGCTCGGGTGGAGGGGGTCAGAGCATCCCGGTGTACTCGTGGAACTCCCAGTCCGTGACGGCGCGTTCGAAGCGGGCCAGTTCGGCGCGTTTCATGGCGGTGAAGACCTCGGTGAACCGGGGGCCGAGCGCGGTGGAGAGCACCGGGTCGCCGTCCAGTGCGTCCAGTGCGTCGCGGAGGGTCCCCGGCAGGGGCGGCCCGCCGCCCCGCTCACCCGGGGCGAGCGGCGGGGGCGGGGTCAGCCCCCGGTCGACGCCGTCGAGTCCGGCGGCCAGCAGCGCCCCGATGACCAGGTACGGGTTGGCGGCGCCGTCCCCGCCGCGGATCTCGATCCGGGTGCCGTCGCCGCGCTCGGGCGGGATCCGCGCGTACGCGGTCCGGTCGTCGAAGCCCCAGTCGGCGGTCGCGGGGGCGAGCGCGCCGGGGTCGGCCAGCCGCTTGTAGGCGTTGACGGTGGGGTTGAGCAGGGCGCTCAGCGCGGGCGCGTGGAAGAGGACCCCGGCGAGGAAGGAGCGGGCCAGGTCGCGGAGTCCGCCGTCGGCCGCCGGGTCGGCGAAGAGGTTCGCCCCGGCGTCGTCCACGAGCGAGAGATGGACGTGCTGGCCGCTGCCGGCGGCGTCCGCGAACGGCTTGCCCGCGAAGGTGGCGCGCAGCCCCCGGGCGGCGGCGATCTCCTTGACGGTGTACTTGAAGAGGAAGGCCCGGTCGGCGGCGCGCAGCGCGGGCCCGTGGGTGTGGTTGATCTCGAACTGGCCGCCGCTGAACTCCTGGTTGCCGCCCAGGACCCCGAGCCCGAGGGCGTGGCACTCGCGGATGAGCAGGGACAGCAGCCGGTCCGGGTCGTGGGCGGCGCCGACCGTGTAGCCGGCGGTGTCGTACGCCGAGTACCGCCGCCAGCCCAGTGGCGCGGCCGGGTCCGGCGCGAGCAGGTAGAACTCCAGCTCGGGTCCGGCGACGGGGTGGAGTCCCCGGGCGGCCAGGCGCTCGGTCTGCCGGCGCAGGAGGCCGCGCGGGTCCAGCGGCAGCGGGGCGTGGTCGGGGGAGGAGTCGGTGACGTCGGCGAGGAGGAGGGCGGTGCCGGGCGCGTGGGCCGCGACGGCCAGGGTGTCCGGGTCGATCCGGGCGTGCGCGTCGGCCCAGCCGCCGCCGGAGCTCTCCGGCAGCTCCAGGGGGATTCCGGCGAGGTCGGTCACCATGACGGCCTGGCAGAAGGAGAGGCCGGGGCCGTCGAACCGGTGCAGCTCGGCGACGGGTATCTCCTTGCCCCGGGCGATTCCGTGGAGGTCGCTCCAGAGGACCCGGACGAGGTCGGCGCCCCGGGCGGTGAGGTCGTCCGCGAGGGCGTGGAGCCGCCCGGGCGGCGGGCCGCCGGCCGGTGAGGAGGGGCGGTGGGACACGGCGTGCTCCGTTCCGGTCGGCCGGGTGGTCGGGTGTGCCGGGTGGGGCCGGGTCGGTCGGGTGGTCCGGGCGCGGCCGGGTGGTGCGAGCCGTCCGTCCCGGCCGGGGGACCGGCCGGGACGGCGGGGCGGTCCCGCGGGGTCGGGACCTGCTCCGGGGCCGCGTGCCGCGGCCCGCCATGATGTTTGGGTTCAAACGTATGGCCCGTCCGGGGGGTGTGGCAAGCCTTCCGGCGGCTTCGCCGCCGGGTGTCGCGCCGGTGTCACGGCAGTCGTGCCGGCGTGCGGCCCGCGATCCGTGCGGCGGTCGAGTGCGGCCGTCCCGGCGGGTCTTGACGGCTGTCCACGCGGGATGAATATTTGGACCCAAACAAAAATCGGAACGCTTCGGTTCGACAGGCATCGACAGGCATCGACAGGCATCGACAGACGTTGACAGGCTTCGACAGGCGAGGAGGCGTCGTGCCGCGGATCCGCGGGTACTTCCACCCCAAGACGGCGACCGGCAGATCGTCGCTGATCCCCGCCCCACCCTGGCACTACTCCGGGGACCTGCTGACGATCGAGTACCGCACCGACCCCGGCCGGGTGCGCGAACTGCTCCCCGAACCCCTGGAACTGGCCCCCGACGACCCCGGGGCCGTCGCCCTGATCTGGGCGGACTGGCAATCCTGCGGCGACAGCCGCCAGGAGCTGCTGGACCCCGTGCGCTCCCAGTACCGGGAGGCCTTCGCCGTGGTGCGCTGCTCCTACCGGGCCCGGACCTACTCCCGCTGCGTCCACATCTGGGTGGACCGGGACTTCGCGCTCGCCCGCGGACTGCACCAGGGCTACCCGAAGAAACTCGGCTCGATCCATCTGACCCGGGCCCACCCCTGCGGCCCGGCGCCCCGCCCGGAGGCGGGCGCGCGGTTCGGGGCGACCCTGGCCGCCGCCGACCGGCGGCTGGCCCAGGCCGTGGTGACGCTGCGGGAGCCGTCCGCGAGCGGCGGCTTCGTCAACGCCCACCCCATGCTCCACCACCGCTGGCTGCCGGCCATCGACAAGGGCGGCGGGCTCGCCCTGGACGAGCTGGTCGAGACGGGCGCGGCGGCCTTCGAGGCGGGACCGGCCTGGCGGGGCGACGCGGAGCTGGACCTCTTCGACGCGCCGACCGAGGAGCTGTCCCGGCTGGCGGTACGGGAGCCGATCGCCGCGTACTGGCGGCAGGTCGGGGTGGTGTGGGACGGCGGCACGCTGCTGGAGTCCGGCACCTCCGGCGCGGGCCTGTAGGCCCGCTTCGTACCGGCGGAACCCGCACCGTACCGCGAGCGCCCCCGTCCCCCCTTCGTCCCGGGCCCACCCACCAGCCGGAGCAGCCGACATGACGACCTCCACGAACCCCCTGGCCATCGTCGCGGACGTCCCCGTCGACACCCGCCACTGGATCGGCGGCCGGCGGGTCGCCTCCGCCGAGACCTTCACCACCGTCTCACCCGTCACCGGAGCCCCGCTGGCCCGGATCTCCCGGGGGACATCCGCCGACGCGGACAACGCCGTCGCCGCCGCCTTGGACGCCTTCCCCGGCTGGGCCGCCACCTCCCGGGCCGAGCGCGCCGCCCTGCTGCACGCCGTCGCCGACGGGATCGAGGACCGCCTGGAGGACCTCGCCGCCGTCGAGACCCTCGACAACGGCGCCCTGCTCCGCTCCCACCGGCGCGGAGTGATGCCCCGCGCCGCCCACAACTTCCGCTTCTTCGCCGATCACCTGCTCGGGCTCGGCCACGACGACCTCGACACCCGAGGCCACACCAACCACATCTCCTGGGACCCGGCGGGCCCCTGCGCGCTCATCACCCCCTGGAACGCGCCGCTGATGCTCGCCACCTGGAAGGCCGCCCCCGCGCTCGCCGCCGGGAACACCGTCGTCCTCAAACCCGCCGAGTGGTCCCCCCTCACCGCCTCCCTCCTCGCCGACATCACCGCCGCCGCCGGACTGCCCCCGGGCGTCCTCAACGTCCTCCAGGGGTACGGCCCCGAAGCCGGCCACGCGCTGGTCTCCCACCCCGGGGTGCGCCGGATCGGCTTCACCGGCTCCGTGCCCACCGCGCGGCACATCGCCGCCGCCGCGGCCCCGCACCTCACCCCGGTCAGCTTCGAACTCGGCGGCAAGTCGCCCCTGCTGGTCTTCGCCGACGCCGATCTCGACCTCGCCGCCGACCTCGCGGTCGAGCAGTACGACAACGCCGGGCAGGTCTGTCTCGCCGCCACCCGGCTGCTGGTCGAGGAGAGCGTCGCGGCGGAGTTCACCCGCCGCTTCACCGAACGGGCCGGCCGGCTGCGGCGGGGCGACCCCCGGGAGGAGACCACCGACGTCGGACCCGTCGTCCACCCCCGGCAGCTGGAACGGATCGACGGCTTCGTCCGGCGCGCGCTCGACACCGGGGCCCGCGCGGTCATCGGCGGCGGCCCGGACACCGGCCTCGGCGGGCTCCACTACCGGCCCACCCTCCTCACCGGCGTCACCCAGGAGAGCGAGATCGTCCAGGAGGAGGTCTTCGGCCCGGTGCTGACCCTCCAGACCTTCACGACCGAGGACGAGGCCGTCGCGCTGGCCAACGGCACCCGGTACGGCCTCGCCGCCGTCCTCGCCACCGGCGACCGCGAGCGCGCCCGCCGGGTCACCGCCCGGCTGGTCGCCGGGACCGTCTGGGTGAACTGCTTCTTCGTCCGCGACCTGCGGGCCCCCTTCGGCGGCTCCCGCGCATCCGGCACCGGCCGCGAGGGCGGCACCTGGTCGTTCGACTTCTCCTGCGATGTGAAGAACACCGTGACGGCACCGAAGGGGTGGCGAGGCCATGGGTGAGATCGTCGGCGCGGGACTGCTCTCCCACGTCCCCACCATCGTCCTCCCGGAGGAGAGCCGCCGGGAGCTGAACGAGGGCCGTGAGATCACCCTCGTCACCGGGCTGCGGCAGCTGCGCGAGGAGGTCTTCGACAGCGACGCCTACGACACCGTGGTCGTGCTCGACTCGCACTGGGCCACCACCGTCGAATTCGTGGTCACCGCCCAGGACCGCCGGGCCGGGCTCTTCACCTCCGAGGAGCTGCCGCGCGGGATGTGCCGGGTGCCGTACGACTTCCCGGGCGACCCCGAACTCGCCCGCAGCGTGGCCTCCTTCGCCCAGCGGCACGGGACCTGGATCACCGCCGTCGACGACGCCTATCTGCCGATCCACTACGCCACCCTCAACCTCTGGCGCTACCTCGGGGCCGGACTGCCCGGCAAGCGCTGGATCGCCGTCGGGGTCTGCCAGACCGGGGACGCGGAGGACCATCTGCGGCTCGGCCGGGCGCTCGCCGACGGGATCGCGGCCCTCCCCGGCCGCCGGGTGCTGCTGATCGCCTCCGGGGCCCTCTCGCACACCTTCTGGCCGCTGCGCCAGCTGCGCGAGCACGAGTCCAGCGACCCGTCCCACATCTTCTCGCCCGAGGCGCGCGCGGCCGACCTGCGGCGGATCGCCTGGTTCAAGGAGGGCCGCCACGACCGGGTGCTCGCCACCATGCGGGAGTTCTGGCGGGTGCGGCCCGAGGCCCGCTTCTTCCACTATCTGATGATGATCGGCGCCCTCGGCGAGGAGCGGTGCGCCGCCACCGCCCGGCAGTACGGGGAGTACGAGAACTCCGTCGGCACCGGGCAGGCGCACCTGTGGTTCGACCGCCCGCCGGGCGGCTGGGCCGCGCCCGGACCACTTCGTACCCCCTGACGGACAGGAGAGCCGATATGCCCGAGTACCGCCGTGTCCTCCTCGACGGGTCCGTGGTCGAGACCGAGCGCGACGGCGCCGACCTCGTCGCGGCGGACGGCCGCCGGGTACGCGCCGACGCCGCCCGCCATCTGCCGCCGGTGGTCCCGTCGAAGATCATCGCGGTGCATCTCAACCACCGCAGCCGCGTCGAGGAGTTCGGGGCCGTCCTGCCCGCCGCCCCCACCTACTTCCACAAGCCCACCACCTCGCTCAACTCCCATGGGGGCGCCGTCGTACGGCCCGAGGGCTGCGCATGGCTCAACTACGAGGGCGAGATCGCCGTCGTCATCGGGCGCACCTGCCGCAACATCGCCCCGGCGGCGGCGGGGGAGTACATCGCGGGCTACACCGTCGCCAACGACTTCGGGCTCCACGACTTCCGGGACACCGACGCCGGCTCCATGCTGCGGGTGAAGGGCTCCGACACCCTCTGCCCGCTCGGTCCCGGGCTCGTCACCGACTGGGACTTCCGGGGCAGGCGACTCCGTACGCTCGTCAACGGCGAGGTCGTCCAGGAGGGCTCCACGGACGAGATGGAGTGGGACATGCACTACCTCGTCGCCGACATCGCCCGCACCATCACCCTGCTCCCCGGCGACGTCCTGCTGTCGGGGACACCGGCGGGCTCCCGGCCGGTGCGCCCCGGGGACGTGGTGGAGGTCGAGGTCGCGGGTCTCGGGCGGCTCACCAACCACATCGTCACCGGCCCGGCGGGGATCCGCACGGACGTGGGGGCGCAGCCCACCGCGTCGGAGGAGGTGCGTTCGACGGCGCTCGGCGGGGACTGGGAGTTCCGGGGCGTCAGACCGCCGCGCCGCTGACAGCCCCCGGGGCCTTCAACCGTCGGGTCCGTTCAGCCGTCGGCGGCGGCCCGGACCAGCGCGTCGAACAGGCGCTGCTGGGCCGGGTCCCCGGCCGCCGTGTCCTCGGGGTGCCACTGCACCGCCAGCAGTCGGCCCCGGCCCCCGTCCAACTCCATGGCCTCGGCGGTGCCGTCGGCCGCCCGCGCGGTGATCCGCAGCCCCTCGCCCGGCCGGTCCACCCGCTGGTGGTGGTAGCAGGAGACGCGGGTCTCCTCCGCGCCGACGACCCGGGCGACGAGCGAACCGGGCCGCAGGGTCACCGGGTGCACCAGATGGCGGTGGTCGCGCCCGGTGCCCATGTCCTGCTGGAGGGTGCCGCCCAGCGCGGTGTTGACGACCTGGAGCCCCCGGCAGACCGCCAGCAGCGGCCGGCCCGCCCGCAGGGTCTGCCGGGCCGCCTCCAGGTCGAAACCGTCCTGTTCGTCGTCCACGTCGTACACGCGCGCGTGGCGCTCCCCGGCCCCGTACCGGTGCGGGGCCAGATCCCCGCCGCCCGGCAGGAGCACCCCGTCGAAGCGGGCCAGCCGGGCGGCCACGTCGGTGGGGCGGGCCAAGCCCCCCGGGGCGTACGGGTGGATGGCCACCGGCTCGCCGCCCGCCCGCCACACCGCCTCGACCAGGGCGCGTGCGCTGACCTCGGCGGCGTACCGCAGCGCCGACGCGGTCGCGGAGAAGCGGGCGGGTATCGCGATCAGGGGCCGGAGCACGCGGCTCTCCCTTGAGTTTGTTTGAGGTCAAACGACAGGCGGATCGTAGGGCCTGGCCGGTCCGCCGGACAAGGGTCCTCCGCCGGGGTGCGGGGTCAGTCCCCGGAGCCGGCCCGCCGGGGGCGCCGGCCGCTGCGGCGCGGCACCGGCGGCGCCCCGTCCAGCAGCTCCGCCCGGCGCTCCTCGCCGTGGTTCTCGATCTGCACCACGACCTGGCGCAGCGCGTCGGCCGTCCGCCGGCACTCCTCGTCGGTGAGCGGCCCGGTGACGAACACCTCCTCGGCGTTGAACTCGGGGAACAGACTCCGCATCAGTTCCTCGCCGTCGCCGGTGAGCGCGAGCAGCACCCGCCGCCCGTCGGAGGGGTGCTCGGTACGCCGGACCAGGCCGCGCGACTCCAGGGTGCGGGCCACACCGGTCAGGGTGCCCTTGGAGATGCCCGCCTCCGCCGCGACCAGCCGGGTCTCCATCTCGCCCCAGATCCAGACGACCCACAGCACCACGAACCCGGTCCAGGTCAGATCGGAGCCGCGCAGCACGGAGTTCTCCACGTGCTGGCGGACCGCGGCGGCGGCCCGGTGGATGTTGCCCACCATGGCCATCTGCTCGTGCCGGATGGGCGTGTCGCCGAGCTTGGCCCGGATCATCCGCTCGGTCTCGGCGATGGGTCGCTGACCAGGCACGAACCCTCCTCGGATCTGACTCCGGCGGTACGGCCGGAGTCGTTCGGGAGCAAAGTCTAGGTCCGTGGGCGGACCGGGTCCGGCGGCGGGGAGGGGGCCGTACCCGAAAGGACCGCGTACCCGAAAGGACCGCCCACCCGAAGGGATCCCGGACACGAAAGAACCCTGGACCCGAAGGGATCCCGGACACGAAAGGACCCCGGCCGGTCGCATGACCGGCCGGGGTCGTACCCGGTGCGTGCCCGGAGCGGCTGTCCCCCGTTCGCCCGCTCCGGACGGCTTGAGGTGTCAGGCGCGGCGGGGGGCCACCAGCCGTGCGGCCCTGGCCTCCTTCTCCGCCTCCTGCCACAGCCTGCGCAGCATCCGGGCCCGCTCGGCGGGGCGCATCCGGGAGATGGCGATCTCCGCACAGGCGACGCCGTCCGCCCAGGGCATGGTGAGCATGGTCCGCTGCCGCGGGATCGCCGACAGCGGGTTGGGCGCCCCGGCCGCGTGGTGCCGCTCGGCCGCGCGCGACTCGGTCGCCGCGGCCCGCGCGTCGGCCCGCTGCTTCTGCTGCTGCGGGCTGAGCCGGGACAGATTGCGCACATGGACCACCTTGCGGCGGCCCGCCAGCAGATCGGCCTGGAGTTCGGGGCCGAGTTCGAGCACGGAGAGCTTGGACGAGATCGTCGACTGGGCGATCCCCAGCCGCTTGGCGGCCTTGTTCTGGGAGCCGTAGAACTCGACCAGCTTCTTCAGGGCGTACGCCTGCTCCAGCGGGTTCATGTCGTCGCGGTGCACATTGGCGACAAAGGCGGCTTCGAGCAGCGAGCGGTCGGTGGAGACCAGCGCGTCGTCGACGCTGACCCGTACATGGGTCAGTCCGGCACGGCGGGCGGCCTCCAGCCGGCGGTGGCCGTCCACCACGATGTACCGGGCGTCGGCGGCGATCTCGGAGGACCGGGCCGGCCGCTCCTGGATGTACGCCTCGACCGAGGCGACGGTGATGGCGTTGACGAGACCGATTTCCCGGATGCTGGTGGTCAGCGGCTCCAGATCTCGCAGTGCTTCGCGTGGATTGTCAGGGTTCTGACCGATCCAACTCAGTGGCAACTCCGACGGCTGCTTGTAAGAGGCGTCGGAGCGGGTCTGTCCAAGCGTCGTGGACATCTCTGAGGACATGCTGATGGAACCCTTCCTCTTGCCTGCCGCCCGGTTTCCCCGCGTTCCAGCCGGGCAGAATGGCAGACTTCCAGGAAACACCGGCCACAGCCTGGCCATGCCCTTGCCACTCGCTTGCCACAGCGCATGCGATTGCAGAGGATGCAGACATGACCGATGGGGGAATGAGGTTTCGCGTCCTGGGGGGACTGGAGTGGTACCTCCACGGAGATCCGCTGGAAATCGGCCGCAGACGGGAAAGACTGCTGCTCGGGCTGCTGTTGCTCGACATCAACCGGGTCATGCCCGCACACCGGCTGATCGACTTCCTGTGGGACGACGTCGAGCCGCCGTCCAGCGCCCGCGGCAGCCTTCAGGTCCATGTCTCCCGGCTGCGCGGCCGCTTCCAGGAGAGCGGGGCCGCCGCCCACGGCTTCACCCTCGCCAGAGCCGGTGACGGCTATCTCGTCGAGGGCGACCCGCTCGCCGTGGACCTGCACCGCTTCCGCGCCCGCGTGCAGCGGGCGGAGCGCACCGACGACCCCGCCGAGCGGCTGCTGGTCATCGAGGAGGCCCTGGCCGACTGGGGCGGTCCGGTCCTCGCGGGCACCGCGTCCGACGCCCTGGTTCGCCGGCTCGGCATCGGCCTCGAAGAGCTGCACCTGTCCGCCGTCACCCACCGCGCCGAGGCCCGGCTCGCCCTCGGGCAGCGCGGACTCCTCCTGGAGGAACTGGCCCGCGCCACCGCCGAACACCCCCACCACGAACGCCTCGCCGCACTCCGCATGATCGCGCTCTACCGGGCCGACCACCGGGGCGAGGCCCTGGAGGTCTACCACGCGATCCGCGTCAGGCTCGCCGAGGACCTCGGCCTGGACCCCCGCGCCGACCTGCGCCGCGTCCATGAACTGGTGCTGCGCGCCGCACCGGAACTGCTGGATCTGGAGCTGCTGCCCGGCCGGGGCCGCGTCCCTGCCGAGACCCGCACGGAACCCCACCAGGCCGCTCCGGCCACCCTCGCCGCCCCGCCCGCGCCGCCCGTCGCACCGCCGCCCGACCCCTTCGAGGGCGTCGAGGCCGAGACCGTGCAACGCCTCTCCCGGACCGGCGCCTTCATCGGCCGCTCCCAGGAGTTGGAGGAGCTGAGCATGCTCGCCGCCGGCGCCCGCGGCGGCTCCGGCGTCGTGATGATCGTGGGCCCGGCCGGCAGCGGCAAGACCGCGCTCGCGCTCCAGTGGTGCCGCACCTCCCACGAGGCCTTCCCCGACGGACAGCTCTTCCTCGACCTGCGCGGCCACAGCGACGAACGCCCCATGGGCGCCCGCGAGGCGTTCTCCGGGCTGCTGCGCGCCCTCGGCATCCCCTACCAGGACCTTCCGTGCGACCCGCCGGCGATGGCCGAGCTGTACCAGCGCACCCTGGCCTCCCGCCGGGTCCTCATCGTCCTCGACAACGCCGAGTCCGCCGACCAGGTGCGGCAATTACTGCCGTACGAGTCCGGCTGCCTCGCGCTGGTCACCAGCCGCAACCGGCTGGGCGCCCTGATCGTCAGCCATGGCGCGGCGATGCTGCCGCTGCGGCCCCTCGCCTCCGACGAGGCCGAGGAACTCGTCCGCTCGGTCGTCGGCCCGCTGCGGTCGGCGGCGGAGCCCGAGGCGCTGGCGGACCTCGTCACCATCTGCGGCCGCTCCCCGCTCGCCCTGCGGATCGCGGCCGCCAACCTCGCGCTGCGCCCGGACTTCCGGATCGCCGACCACGTCCGCGACCTGCGCTCCGGCAATCCGCTGGAGAGCCTGGCGGTCGCGGGCGACCCCGACTCGGCCGTCCGGCGCGCCTTCGAGCTGTCCTACCGCCGGCTGGACGCGGAGGCCGCCGACGGCTTCCGGCTCCTCGGGCTGCTCCCGGGGCCCGCCACCACGACCGCCGCCGTCGCCGCGCTGTGGGGCCGCAGCGTCGGCTCCGCCCACCACCTCCTCGACCGGCTCTTCGCCGAGCACCTGGTGGAGCGGACGGGACAGGAGCGGCTGCGGCTGCACGACCTGATCTGGTGGTACGCGCGGCTGCTGGTCGACGCCGAGAAGACCGAGGCCGAGCGGCGCGAGGCCCGCCACCGGCTGCTGCGCTGGTACGCGGCGTCCGCGGACGCCGCCGCCCGCAGCCTCTATCCGCAGATACTGCGCCTGGACGTGGAGCCGCTGGAGGCGGCGGCCCGGCCCGAGACCTTCGAGGGCCCGCAGCAGGCCGCCGAGTGGTTCGACGCGGAACACCTCGATCTGGTCAAACTCATCGAGAAGGAGGCGGTCAACGAGCCGCCCCTGCCGGTGGTGTGGATCCTCGCCGACACCCTCCGGGGCTACTTCTGGCTCCGCCGCCACGCCGACACCTGGGTGGCGGTGGCCGGCGCCGCGCTGCGGGCGGCCCGTGAGGCGGGCGACTTCCGCGGGCAGGCCGCCGCCCATCAGAGCCTGGGACTCGCCACGTTCACCATGGGCGACCTGGAGCTGAGCCGCGGTCACTTCGAGCACGCCATCGAGCTGGCCCGCCGGGCCGACTGGGGGGTGTGCGAGTCCGTCGCGCTGTGCAACCTGGCCGGGGTCTCCGCCGATCTGGGGCTGCTCAGCCAGGCCGCCGAGTACTACGACCAGTCCATCACCATCGACCGCCGGCTCCAGCGCACCCCGCACCAGCCGCTCCAGGGGCTGAGCGAGGTGCTGTACGGGATGGGGCGGCTGCGCGAGGCGGAGCGGCTGTGCCGCCGGGCGCTCGCCCTCTCCCGGAAGATCTCCGCCCCCGACAGCATCGCGCGCATCAGCACCACCCTGGCGCTGATCTCCGTCGACCTCGGGGAGCTGGAGATCGCCCACGATCTGGCGACCGCCTCCCGCAAGGGCTTCCAGGACATCGGCAATCTCGCCGGCGAGGCGGAGGCGGTCTGCGCGCTCGCGATGATCGCCGCCGAGGGGGGCAACGGACCCGCGGCGCTCCGCGCGGGGCTGCTGGCCTGCCGGCTCGGCCGCAAGGCCAACCGGCCCCGGCTCAAGCTGGACGCGATGCTGGCGATGGGCCACGCCCGCTACCAGCTCGCCCAGTACGAGCGGGCGTACGAGCACTTCCGCATCGCCCGCCGGATCGCCGAGGAGATCGGCTATCTCAAGGGCCGCGCCATGGCCCTGCTCGGACTCGGCGTCTGCGCGGCCCGGTTCGGCCGCCCGCTGGAGGCGCTGTGCCACGCGGGGGCGGCGCTCGCCCTCGCCCAGGAGTCGCAGCTGCGGCTCCTGGAGGGGCAGGCGCAGTCCGTCATGGCGCTGGCCCACGCCTCCCGGGGCGACCTCGCCGGCGCGGGCCGCGCGGGCCGGCAGGCCGAGGCCATCCACCGGGCGACCGGCTACCGTCCGGTGCACTCGCCGTACGCGGGTCCGCTCGGCGGCGGCCTGGAGGCGGCCGAGCGGTACGAGGTGTTCCGCAAGTGGCAGGCCACCGCCGACGTGGAGGCGGAGGCCGGACAGTGGCTGGCGCGGCCCTGAGCCGGCGGGTCCGTCCGTGTCACCGGCGGGTCCGTCCGTGTCGCTGTTGGGCCGAACGGGTGAGGGACGAGAAGATAGGCGTATGAGTAGGTACGAGAGGTACGACGTCACCGACGAGCAGTGGGAGGGTCTGGCACAGGTCGTTCCGCTGCGGGGGCGCGACGAGTGGCCGTCGAGGGTCGATCACCACGCGGATTCCCGGGCGGAGGCCGCCGAGCAGCGCCGCATGGTCGTGCTGAGGGTGCGGGTCTTCTCGGACGCGCGGGAGGTCGCCGAGTACCTCATCGCCCGGATCCCGGTCCTGCTCGATCTCACGGCCGCGGACGCCGATGTGGCCAAGCGGATCCTGGACTTCAGCAGTGGGGTCGTCTTCGGCCTGGGCAGTGGGATGCACCGGGTGGACCGCAATGTCTTCCTGCTCGCCCCCGAGGGCATGGAGGTCGACGGGGTGCCCGGGGCCACGGACACGCTCACCCACGCGCTCCGTCGCCGCACCTGACCGCCCGTCTCCCGCACAGGTGCGGCCGGGCGGTGGTGCGTGTGCGCGCCCGCCGGCCCCGCGGCCCCGCGGCCCTGGTCCGCGGGGCTGTCGGTGCGCGATGATAGACCTGGTGCCGTGACCGAGACTCCTGATCTGGCCGGGCTCCAGCGCCGACTCGCCGACTTCGCCGCCGCGCGCGACTGGGGCCAGTACCACACTCCGAAGAACCTGGTGACGGCCCTCGGTGTCGAGGCCGCCGAACTGGCGGAGATCTTCCAGTGGCTGACGCCCGAGCAGTCGGCGCGGGTGATGGACGACGAGGGCGCCGCGCACCGGGTGCGCGACGAGGTCGCCGATGTGCTCGCGTACCTCCTCCAGTTCTGCGCGGTGCTCGGTGTGGACCCGCTCGCCGCCCTCTCCGACAAGATCGACCGGAATGAGGGGCGCTTCCCGGTGACGTGAGTTCGGGGTGGTAACAGGGTGATTTCGGGCGCTCACACCTCACCGATCAAGAGATTGTCACTCTATGGAGTCAACAGGTGATCAACTTCCGGCTTCCTGCCCACAAATTTCCGAATTCCTCTGGCGTTTGGGCTCAATTGGCCTCACTCTGGGTAATGAATTGAGTGGGCAGTAAGTCGTACGAACGGGGGCGACGATGGACGCGGAGCGACTCATCCTCGCGAGCAGGCACGCACTGGCGCAGAGCAGGACGGTGCCGGAGATCGTGGCGGAGGCCTGGCAGGCGCAGGCCCTCGCCCAGGCGATCGGCGGCAGGATCGCCGTGTACGGCCCCCTGGAGCTGAGGGCCGAGGCCCGGGGGCTGGCCGAGACCGGCGCCCGGGGCACCGGGGCGCTGGACCATCCGGGGCCGCGCGGCGGCAGCAGGGCCGTGCGGCTCTCCGGCGTGGCCGACGCCCGTGAGGCCCTGCTCGCCCTCGGCGCCCTCCTGGCCGAGGTCGGCATGGCGCTGGTCTCCGTCGCCTGCGGCACCGACGACGAGGGGCTGTACTGGCAGTGCGTCGAGGCGATCGACGCCGCCGACGAGTCCACCGACCGGGTCCGCGGCATGCTCCGCAGGATCGCCGAGCGGGAGGCGGCGCGACCGCCCGACGGGAACCGGGGGCGGGCGGGACCGCCGGCCGCCAGGTCCCGGCCGGCCCGCCCCGCCGCCCCGGCCCCCACCCGGAGTGCGCCCCGGCCCGCCGACCTCCGTACCGAGGGCCCCGCCGCGGCCCCTGCCTCCGGACTGCCCGGAGCCCGCGGCCCCCTGGCGGCCTGTGAGGCCGTCGGGGCCCGTGGGACGGTCGGGGCGCGGACCGCCACCGCGACCGCGCTCGGCGTCCCGGACACCCGGGAGTCCGCGGCCGGCTCCGCGCTCGGCCCGCCCTGACAGCCGCTGCCCGGGCCGGCCCGGCGGGGCCCCGGGGGTGGGGCGCGGCCCCCCGCCCGACGGTGCAGGATGGACCCATGGATCTGCGTATCTTCACCGAGCCCCAGCAGGGGGCGAGCTACGACACCCTGCTCACCGTCGCCAAGGCCACCGAGGACCTCGGCTTCGACGCCTTCTTCCGCTCCGACCACTACCTCGCGATGGGTTCCGCCGACGGGCTGCCCGGCCCTACCGACGCCTGGATCACCCTCGCCGGTCTCGCCCGCGAGACCAGCCGCATCCGCCTCGGCACCCTGATGACCGCCGGCACCTTCCGGCTCCCCGGGGTCCTCGCCATCCAGGTCGCCCAGGTCGACCAGATGTCCGGCGGCCGTGTCGAGCTGGGCCTGGGAGCGGGCTGGTTCGAGGACGAGCACACCGCGTACGGCATCCCCTTCCCCAAGGCGAAGTTCGCCCGGCTGGAGGAGCAGCTGGCGATCGTCACCGGCCTGTGGGCCACCCCCGCCGGCGAGACCTTCTCCTACGACGGCGCCCACTACCAGCTGTCCGGCTCGCCCGCGCTGCCCAAGCCCGCGCAGCCGAAGGTGCCCGTCCTGATCGGCGGCCACGGCGCCACCCGCACCCCCCGGCTGGCCGCCCGCTACGCCGACGAGTTCAACATCCCCTTCGCCTCCATCGAGGACACCGAGCGGCAGTTCGGCCGGGTCCGGGACGCCGCCGAGGCCGCCGGCCGGCCCGCCGGCGACCTCGTCTACTCCAACGCGCTGGTGGTCTGCGTCGGCAAGGACGACGCCGAGGTCGCCCGCCGGGCCGCCGCCATCGGCCGCGAGGTCGACGAGCTGCGCGCCAACGGCCTCGCCGGCTCGCCCGCCGAGGTGGTCGACAAGATCGGCCGGTACGCGGCCACCGGCTCGTCCCGGATCTACCTCCAGATGCTCGACCTGGACGACCTCGACCACCTGGAGCTGATCTCCTCCCAGGTCCAGTCCCAGCTGGGCTGACCCGGTGCGCCCCCGCCGCTCCCTCGCCGCGCGGCTCGGCGACCCGGCCGCCGGGCCCCTCGTCCTCGACGGCGGGCTCTCCAACCAGCTGGCGGCGCAGGGCGCGGACCTCACCGACCCGCTCTGGACCGCCCGGCTGCTGCGGGACGGCCCCGGGGAGATCGCCGCCGCCCACGCCGCCTACGCCCGCGCGGGCGCCCGGGTGCTGATCTCGTCCTCGTACCAGGCGAGTCACGAGGGGTTCGGCCGGGCCGGAGCCGGCCGCGCGGAGGCCTCCGCGCTGCTGGCCCGCAGCGTGGAGCTGGCCCGGACGGCCGCCGACGCCGCGCCCGCCGAGGTGTGGGTGGCGGCGTCCGTGGGCCCCTACGGCGCCGTGCTCGCCGACGGCAGCGAGTACCGGGGGCGGTACGGGCTCTCCCCGCGCCGGCTGGAGCGCTTCCACCGGCCCCGGATCGAGGCGCTGGCGGCGGCGGGACCCGATGTGCTCGCGCTGGAGACCGTGCCCGACACCGACGAGGCTCAGGCGCTGCTCGCGGCGGTGGCGGAGTGCGGGGTGCCGGTCTGGCTCTCGTACAGCGTCTCGGGCGGGCGCACCCGGGCCGGGCAGCCGCTGGCCGACGCGTTCGCGCTCGCCGCCGGCCGCGACCAGGTCGTCGCGGTGGGCGTGAACTGCTGCGCGCCCGGGGACGTGGGGCCGGCGGTGGCGCTCGCCGCCCGCGTCACCGGCAAGCCGGTCGTCGTCTACCCCAACAGCGGGGAGGAGTGGGACGCCGGAGCGCGCGGCTGGAGGGGACCGGTCCGCTACGACCCGGCGTCGGCCCCGGCCTGGGCGGCGGCGGGCGCCCGGCTGATCGGCGGCTGCTGCCGGGTGGGCCCGGAGACGATCGCGGAGCTGGCCCGGCGGCTGGGACCCGGCTGACCGCCCGCCCGCGCCCGTCCGCAGCAGGATCCGGGTGCGGCGAAACGTTTCAGCTTCGCAGCCGGAGAGCTCTGACCGGCCATCACCCGGCGATCGGTCACCCGGCCCGGAAATGCGTGGCCCGTCCGGGGCGAAGCGGTCATCATCGGACGTGTGTTCCTGACGATCAGTACTACCGGCACCCTTTTGTCCCCCGCGACCGACCTGGGCTTCCTGCTGCACAAGCACCCCGACAACGCCCAGCGTTTCACCACCGCCCACGGCACGGCGCACGTCTTCTACCCGGAGGCCACGCCCGAGCGCTGCACCGCCGCGCTGCTGCTGGAGGTGGACCCCGTCGCCCTCGTGCGCCGGGGCCGGGGCAAGGGCCGGGGCGGCGCCCCCGACGCGGCGCTCGCGCAGTACGTCAACGATCGCCCCTACGCCGCCTCGTCGCTGCTCGCGGTCGCCCTGAGCACCGTCTTCAAGAGCGCCCTGCACGGGGTGTGCCAGGCCCGCCCGGAGCGCGCCGCCGCCCCGCTGCCGCTGCGGATCGAACTGCCCGCCGTGCCCGCGCGCGGCGGCCCGGACCTGGTCCGCAAGGTGTTCGGCCCGCTCGGCTGGACCTCCGTGACCGCGGACCCGGTCGCGCTGGACGACCGCTTCCCCGAGTGGGGCGCGTCCCGCTATGTCCGGCTGGTCCTGGAGGGCGAGCTGCGGCTCGCGGACGCCCTGCGCCAGCTCTACGTCCTGCTCCCGGTCCTGGACGACGCCAAGCACTACTGGGTCGCCCCCGACGAGGTCGACAAGCTGCTGCGCGCCGGCGAGGGCTGGCTCGCGGACCACCCCGAGCGCGAGCTGATCACCAGCCGCTATCTCTCCCGCCGCCGGGGACTGACCCGGCAGGCGGCGGAGCGCCTGGAGCTGGTCCGGCTGGCCGAGTCCGAGGACCTGGCGGTCGAGGACGTCGACAACGCCGTGGACGAGACGACCGACACCGCGGAGCGGCCGGTCCCGCTGGCGGAGCAGCGGCGCGCGGCGATCCTCGCGGCCCTGCGCGCGGCCGGGGCCGCCCGGGTCCTCGACCTGGGCTGCGGCCAGGGCCAGCTGGTGCAGGCGCTGCTCCGGGACGTCCGTTTCACCGAGATCGTCGGCGTCGACGTCTCCGCGCGGGCGCTGACGATCGCGGAGCGCCGGCTGAAGCTGGACCGCATGGGGGACCACCGGGCGGCGCGCGTCCGGCTGCTCCAGGGCTCCCTGACGTACACCGACAAGCGGCTCGCGGGCTATGACGCGGCGGTGCTCAGCGAGGTGATCGAGCATGTGGACCCGCCCAGGCTGCCCGCCCTGGAGTACGCGGTCTTCCGCGCCGCCCGGCCCGGGGCCGTGGTCGTGACCACGCCGAACGTGGAGTACAACGTCCGCTGGGAGACCCTGCCCGCCGGCCATGTCCGCCACAGCGACCACCGCTTCGAGTGGACGCGCGCGGAGTTCCGCTCCTGGGCGGAGGGGGTGGCCGGACGGTCCGCGTACCGGGTGGAGTTCCTGCCGGTGGGGCCGGACGACCCTCAGGTGGGGCCGCCGACGCAGATGGCCGTCTTCACCCGCGAGGGCGAGGACACCGCCGGTACGCCGACGGCGGCGGGCACGGACGGAGTGGCCGGTACCGGTACGAAGGAGACGCGCAGCGCATGAGCACCACCGACCTCAACAAGAACGAGAACGAGAACGGGAGCGATGACGTGACCGGCACCGACGCCCCGGCCCGCAGGCTGCTCCCCGTCACCGACCTCTCCCTCGTCGTCCTCGTCGGCGCGACCGGATCCGGCAAGTCCACCTTCGCCCGCCGCCATTTCAAGCCGACCGAGATCGTCTCCTCGGACTTCTGCCGCGGCCTCGTCGCCGACGACGAGAACGACCAGTCCGCCAGCGGCGACGCCTTCGATGTCCTCCACTACATCGCGGGCAAGCGGCTCGCGGCCGGCCGGCTCACCGTCGTGGACGCCACCAGCGTCCAGCCGGAGAGCCGCAAGCAGCTGGTGCGGCTGGCCCGCGAGCACGACGTCCTCCCGATCGCCATCGTCCTGGACCTCCCGGAGGAGGTCTGCGTCCGGCGCAACGCGGACCGCCCCGAGCGCGCCGGCCTGCCCGCCCGGGTCGTCCAGCGCCACCGCCGCGAACTGCGCCGCTCGCTGCGCGGCCTGGAGCGCGAGGGCTTCCGCAAGGTGCACGTCCTGCGCACCGAGGCCGAGGTCGACGCCGCCGAGGTGGTGCGCGAGCGCCGGTACAACGACCTGCGCCACCTGACCGGCCCGTTCGACATCGTCGGCGACGTCCACGGGTGCAGCTCCGAACTGGAGACCCTGCTCGCCGCACTGGGCTACCGGGACGGGGTCCACCCCGAGGGCCGCACCGCCGTGTTCGTCGGCGACCTGGTGGACCGGGGCCCGGACAGCCCCGGGGTGCTCCGCCGGGTGATGTCGATGGTGGAGGCGGGCCACGCGCTCTGTGTCTCCGGCAACCACGAGAACAAGCTCGGCCGCCACCTCAAGGGCCGCAAGGTCACCCTCACCCACGGCCTCGCGGAGACGGTCGCCCAGCTCGCGCTGGAGGACGACGCCTTCACCCGGCGGGTCGGCACCTTCATCGACGGCCTCGTCAGCCACTACGTCCTGGACGGCGGCGATCTGGTGGTCGCCCACGCGGGCCTGCCCGAGAAGTACCACGGGCGCACCTCCGGCCGGGTCCGCTCGCACGCGATGTACGGGGACACCACCGGCGAGACCGACGAGTTCGGCCTGCCGGTGCGCTACCCGTGGGCCGAGGAGTACCGGGGCCGGGCGGCCGTCGTCTACGGCCACACCCCCGTGCCCCGCACCTCGTGGGTGAACAACACGATCTGCCTGGACACCGGTGTCGTCTTCGGCGGCCGGATGACCGCCCTGCGCTGGCCCGAGCGCGAACTGGTCGACGTACCGGCCGAGAAGGTCTGGTACGAGCCGGCCAGACCGCTGGTCACCGATGCCCCGGGGGCCCGCGAGGGCCGGCCGCTGGATCTCGCGGACGTCCATGGGCGGCGGATCGTCGAGACGCGGGAGATGGCCATGGTCTCCGTCCGCGAGGAGAACGCGGCGGCGGCGCTGGAGGTCATGAGCCGGTTCGCCGTCGATCCCCGGCTGCTGCCGTACCTGCCGCCGACGATGGCCCCCACCGCGACCTCGCGGCAGGACGGCTATCTGGAGCACCCGGCGGAGGCGTTCGCGCAGTACCGCGCCGACGGCGTCGCCACGGTGGTGTGCCAGGAGAAGCACATGGGCTCCCGCGCGGTGGCCCTGGTCTGCCGGGACGCGGACGCCGCCCGGGAGCGGTTCGGTGTGGACGGCCCGTCGGGTGCGCTCTACACCCGTACCGGACGGCCCTTCTTCGACGACCCGGCCGTCACCGAGGAGATCCTCGGCCGGCTCCGCGGGGCCCTGGCCGGCGCCGGGCTCTGGGAGGAGCTGGCCGCCCCCGGCCAGGACGCCGACTGGGTGCTGCTCGATGCCGAGCTGCTGCCGTGGTCGGTCAAGGCGGGCGGGCTGCTGCGGTCCCAGTACGCGGCGGTCGGCGCGGCTTCCGGTGCCGCCTTCCCCGGGGCCGTCGCGGCCCTGGAGGCGGCGGTGGCCCGGGGCGTCGACGCGGGCGGGCTGCTGGCCGCGCAGCGGGAGCGCGCCGCCGACGCGGCCGCCTTCACCGAGGCGTACCGCCGCTACTGCTGGAGCACGGACGGGCTCGACGGGGTGCGGCTCGCCCCGTTCCAGCTGCTGGCCGCACCGGGCCGGTCGCTCGCGGGCACGGCGCACGACGTCCAGCTGGCCTGGCTGGACCGGCTGGTGGCGCACGACCCCACGGGCCTGCTGCGGACCACCGGGCGGTGCGTCGTGGACACCGGCGACGAGGCATCCGTGCGGGCCGGCACCGACTGGTGGCTGGAGCTGACCGCGCAGGGCGGCGAGGGCATGGTGGTCAAGCCGCTCCAGCCACTGACCCGCGACGGCAGGGGCCGGCTCGTCCAGCCGGGGATCAAGGTCCGGGGCCGGGAGTACCTGCGGATCATCTACGGCCCGGAGTACACCCGCCCGGAGAACCTGGAGCGGCTGCGCGACCGCTTCCTCGGCCACAAGCGCTCCCTGGCGCTGCGCGAGTACGCGCTCGGCCTGGAGGCGCTGGAGCGGCTGGCCGGCGGGGAGCCGCTGTGGCGGGTCCACGAAGCTGTCTTCGCGGTGCTGGCGCTGGAGTCGGAGCCGGTCGACCCGAGGCTCTGACGACGGGCGCGGTACGGCGGTACGGGTACGGGGGGCCGACCCCGTACCCGTACCGCCCCACCGGGTGTAGGGAACGGCTCTCTGCGGGATACGACAGAAGAAGTTCCTGCCGTACCCCGAGTGAAGCGCGTTGTGCGCGGTGAGGATGGGTCATGGGATTCCATGTCGACTCCGAGGCCGGGCGGCTGCGCCGGGTCGTCCTGCACCGGCCCGATCTGGAGCTGAAACGGCTCACCCCGAGGAACAAGGACGCCCTTCTCTTCGACGACGTGCTGTGGGTGCGCCGGGCCCGCCAGGAGCACGACGGCTTCGCGGACGTGCTCCGGGACCGGGGCGTCGAGGTCCATCTCTTCGGCGATCTGCTCCGGGAGTCGCTGGAGCTGCCGCAGGCCCGCAAGCTGGTCCTGGACCGGGTCTTCGACGAGAAGGAGTACGGTCCGCTCGCCACCGACCATCTGCGGGCCGCCTTCGACGCGCTGCCCACGGCCGAGCTGGTGGGGGCGCTGGTCGGCGGGATGACCAAGCGGGAGTTCCTGGAGCGGCACGCGGAGCCGGTGTCGGTCCGGTTCCATGTGATGGACCTGGACGACTTCCTCCTCGAACCGCTGCCCAACCATCTCTTCACCCGGGACACCTCGGCCTGGATCTACGACGGGGTCTCCATCAACGCCATGCGCTGGCCGGCCCGGCAGCGGGAGACCGTGCACTTTGAAGCGATCTACAAGCACCATCCGCTCTTCACCGGGCCGCTCGCCGGTGACTTCCACCACTGGTCGCAGGGGCAGGACGACTACCCGTCCACCATCGAGGGCGGGGACGTGCTGGTCATCGGCCGGGGCGCGGTGCTGATCGGGATGAGCGAGCGGACCACTCCGCAGGCGGTGGAGATGCTGGCCCGGGGGCTGTTCGCGGCGGGTTCGGCCCACACGATCGTGGCGCTCGACATGCCCAAGCGGCGCGCGTTCATGCATCTCGACACCGTGATGACCATGGTGGACGGGGACACCTTCACCCAGTACGCGGGCCTGGGCATGCTCCGCTCGTACACCATCCGGCCCGCCGACGCGGGGGGCGGGCTGCGGGTGGGCGACCACCCGCCGGAGCGGATGCACGACGCCATCGCCGAGGCGCTGGAGCTGCCGCGGATCAGGGTGCTCACGGCGACCCAGGACGTGCACTCGGCGGAGCGCGAGCAGTGGGACGACGGCTGCAACGTACTGGCGGTGGAGCCCGGCGTTGTGGTGGCATATGAGCGTAATGTCACGACCAACACGTTTCTGCGGAAGCGGGGTATCGAGGTGATCGAGATCCCGGGCAGCGAGCTGGGGCGGGGGCGGGGCGGTCCGCGCTGCATGAGCTGCCCCGTGCAGCGGGACGCCGTCTGACCGGCCCGGGAGCCCTTCGGGCCGGTCCCGCCGGGGCTTGCCGGCCGTCCGGGATGCGGGCCGACCCTGTATAGCAATGCGGGAGATCGTATACACTTCCAGCTTCATGCAGCGCCGCATGAGACAGCCACCCGGACCCGGTCCGGGCGTCCGGACCGGGTCAGGTCACCGCAGTCGCGAGCAGGAGCAGCCACCATGGCGATAGATCTCGAAGGCCGCCATTTCCTCAAGGAGCTGGACTTCACGCCCGAGGAGTTCCGGGGCCTGATCGAGCTGGCGGGCCGGCTCAAGGCGGCCAAGCGCGCCGGAACCGAGGTACGGCGGCTCCAGGGCCGGAACATCGCGCTCATCTTCGAGAAGGCGTCCACCCGGACCCGCTGCGCCTTCGAGGTGGCCGCCGCCGACCAGGGCGCGAGCACCACCTACATCGACCCGGCCAGCTCGCACATCGGCCGCAAGGAGTCGGCGAAGGACACCGCGCGGGTGCTCGGGCGGATGTTCGACGCGATCGAGTTCCGGGGCGACGCCCAGGCCACCGTCGAACAGCTCGCGCAGTACGCGGGCGTGCCGGTCTACAACGGGCTCACCGACGACTGGCACCCCACCCAGATGCTCGCCGACGTGCTCACCATGACCGAGCACTGCGCGAAGCCCCTGTCGGAGATGGCCCTCGCCTACCTCGGCGACGCCCGCTTCAACATGGGCAACTCCTACCTGGTCACCGGGGCCCTGCTCGGCATGGACGTACGGATCGTCGCCCCCCGCGCCTACTGGCCCGCCGACGCGTTCGTGTCCCACGCCCGGGAGCTGGCCGCAAGGACCGGCGCGCGGATCACCCTCACCGAGGACATCGCGGAGGGGGTGCGGGGCGCGGACTTCGTCGCCACGGACGTCTGGGTCTCGATGGGCGAGCCCCAGGAGGTCTGGGACGAGCGGATCAAGGCGCTGTCGCCGTACGCGGTGACCATGGACGTCCTGCGGGCCACCGGCAATCCGCAGGTGCGGTTCCTGCACTGCCTGCCGGCCTTCCACGACCTCGACACCAGCGTCGCCCGGGGTATCCACGGCCGCTACGGGCTGACCGAGCTGGAGGTCACGGACGAGGTCTTCGAGTCGGAGCACTCGGTGGTCTTCGACGAGGCCGAGAACCGGATGCACACGATCAAGGCCGTGATGGTCGCGACGCTCGCCGGACCGGAGTGAGCCCGGCCGCCTGAACAGCCGCCTGAACAACTGCCTGAACAACTGCCTGAACAGCCGCCTGAACCGCCGCCGACGGACCGGCAGCCGATGCTCCGGTCCTCCGGAAGCGGCCGTTCACCCAGGGGCGCGCGCCCATCCATGAGCGCGCGCCCCTTCGGCATGCCCCGGCACGACCGTATCGCGCACTCGTGACGACAGTCACACATGAGTGATAGCTTCGAAGGGCAGGCGGCGACGGGGGAGTTCCGCAGGCCGAGGTCGTGCCAGGGAGGTACCGTCCATGACGCCCTTTTCCGGTTTCCCCAGCTCCGCGTCCCCCACCGAGCACTGGCGCCACCTGCGGCTCGACCGCCACGAGGGGGTCGCCACCGTCACCCTCGCCCGCCCCGAGAAGCTCAACGCGCTCACCTTCGGCGCCTACGCCGACCTGCGCGACCTCCTCGCCGAGCTGGCGCGCGAACGCTCCGTCCGGGCGCTCGTCCTCGGCGGCGAGGGGCGCGGCTTCTGCTCCGGCGGCGACGTGGACGAGATCATCGGCGCCACCCTCGCCCTGGACACCGCCGCCCTCCTGGACTTCAACCGGATGACGGGACTGGTCGTCCGGGCGATCCGCGAGTGCCCCTTCCCGGTGATCGCCGCCGTCCACGGGGTCGCCGCCGGCGCCGGCGCCGTCCTCGCGCTGGCCGCCGACTTCCGGATCGCGGACCCCTCCGCCCGCTTCGCCTTCCTCTTCACCCGCGTCGGGCTCTCCGGCGGCGACATGGGCGCCGCCTATCTGCTGCCCCGCGTCGTCGGCCTCGGCCACGCCACCCGGCTGCTGATGCTCGGTGAGCCGGTACGCGCACCGGAGGCCGAGCGGATCGGCCTGCTCAGCGAGGTGACCGAGGAGGGCCGCGCCCCCGCCCGCGCCGCCGAACTCGCCCGCACCCTCGCCGAGGGCCCCGCGCTCGCCCACGCCCGTACCAAGGCGCTGCTCACGGCCGAACTGGACATGTCGCTCGCGGCCGCGGTCGAGATGGACGCCTCCACCCAGGCGCTCCTGATGACGAGCGACGACTACGCGGAGTTCCACGCGGCCTTCACCGGCAGGCGCCCACCGCGCTGGCAGGGCAGGTGAGCGCCCACGGCCCCGCCCGGCGGATCGCGGTCATCGGGGGCGGGCCCGGCGGACTGTACGCGGCGGTCCTGCTGAAGCGGCTCGACCCCCGGCGGGAGATCACCGTCTGGGAACGCAACGCGCCCGACGACACCTTCGGCTTCGGGGTGGTGCTCTCCGACGAGACCCTGGGCGGCATCGAGAGCGCCGACCCCGCCGTCCACCACGCCCTGGAGCAGGAGTTCGTCCGCTGGGACGACATCGTCGTCGGCCACCGGGGCCGGTGGCTGCGCTCCGGCGGCCACGGCTTCGCCGCCCTGGGCCGGCGCCGGCTG
Source organism: Streptomyces yaizuensis (assembly GCF_034961445.1). Classification (NCBI taxonomy): domain Bacteria; kingdom Bacillati; phylum Actinomycetota; class Actinomycetes; order Kitasatosporales; family Streptomycetaceae; genus Streptomyces; species Streptomyces yaizuensis. The sequence goes on from NZ_BSBI01000016.1 coordinate 207,926, forward strand.
CTCGCCGTCCTGCACACCCGCTGCACCGCCCTCGGGATACGGCTCCGCTTCCGCACCCAGGCCCCGCCCGCCGCCGAACTCGCCCGCACCCACGACCTGGTGGTCGCCGCCGACGGCGTGCACAGCGCCACCCGCACGGCCCACGCCCCCGCCTTCCGCCCCCGGATCACCGGCCACCGCTGCCGCTATGTCTGGCTCGCCGCCGACCTCGCCTTCGACGCGTTCCGTTTCGAGATCGCGGAGACCCGGCACGGGGTGATGCAGCTGCACGGCTACCCCTACGCGCCCGACGCCAGCACCGTGATCATCGAGATGCGGGAGGAGGTCTGGCGGGCCGCCGGCCTCGACGCCCCCGGGCCCGCCGGCCTCGCCCGCTCCCTGGACCGGTGCGCCGCCGTCTTCGCGGACGTCCTCGGCGGCCGGCCGCTGCGTTCCCACCACTCCGCCTGGACCGCGTTCCGCACCGTCGTCACCGACCACTGGTCCCACGGGCGTACGGTCCTGCTCGGCGACGCCGCCCACACCGCCCACTTCTCCATCGGCTCCGGCACCAAGCTGGCCGTCGAGGACGCCCTCGCCCTCGCCGCGTGCCTGCGGGAACGGCCCACCGTCGAGGAGGCCCTCGCGGCGTACGAGGCCGAGCGCCGCCCGGTGGTCGAGTCCACCCAGCGGGCGGCCGCCGCCAGCCTGCGCTGGTTCGAGGAGCTGGCGGGCGTGGTCGGCCAGCCGCCCCGGCAGTTCGCGTTCAACCTGCTCACCCGCAGCCGCCGGGTCACCCACGAGGGCCTGCGGGTGCGCGACGCCGGCTTCACCGCCACCGTCGAGAAGGACTTCGGCTGCCCGCCCGGCACCCCGCCCATGTTCACCCCCTTCCGGCTGCGCGGGCTCGAACTGCGCAACCGGGTCGTGGTCTCCCCGATGGACCTGTACTCGGCCGTCGACGGCGTCCCCGGCGACCTCCACCTCGTCCACCTCGGCGCCCGCGCCCTCGGCGGCGCGGGCCTGGTGATGACCGAGATGGTCTGCGTCTGTGCGCACGGCCGGATCACCCCCGGCTGCACCGGCCTGTGGACCGACGAGCAGGCCGCCGCCTGGCGCCGGATCACCCGCTTCGTCCACGAACAGGCCCCCGGCACCGCGATCGGGGTCCAGCTCGGCCACGCCGGACGCAAGGGCTCCACCCGGGTGATGTGGGAGGGCATGGACGACCCCCTGCCCGAGCGGAACTGGCCCCTGGCGGCGGCCTCGCCGCTGCCGTACCGCCCCGGCGTCAGCCAGCTTCCGCACCAGCTGGACCGGGCCGGGCTCACCGCGGTCCGCGAGCAGTTCGCCGCGGCCGCCCGCCGCGCCGCCTCCAGCGGATTCGACCTCCTCGAACTCCACTGTGCCCACGGCTATCTGCTCTCCGGCTTCCTCTCCCCGCTCACCAACCGCCGCGCCGACGCCTACGGCGGCACGCTCGCGAACCGGCTCCGCTTCCCGCTGGAGGTCTTCGACGCCGTCCGCGCGGTCTGGCCCGGCGAGCGGCCCATGACGGTCCGGATCTCCGCCACCGACTGGGCCCGCGGGGGCACCACCGCCGAGGACTCCGTGGCGATCGCGCGGGCCTTCGCCGACCACGGGGCCGACGCCATCGACGTCTCCACCGGCCAGGTCGTCCCCCACGAGCGCCCCGACTTCGGCCGCTCGTACCAGACCCCGTACGCGGACCGGATCCGCAACGCGCTCGGCGTGCCCGTCATCGCCGTCGGGGCGATCTCCTCCTGGGACGACGTCAACTCACTCCTGCTCGCCGGGCGCGCCGACCTGTGCGCGCTCGCCCGCCCGCATCTGTACGACCCGCACTGGACCCTGCACGCGGCGGCCGAACAGGGCTACACCGGACCGGGCGCGCCCTGGCCGGCGCCGTACCGGGCGGGCAGCCGCAGACCGCCGACGGGACGCACCGACGCGCCCAGACCCCGGCTCGCACTGGACTGAGCCGGTCCGTCACTCCACCGGAGCGACGCCCCGGTACGGCTCCGGCGCCCCTTCCGTACCGTCCACGCCCGTGCCGTCGCCGTGGACGAAGCGCGCCCCCGCGTCCCGCAGCAGCGCGTGCAACTCCGCGAAGACCACCGCCGACCGGCCCCCCGGCCACCCCTCCGGCAGCAGCTCCGCCGGCAGCCCCGGATCCAGGTACGGCAGCCGCCGCCAGGAGTCCAGCGCCAGCAGATAGTCCCGGTACGCCCGCTCGGGCACCGGCTCCCGCCCCTCCCACCAGGACCCCAGCACCGGCTCCTGCGCCGCGAGGAACTCCTCGTGCCGCCGGGCGATCGCGCCCAGGTCCCACCAGCGCGCCACCGCCTCCGCCGTCGCCGCGAACCCCAGATGCTCCCCCCGGAACAGCTCCACATACGGATCGAGCCGCAGCCGCCGCAGGGTGTGCCGGGTCTCCTCGTACAGCCGCGCGGGCGCGATCCACACCCCCGGCGCCGCCGTGCCGAAACCCAGCCGGCCCAGCCGCGACCGGAGCAGATGGCGCTTGCTCCGCTCGGACTCGGGCACCGAGAACACCGCGAGCACCCAGCCCTCGGCGAGCGGCGGCCCGCCCTTCGCGTAGATCCGCCGGTCCCCGTCGTCCAGCAGCTGACGGGCGTCCGGCGAGAGCAGATAGCCCGCCGCGCCGTCCGCCGACCGGCCCGGCAGCAGCAGACCGCGCCGCTTCAGCCGGGACACCGCCGACCGCGTGGACGGCGGATCCACCCCCACCGCGCCCAGCAGCCGGATCAGCTCGGCCACGGGCAGCGGCCCCGTCCGTTCCCGGCCGTACGCGCCGTACAGGGTGACGATCAGGGAGCGGGGAGTGTGCTGGTCGGCCACACGATCACTGTAGGGCCTGACCGCGCGCGGCCCGGCCGGGGCTCCCCGCGCCGTCCGCCGGGGAACGCAGCCGGTAGCGCTGGAGCTTCCCGGTGCCGGTACGCGGCAGGGACCGCGCGAAGACGACCTCCCGGGGGCACTTGTACGGGCTCAGCCGCTCCCGCACCGAGGTGATCAGCGCCTCCGCCGTCGCCTCCCCGGCCGGCACGCCCTCGCGCAGCACGACGTGCGCCACCACCACCTGCCCGCGCAGCGGGTCCGGCCGGCCCACCACCGCCGCCTCGGTGACATCCGGATGGCTCAGCAGCGCCTCCTCCACCTCCGGACCCGCGATGTTGTACCCCGACGAGATGATCATGTCGTCGGCGCGGGACAGATAGCGGAAGTAGCCGTCCGGCTCACGGACGTAGGAGTCCCCCGTGAGATTCCACCCGTCCCGGACGTAATCACGCTGCCGGGGGTCGTCCAGATAGCGGCAGCCGACCGGGCCGCGCACCGCGAGCAGCCCCGGCATGCCGTCCGGGACCGGCCGCCCCCGCTCGTCGACGATCCGCGCCTGCCAGCCCGGCACCGGGACCCCCGTGGTCCCGGGCCGGATCGCGTCGTCCGCCGCCGAGATGAAGATGTGCAGCAGCTCCGTCGCCCCGATCCCGTTGATGATCCGGATCCCGGTCCGCTCCCGCCACCGCCGCCAGGTGTCCTCGGGCAGGTTCTCCCCGGCCGACACACAGCGGCGCAGCGAACCGAGGCGGTACGGGGCGGCGTCGGCCAGCATCCCCCGGTACGCGGTCGGCGCGGTGAACAGCACCGACACCCCGTGCCGGTCGATCGCCGGCAGCAGCTCGCGCGGCCCGGCCCGCTCCAGCAGGAGCGCGCTGGCCCCCGCCCGTAACGGGAACACCACCAGACCGCCCAGACCGAAGGTGAACCCCAGCGGCGGACTCCCGGCGAACAGGTCGTCCGGCTCCGGCCGCAGCACCTGCGCCGAGAACGTGTCCGCGACCGCCAGGACATCCCGGTGGAAGTGCGCGCACGCCTTGGGGCGCCCGGTCGTCCCGGACGTGAACGCGATCAGGGCCACGTCGTCGGCCGCCGTGTCCACGGCGGAGAAATCGTCGGACACGCCCCGCGCGAGCCGCAGCAGATCATCGGGCGAGTCGCCGCCGTACGGGGTGATCCGCAGCCCCGGCACCCCGGCCGCCGCGAGCCCTGTGACCGACCGCGCGTCGCACAGGGCATGCCGGACGGCCGCGATCGAACAGATGGCCGCCAGCTCCCCGGGCCGCTGCGCGTCCAGCACGGTCACCGCCACCGCGCCCGCCTTCATCACCGCCAGCCAGCACGCCGCGAGCGAGGGGGTGGTGGGGCCGCGCAACAGCACCCGGTTCCCCGGGACCACCCCCAGCGGGCCGCGCAGGACCCCGGCGATCCGGTCCACCCGCTCCCGCAGCTCCCCGTAACTCCACACACTCCCGTCACCGGTACGGAACGCGGGACGCGCGGAGCCGAGCCGTTCCATGGTCCGGTCCAGCAGCTCCACCCCGCAGTTGAGCCGGTCCGGCCCGGGAAGCGGGGTGATTTTGGGCCACTGCGCCACCGGCGGCAGATGGTCCCGGGCGAAGGTGTCGACGTGGGCCGAGGGTGTCAGCTCCATGGTGCGCCCCTTCTCGTGGTGGGGTCGTGCATGGAGCGTATCGTTACGGTGACGACAGTCAACGGTCCGCGATAGACCCGCCCCGAGGGCCTCCCGGGAGCCCCGGCGGTGACAGGGGAAGTGGGGGCACGAATGACCGTATTCTCGCTCGATCCACAACAGACCGCCTGGTGCGCCACGCTGCGCTCCCTCGCCACCGACACCCTCCGCCCCCTCGCCGAACGCGGCACCCCCGGCCGGGTGAACCGCCCGCTGCTGGCCGCCCTCGGCGCCCACGGACTCCTCGCCCGGCTCTTCCCGGCGGCCGCGCTGGACCTCTGCCTGCTGCGCGAATCCCTCGCCCAGGGCTGCACCGAGGCCGAGTCCGCCCTCGCCCTCCAGGGCCTCGGCGCCGACCCCGTGGCCCGCGCCGGCACCCCCGCGCAACGCGCCCGCTGGCTGCCCGGCGTGGTCTCCGGCACGACCGTCGCCGCGTTCGCCCTCACCGAGCCGTCCGCCGGCTCCGACGCGGCGGCCCTCGCCCTGCGCGCCACCCCCGACGGCACCGGCTGGCGCCTCCACGGCGCGAAACGCTGGATCTCCAACGCCCCCGAGGCCGACTTCTACACCGTCTTCGCCCGCACCACCGAGGACGCCGGCTCCCGGGGCGTGACCGCCTTCCTCGTCCCCGCCGACCGCCCCGGCCTCACCGGAACGCCCCTGGCGATGCTCGCCGACCACCCCGTCGGCGCGCTGTCCTTCGACGGGGTGCCCGTCGGCCCCGACGACGTCCTCGGCGCCGTCGACGGCGGCTTCCGGCTCGCCATGCGCACCCTCGACCTCTTCCGCCCGAGCGTCGGCGCCTTCGCCGTCGGCATGGCCCAGGCCGCCCTGGACGCGACCCTCGAACACACCACCCGGCGGGCTGCCTTCGGCGGCCCGCTCCGGGACCTCCAGACCGTGGCCCACCGGGTGGCGGAGATGGCGACCCGGACGGAAGCGGCCCGGCTGCTCGTCTACGCGGCGGCGGCGGCGTACGACGCGGGGGCGCCGGACGTGCCCCGCCGGTCCGCGATGGCGAAGCTGTACGCCACGGAGGCGGCGCAGTACGTGGTCGACTCGGCGGTGCAGTTGCATGGCGCTGCGGCGCTGCAACGGGGGCATCTGCTGGAGCACCTGTACCGGGAGGTGCGGGCGCCGAGGATCTACGAGGGGGCGACGGAGGTCCAGCGCGGGATCATCGCGAAGTCGCTGTACGGGCGGGGTGGTTCGGTTACGTCCGGGGGGTGACGCGCGACCGAGCCCCGCCGTTCCGGGAAATGGGAAGCGGCGGGGCTCGGGGCGGTGCGGTGGCGTTCTACAGCTCGGTGGACCGGGCGAGGGCGACCAGTCCGGCGAAGGCGGTGGCGGAGACCGTCAGGACGGGGCCGTTGGTCTGCTTGCTGTCCCTCAGGGGGACAACGTCGGTAGCAGACGCGTGCTCAGGCGCCCACTCGACGCACTGACCGCCGTTGCTGCTGTAGCTGGACTTGACCCACCGCAGCAGCGGGGGAGAGCTGGTCGTGTTCATCGCAGAGTGCCCTTCCTTGGCCGTTCTACAGCTCGGTGGACCGGGCGAGGGCGACCAGTCCGGCGAACGCGGTGGCGGAGAGCAGCAGTTCCGGGCCGCCCGGACGCTTGCTGTCGCGGACGGGGACGATGCCGGTGGCGGACGCGTGTGCGGGCGCCCACTCGACGCACTCTCCGCCTCCGCCGCTGTAACTCGACTTGATCCAGTTGAGGGATGAGGGGGATTCGATCACTGAGTGCCCTTTCGCATCTGTTCGATCATGTCCACGGAGTCCGCCTGGGACAGCGACGCACCCTGTAGCTGATGGTAGGCCCTCATCAATGGCCGCACGGAGGCGATCTCACGGCTGAGATGACCCTGGATCTGGGATTCGACGTAGGAGACCACGGAGTGGTCCGGCAAGGTCAGCAGTATCGTCATCCTGTTGAACGGGCAATGCTCGCCCAGAGCGTAGGGGGCGACCTGGAGGATCGTATTCGGCTGCTCCGCGAACGCGATCAAGTGGGCAAACTGCCGATCCATGACCTCGGGCCCTCCGACCGGTCGACGGAGGCAACTCTCGTCCAGTACTGCGATCACCGTGGGCGGAGTTGGGCGCACCAGCGCAGCTTGCCGTTCCGCAAGGAGATTGATGCGCTCCTCCGCTTGGTCAGGCGTGCTCGCGCCACGCTTGACGACGCCCGCTTCAACGGCCGCGACGTAGGCCGGGGTCTGCAACAGCCCGGGAATGAGTCCCGCGTTGAAGATCCTGATCTCGATGGCGCGTGCTTCATACGCGACGTACTGCGGGAATCCCTCGAACAGCACTCCGTGTTTCATCTTGCCCAGCTCACGTTCGAATGATTCGTCCGTTCCTTCGAACCCGAAGGCCGCATCAGCGCTACGCGCAAAACGCCAGCTTGCCATCTTGCGACCAGTTTCCACATGTGAGATCTGCGTAGGGGAGAACCCCATCTGGGATGCCAAGTCCCGCTGCTTCCACCCCCTCGCCGTCCGTGAGCCGCGAATACGTGCCCCGAATGCCGCCAGCTGCGATGCGCTGGGGTCCAGTTCCTTCACATTCGCCACATCTCACCCCGAATTTGTTTGCTGGGATGCCAAGTTGCATCGCATTCGAGCCTAGGTCACGCTGAACTCGCTTGGTAGTGGCTCCATTACGGAGAGGAGTGTCTATGTCCAGCGTGAGGGGCCCGTGTGACCCCGTGAACATCCCACGTTCGTGTGACACCACGCCGCAGGGATGGGCACCGCTCGCGGTTGGTGCGCTGGCTTTTGACACGGTGACGGGCGCGATCGGGGTGGTGATGGCGGAGTACGGGACGCGGTACTACCTGCGTCCGCCGCACGGCGGGTGCGAGTGGGACGCGCCCCGGACCGACATCCGCCCGGCGACCGTCACCGACCGGATCAGGCCCGCACTCAACGAGGCCAACACGCGCAGCAGTACCGGCGGTGTCCTGTGAAGAAGCTCAAGGAAGGCGCCGCGACGGCGGTCCTCATAGCCGGTTACCTCTCCGTCGTCGGGCTGCTGATATCGGCCGCGCGCGACCAGCTCTGACGCACTCCCAGACTCCGCTCCCGCGCGGCAGCGTCCCCTTGGCGCTGCGGGAAATCGCAAGGGAGCGGCCCCCTCGGGCCCGTAGGGACTGCCCCCCTTCGGCCCGGGGAAGGGGAACGAGGACCTCACCACCTCGCTCCCGGCCCCGGTCGCCTGCCGACCCCCGCACGGGCGGCCGGGGCCACCCACCCACATCCAACTCAAGGAGACATCCATGACCCACGCCGACATCGACCCCGCCACCCCGCCCGGCCGCCGCATCGGCGCCGTGGTCCTGATCCAGGATCAGGCCGGCCGGATCCTGCTCGTCCAGCCCACTTACAAGAACGGCGCCTGGCAGCTCCCCGGGGGCGGCGCCCAGGCGGGCGAGGCCATCGCCGACGCCGCCGCGCGGGAACTGGCCGAGGAGACCGGGCTGCGCCGGGAACTGAGCCGCTTCCTCGTCCTCGACCAGGTCCCCGCCAACCCCGACACCGGCACCGCCGAAGGATTCAACATCGTCTGCGACGGCGGAACGGTGACCCCCGCCGAGGCCGAGGCCGCCGCGGTTCCCGACACCGCCCGCGCCGAACTGGAAGACCTGCGCTGGGTGGCGCCGCCCGAGCTGGGCGAGTACGTCCGCCCGTACCAGGAGCGCCGCATCCGCGCGGCTCTCGACGCCCGGGAGCGCGGGGACTCCCTGCCGCTGCTGCTGCTCGGGCAGCCGGTCGCGTAACCCCGTACCACCGACGAACTGCGGCCGGCCGGAGCACCGGCCGGCCGCAGGACGTGGTGGTTCAGGGGCAGGTGGTCAGGATGATGGAGATGACGGTGCAGGTGGCCGACGCGGTGTCGTTGGCCGGGTTCGGGTCGGACGGGGCGGACGCCGTCCGGGTGCCGGTGACCGTGACCTGTCCCAGGGACAGCAGGTGCAGCGGGACACGGAACGTCTTGGCCACGGCGGTCCCGTTGGCGATCGACCCGTAGACACAGGTGACCGTACCGGCCGAGGTGGTGCAGCCGGCGGAGAGGTTCGTGGCGCTCGCGCCCGGCGGCAGGGAAGCGGTGACGGTGGCCGAAGTGACCGCGTCGGGACCGGTGTTGCGGGCGGTGAGCGTGTACGTCAGGTAGGGCGTCAGGATGCCCAGGTGGGGCTGTGCGGTGACATCGACGTCGATGTCGGCGGTCGGGGCGATGTAGGTGAATTCGTCGGCCGGTGTGATGGAGCTGGTGCCGCCGGGGGTGGTGACCCGGACATCGACCGTGCCTGCCGCGTGCGCGGGCGCGGTGGCGGTGCAGGAGGTCGCCGAGCACGTCACACCGGTGGCGGGGGTTCCGCCGAAGGTGATGGCGGTCGCGCCGTTCAGGTCCGTTCCGGTGATCGTCACGACGGTGCCGCCGGCGGTGGTCCCGCTGTTCGGCGAGATGCTGGTGATCTCGGGCGCCGGGATGGTGTGGAGGGCTACTTCCCTGGGGCTGCTCAGCCCGCTGGCCACGGTGGTGACGGTGTTGGTGGCGGTGTCGATGGCGTAGAGGTACCCGGGGACATTGGTGGTCCCGCTGACCGGGTCGGGGACGTAAACGGTGGTTCCGGCGGAGTTGACCTCGACGTCCTGGGGGATGCTGAATCCTCCGACGGTCGTGGTGAGGGAGTCGGTGGCGGTGCTGACGACATGGACGCCGCTGCTGAGCGGGCTGCCGCCGTAGACGGTGCTGCCGTCGGGGGTGATCGCCACGCTGGTGGTGTTGACGGCGGCGGGGATGGTCGCGCTGACCGTGTTGGTGCCGGTGTCGACCTTGGTGATGCCCGCGCCGGTGGTGGCGACGTAGACGGCGGTGCCCGCCGGATTGACGACGGAGCCGAAGGCGACGGCAGGCATGGGGATGCTCGTGGTCACCGTCGCGGTGGCGGTGTCGATGACGACCAGCCGGTTCGGCCCGGAGGTGGCGACGTAGGCGGTGGTCCCGGCCGGGTTGAGGGTGATGCCCTGGAGGCTGCCCGGGACGGGGATGGTCGTGGTGAGGGTGTTGGTGGCGGTGTTGACGACCTCCACGGCGTGCGCGGTGGTGTCGGCGACGTACAGGTTGGTGCCCGCGGGGTTCAGGGTGAGTGCCGTGGGGATGCCCGCGAGCGGGACGGTGGCAGTGACGGTGTTGGCGGAGGTGTCGATGACCGCGACGGTGTTCGCGAGCGCGGTCGCGGCGTACACGGTGGTGCCCGCGGTGTTGATCGCCACGTCCTGGGTGAAGCCGCCGACCGGGATCGACGCGGTCACGGCCCCGGTCGTGGTGTTGACGACCGAGACGGCCTTGCCGTTGAAGTCGCTGACATAGGCGGTGGTGTGGCCTGGCTGCACCGCCTGCGCGGACGGTCCGGTCAGGGCGACCAGGCCCGTCGCGGCGAGCATGACAGCGGCGGCGGCCGAGATCCGGCGGCGCCAGCGGGTGTGCGGGAGTCTTGGCCTGGTGGTCGGGTGCACGGTTGTCCCCTCTCCCCACGGGGCCGCGGCCCGGTGGCGGAGCACGACGGCCCGCGACGACCAGCGGGGCGGTCCCGCGCGCGGCCTCCGGCGGTCCCGATGGCATCGACATCGCCGGGACCGGCGGGACCGGGACAATCCTCGTGGGGCGGGTATCGGGCCTGCCGCCTGAAACACCGGACATGACCGGAAAGCCACGACCGGTGTCCGAATCGGCCGCGCTGACCCGGAACCCGACGCCATGGGACGGGGTCGGCCTTGCGCTGTCCGGCCCGCGTCGGTACGTGTGCGGGGCGCTCGTCCGGGGCCCCGGTGGCCTGCCCGTGTCGGTACGGGTGCCTCGGCCTCCCGTCCAGGGCCCGGCCCTGCCTGGCCCGTGTCGGTACGGGGTCCCGCACCCTCCTTCCCCCCGGCTTGGGGTACCGGTCTGCTGTGCCGGCTGTGTGGGTGGGGGGTGCAGGGTCGCCCCCGCAGGGGATCGGCGGGAAGTCCGGCGTGCGTTGACCGTTAGCCTTCGGTCCGCCGACCCCGAGGAGGTGAGCCCGGAGGCCCCCGCCAACCCGCACCACACGGTGCGCCGGGACCACCCGAACAAATCCAGCCTCGCCGGCGATTGAGGCGCGGGGGCCTCGGGGGCTGGCCCCCGACAAGGGGCCGCACAACCGGTGCGCCCGGGGACCTGTCTGCCCCTGCGGCAACCCGTAGAACTCGGCCCCACCGACGACGACCCGGGCAAATTCAGCCTCGCCGGCGTTTGAGGCGCGGGGGCTCGGGGGCTGGCCCTCCACCAGGGCCCGCACAAGCCAAGTCCCCGAGAACCAGTCCGCCCCTGCCGCAACCCGGAAAACTCGGCCCCACCGACGATCACCCGAACAAATCCAGCCTCGCCGGCGATTGAGGCGCGGGGGTTTCGGGGGCTGGCTCCCGACGATGACCCGAGCAATTCCAGCCGGTCCGGCGATTGAGGACGGACCAGCAGCTTGCCCCGCCGCACAGGCGAACGCCCCGCAGTGTGCGGGCCCGTGTCGGGGACCAGTCCCCGAACCCCTGCGCCTCAAACGCCGGCGAGGCTGGTTTTTGCTCGGGGGATCGTCGGGGAGGCGGGGGTTGTGCGGGT